>JAFATG010000126.1 GCA_019244055.1 Acidobacteriaceae bacterium | reverse complement strand
GGGGCTCTGTCCAGTGAATCGAACCAGCGGTTGCATTGGGTGCCATATGCCAGATGAAAACGGTCAACCGCCATTCGTAATCGCAGATCATTGGATCCGCGTTCATCCGGAGCAGCATGTTTCGGCGCCCGCACAGCTCCCGGAGTGGAAGACTCAGGTCACTCCCAAGCACCTCTTCCTCCGAATGATCGTTTTGAACGACGCGCCAAAAGCGGCGAGCATACGGGAACAACTCGCGAATGGCGGTTCTTTTTTCGATCTCGCGCGGGACAATTCGCTCGACAAAGCCTCGGCGATGAACGGCGGATTCTTAGGAGATCTGACGTCCTCACAGCTCGATGCGGCTTGGTCCGGCCCGGCTTTGCGCCTTCAGCCAGACGAAATTTCGGACGTGATCTCTGCGCAACGAAAATACTTCATCATTGCACGCATGCCGCGCAATTTCCGCGAGGACGCCGAAGCGCATTTCAAGACAGCAATGGATCTGCGCAAGCAGGGCGATCGGCAGAAGTCGGCGGCGGAGTTGCTCGAGGCGCTCAAAATCTATCCCCAATTCCTTCGAGCGCTGACCTATCTCGGCGTGACGTATGCGGAAGCCGGAAACGCCCAGACAGGTGCAGGTATACTCAGCGTTGCCACCCGTCTATACCCAAACGATGCAGGCGCGCACTTCAACCTCGGAATAGCGTTTGGCGCCATGGCAAATGCCGGCGACGAGATCGCGGAATACAAGAAGTCCTTAGAGATTGATCCCGACCTCGTGCTTGCATACCTAAACCTCGGGGGCGCCCTATACAACAAGGGCCAATACGACGAAGCCATTCTGGCGTATCGGCAGGGTATCAACGTGAATCCGTTGATTGCCTCTCTGCATTACAGCCTGAGCCTGGCGTTGGAGCACCAGGGCAAAAGCGAGGAAGCACAAGCCGAGATGGCACTTGCTCAGAAGATAGATCCGAAAATTGCCGAGCACCAGTAATCTGAGTAGGACATCGAGAACAAAGACTGAATTATGACCAGCGCTGGTCTTTGGCCAGTTCCGCCTTCTTTTCTTCGCGGAGAAGTTTTTCAGGAAGCGCGAGCCGAAATGGCGCTTGCTGGGAACAGATCCGCGAGACGATGGACAAGTTTCGGAGATAGATTGGCGTCAAAGAGCAGTTTCAAGGGCCAGAAACCCTGGCATCTGGGAACTGAGCGGCATACGCAAAGACGGCCTTGAAGTCATCCCTCTCCAGGTACGGATAGTCGTTAAGGATCTGGTCTTCGGTAGCGCCAGAAGCCAGCCACTGGAGCACTTCTTGTACCGTGATACGCGTATCGCGAACGCAGGGCTTCCCTGAACGAACACCCGCTCTGATACGAATGCGGGAAATGTATGGGTTGACCACCGCGCTCATTCTAATTTTCAGTGTAGCCCTGAGCTGCAGCATCAAAAAAGGCCGGAAGAGCCATCTGCCCCTCCGGCCGTTTTAGCCTATTAACTCGATTTCGCGCTTACCACTTCAAAACGCCGGAGAACTGCAGCCGGCGCATGGCCCCCTGGTTATTGCTGTATGCAAGGTTGGTGATTTGCCCTACGCTTGGGCTCTGAACGTCTGTATTCGGCATGCCGAGATTCGCATGATTCAACGAATTCGTTGCATCCATACGCAGCGTGAACTTGAAGCGTTCGGTGATGCTGAACTGCTTCATAATCGAAGCATCCAGATTCACGAACTGCGGTCCGTACGTCTTGTTGATCGGATAGTTGCCGAAGGTGTTAGGCGCCGGTAACGTGTAAGCGCCGCTCGAAAGCGGAAGAATCCACTGGTTCCGATTCGCGTTGGGCGCGATCGGACTTCCTGTACCCTTATCCGGCACATTGTTCGGACCCGTATAGGGTTTTCCAGGATAGGAATCGATAGTCGGATAGAACGGCAGTCCGGTGTAGTAAGTGAAGATGCCGCTGAGGTTCCATCCACCAAGTACGGCGTCAACGAACTTATTCACGTTGGCGCCATATTTGCGGCCTCTTCCGAACGGAAGATCGTAGGTGGGGGCCATTACCCATTGCTGGAGCGGAAAATCGTTATTGTTGGTGTAACCAAGTGCCCGGTCATACAGGAATGTGTAATCTCTGTTTGGCAGGCCCTGATAAGATGATGTCGCGCCCCCATCCCCTTGCGAGAGCTGATAGGTGTAGTTACCCTGCAGGGTCAAGCCGGCCATTGCCCGGACGGTTACCGTGCCTTGGAAGGAATCGTACCGGGTGTTTGCGGAATTGGCATAGTTGTCAATAGCTGACGTGTTCCCATAGTTATAACGCGGACCGTACAGGCCATTGAAAGGTGCAAGCGTGTTTTGCTTCCCTGTAAAGCCGGGCAGGAAAAAGATTTGATTGGCATTGTACGTATCGCCGCTAGAGCCGTTTGTCTGGTGCCGGCCGGAATTACCGACATAGCCGCCGGTGACGGCGATGCTCTTCGTCAATTGCTGCTGGACCGTGAAATTGTAGTTGTAGGTCACCGGCAGCGTCATAATCAAAGGCCGTGTCTTGCAATCTACTCCGGCGGGGCAAGGCAGTGTACCCTGCGGGCTGACGCTGAAGGACGGAGGCGCCGGAGCTCCTGAAGCAAGCGTAAACACATCACAGAAATTATTGCCGCAAGTCTGCTGTTGGCTCAAGCTCTGGTTGGCCAGAACCGGTGGGTTCTGAGTGACGTTATGGCCGAATGTGGAACCAAACGTTCCCAGACTATAGGACCAGCCGTAGCCCGTGCGAATCACCGTCTTCGGCGTAAGTTGGTACGCAATCCCTAACCGCGGAGCGAAGTTTTTCCAGTTCATCGATTGATAGCCATGGCTACCGTTTAGCCCGTAGCCGAACACGTCCAACAGGCCAGTGTTCAGGTTATATTCGGCACCGTTCTGCGGACCGTTGACGGTCTCCGGAAAGATCATTTCCCACCGAAGGCCATACGTGACGGTGAGCTTCGGATTTGGCCGCCACTCATCCTGCCCATACCAGAACAGGCGTTTCTGACGCTCCTGAGCATTGGTGCTCGAACTTACGTACCGCGTAAATTGCGACACATCACCGAGTAGGAAAGTGGCCAGACCAAGCCCACCACTAGCGGTCCCCGATCCGTTGCCCAGGGAGGTCATGTAGCTGTCGAAGACCAGTTGGCCGGCCCGGTGACTATCGCTGGGAACACGGAGATTTAGTGCATAGCGTATATCGGCGCCGAACTTGAAACTGTGGTTGCCGTGGACTTTGGTTATATTGTCCACAAACTGATATTGACGTTCGTTTTCATCGAGCGGGCAGTTGCACGCGTTAACATCCAGCGAGTAGCCAAGCTTGTCGTCGGTACCCGCGCTGCCATTTGTGTTCTGCTGTCTAATATCGAAATAAGGCATTCCGGACGTGTAGAAGTTATCGAGGTTTAAGCCCGGGATGCCGGCTTGCGTAGCAGGGCTCGTGCCCACGCCATTAGGAACGTCCGTAACGTGGTAATGCAGGAAACCGAAGCGGAATTCGTTGATTAACGTCGCGCTGGCAGTATATGTCCAACCGCCCGCTATGCTCTGGTTCAGAGTGCTCGAGCTACCGGCGTAATTGGCGTTGTTGAAGCTTGGGCCGCCAGCCAGTAAACCGAAAGCCCCGGGCGCGCCCAGGTCGAACGCCGCATAGCTATATCGCCCGAAAACAGTGTTCTTTTCGTTGACGTAATAGTCCCAGCGCGTATCCCAGACGTTGCCATTATTTGTTAATCCCCCGCTGGCTTCGTAGTTGTTATATGGAGCCACTACACCGTTCGCCACCGTGCCTTGCGCGTTCGGAAGGGGAAAATAATTCATAATGGCCAGCGCTTGTGGGCTGATGCGGTTCATCGGGATCACATTGCCCGCAAAAGCCGTGCGCCCAACTCCGGTCGTCGGATTCCCGGTGTTCGGGTCGTAAATCTGGTAAATCGAATTGAACGCAAGCCAGTCGCCTAAATTACCTGTCCGATCCTGTAGGGTGGGAACACTGGCAAGGACTGAACCGCCCTTGATATTCCGGGTTAGCTGGGCATCCCCAAAGAAGAACAGCTTGTCTTTAATAATCCGGCCGCCGATCGATCCACCAAACTGATTCTGGTGAGTAGTGGGCGAGAAGGAGCCGGCATGCCCGCCAATCGGGGTATTCTCGGTGAACGGATTGCGGCCAAAGTCCTGGAAGCCCGGAGTATTCACGTAAAGGAATTCAAAGGCATCACCGTGTAAGGAATTTGATCCTGATTTGGTCGAGTAGGTCAGCAGACCCGCGCTGAATGTATCGAACTCAGAGTCATAATCCTGACCCGCCTGTTTGACTTCATTAACAGAGTCAAAGGTGGGATTGATAACGATAATGCCTAGAATCGGGTCCTGGTTCACTGTGCCGTCGAGATAATAGCCCGTGGCATAGAACGGCTGGCCGTTCACCTGAATTTGAATGCTGCCTTGCGGGTCCTCATCGGACGCGTGCGCCCAGGCCTGTTTTACCGTTCCTGGATTCAACAGCTCAAACGATTGAAGGTTGCGGCCGATGCTCGGTAACTGCGAAATCTGCTCTGAGGTGAACGTCTGAGCGACATCGGCGCGGTCTGTCTGCAGCAACGGTGCGGCGGCCGTGACCTCAACCGTCTGCTGCACGTTGCCGACCGTCATCGTAGCGTTGAATTGGGTTGCCTGATCGACCTGCACAGTCAGCGGGTTCGAAACAACCTTCTGGAACCCGGCGGCTTCGACTGTAACCGTGTATTGATCGGGAATAAGCTGACCTTTAGAGTACTGCCCAGCATCATTTGTGGTCACGTCAGAAGACGTGCCCTTAGTAGTGTCGGTGATTGTTACTTTAGCGTTTGCTACGGCGGAGCCACTGGGATCGCTAACGGTCCCGATAATGCTCCCGAAAACCTGCTGCGCTCTTGCGCCGATTGCGACCCCAAACAGCAAGACAGACGCGAGAACGAGGGAAAACAAGCCTCCCCTGCGAAAGCTAACCATGCTTCCTCCTTGGAAGTGGGATGAACGTCAACACACCAGCTACCCAGGCTGGTACCACTCACACCATCGGGAACAGTGTAAACGATGAGGGATAGTTTTGTATCCCCCAAGTTGCAGGAATAATTACAACTTTTAGGGGAAGGCAAAAATTCGGTCTGTTTGGCAACTAACGCTATCTGGCGAACCAGTTGCTAACGATCTCCTCACGTAACCGCTCCTGTACTCTTTGGGTATGTTGTCGTTTGTCCTTGCGGTCCTTTTCCTGGCTCGCGTGGGATCCGAAGCACACGCGCGCGGAGTTGAGCTCTACAAGGAACAGAAGTATGCCGAGGCGATCGCGACTTTACAAGAAGCGGCTAAAACTGAAGATCCGGCAGGCTCCGACTACAAGGAATCGGCGCTTCTCATCGGTCAAAGCTACTTTATGCTGACCCAGGCGCCCAAGGCAATCCCCTGGCTGGAGAAGGTCACGAACGTAAACGAAGCCAACTACATGCTCGGCTACGCGTACCTGCAAAATAAGCAGCAGGACGCCTCGGAAGCGGCCTTCGCCCGCCTGTTCGGGTTGAAACCCGAAACCGCAGCCGGACATCTGCTCGCTGCGCAAATGATGCTGAAGCAGGAATATGAACCCCAAGCCAGATCGGAGCTTGACAAGGCTCTGGCCACCGATCCAAACCTGCCGGGGGCGCGTCTTCTCCTGGCTGAGATAGCGATCCACCGAGGCCAGTTAGAGGAAGCGATCGGCGAGTTGAAGCAGGAGCTGACAATAAATCCAAGCTTTTCTACGGCTTGGTACCGGCTCGGGGATGCTTACTCTCGCCAGGAAAACTGGACCGAAGCGATTCCGAATCTGCAGCGTGCCGTATGGCTCAATCCGGATTTTAGCGGTCCCTTTATCTTGCTCGGCAAGTGCTATTTCAAAACAGCGAACTATTCAAATGCCGAGGGAATCTTTAGGCGAGCTCTGACTATTGATCCGCGCAATTATTCCGCGACGTATCTGCTGGGACAAACCTTGATCAATGAAGGTAAGAAGGACGAAGGGAGAGAGGTTCTCGATAAGCTAAAGACTCTGCGACAACAATAGGTGTGCTGTCGATGCCTATGGCATTTGTGTTGACCCTGGCTGCATTGTTAGCAGCCGATCCGGTCTCTGCCCCCGGAACCGAGGCGTGCGCGACATGCCATCCGGCAGAAACCAAGCTGCACGAGCGCTCTCGGATGGCGCATGCCATGATGCCCGCACTCGCAAGCCCATTCAGCCAAAACTTGCCGGATCGGCCCTTGCGCGAATCGGCCGACGGCTACTCCTTTGTTTACCGCCGCACACTGGCAGGAGTCGAAGTGACTGCGGAACGGGGCGGCGACAAGGCCGACGGACTCATTGAATGGGTGTTGGGGGCCGGAGCGCAAGGCCAGACGCCGCTGGTCGAGGCCGGTGGACGTGTAGCCGAGTCCCGGGTAAGCTACTTCCCGCAACTGCATCAATACGGAATCACAATCGGGCAACATCCAGGAGCGTCACCTAATGCGCTGGCGGCGTTGGGGTGGATGCAGAGTGCGCATGATTTACAAGCCTGCATTGGTTGCCACGCCTCGGCGATCACGCGAGACCTGCAGCCCGTAATCCCCGGCGTGCAATGTCAACGTTGCCATCTGGGGGCAGACGAACATGCGCGTGATACCAGCCATCATCCGCTAAATCCCGGGAAACTGCCCGCGCCCGAGCAGGTTCGCTTCTGTGGGAACTGTCACCGAGTGAAGCCGCCCGTGGACGATGGTCAATTGGAGAACGTTCGCTTCCAACCGCTGCGACTAATGAAAAGCCGCTGTTTCGCATCAGGGCGGCTTGCCTGTACAACCTGCCATCCGGCCCATCAGGATGCAGTGCGGAATAAATCTTCCTTCTATAACGAAAAGTGCCACTCGTGCCACGACAGCCGCGCTGCTCACGTTGATGCCAGACAGACCGGGGACTGCATAGCGTGCCACATGCCGTATGTGCAGTTGCACGTGGCCTTACGATTTACCGATCACTACATTCGCGTGGTGAAAACCGGAGATCTGCCTGCGGACACGATTCGACAGCGCGGCGTAAACTGATTAGCTATGACCGAACAGGCGAAAAGGGCGACGAGATCGAAATCACTTTGCTGCAGACGCGGGTTCAATCATTTCTCAGCGCCGTCATCGGATCGACGGCTGCGGCCTTAAACGCCGGCTGAGCTGTGGCTAGCAAAGCGACCAGAAAAAGACAGGCTATAGCCACGATCAAAGTGACCGGATCGCGGGCTGAGACGCGAAACAGCAGAGAGGACAGGACCCGCGTGATCGCGAGGGAGCCGAGGAGTCCGAATACCACTCCCGCGAATGTACATCTGAGCGACTGAGCCAACATGAGCTTCGCAATTCGGAAGGGCGTGGCTCCAACCGACATCCGGATGCCGATCTCTTGCGTTCTTTGTGTCACAAGATATGCAACTGTGCCGTAAAGGCCGACTGCGGCTAAAAGCAGACCGATCGCCGCAAACCCGCCTAGCAGTAAGGCATTGAAGCGTGGCCCCGCGGCGAGTTCATTCAGGCGTCCCTGCATCGTCTCGATCTCGACAGGAAGATTAGGATCGATGCTCGCAATATTGTGCCGGATCAGAGCCACCAGAACCGCGGCGGGAGTCGAGCTGCGAATCACGATGCTGAGAGTGCGCTGCGCGACGGGTCCTGTGCCGTGCAGATACGTTTCGTCGGGCGCGTGGGGGCGCAAGATGTAATATTCCGGATTACCGGAAACCAAAAGGCCGGTGTTTTTCACGTCGGGAACAACACCCACAATCTCGACGGATGTATCGGCTCCGATCTCGAGATGTTGCCCCACGGCATCTCCGCCGGGGAACAAACGCTGGGCAAGAGAACGGCTCATGATACAGAGGGTCACGCCCGGACGCCGATCCTCCTCCTTGAATGGCCTGCCTTTCAAAATAGGAATCCGGAGCGCGTCGAAGTAGCCGGGCGAAACGTAACGCCAGACGACGAGACCTCCTGTGCCGGTAGCGTGATGCGGGCGACCTATGACGTCAATGGCCGAGAGAGGCCGGGAACGTTCCCAGCCGCCGGGCGGAAGCGAGTCGCTAAGCCCGACGGAACGAACGCCGGGAATGCCCTCCAGTTGCCGCTGGACCTGATTAAAGAAGGCAATGCGCTCTTCCGGCTTGGTGTACCGGCTGGAAGGCAGTACGAGCTGCGCGGTGAGCACGCGGTTTCTCTCCATGCCCAGCGACTGCGTTTCGAGGTTCCAGAGACTGCGGACCAGCAGCCCCGCAGCGGCCAGAAGCACAGTGGAGAAGGTGATCTGCGCGGCAACCAGAATATTCTTGAAACTCGTGGCCGAGCGCGGCGCGATTGAGCGGGAACTGCCAAGATCCTCGGCCCGCGAACGCTGGAAGATGGGTGCAATGCCGAAGAAAAGGCCGGTTACCAGGCAGAGCGTCAGCGAGAACGCGAGAACGCGGCTATCGAGCGAGGCGCCGTTGAGATGAGGAATCGCGTCGGGATCGGCTGACGCGAGCATCCGTAGCAGAACGACAGCCATCGCGCAGCCAATAATTCCGCCGGAGATGGCAAGGAGCAGACTCTCGGTCAGCATCTGCCCCACCAGCCGCACGGGGCTGATGCCGATTGCGGCGCGGATAGCAAACTCCGTGCGGCGGCCTGCCGCTCGCGCGAGGAGCAGGTTGGCGACGTTCGCGCAGGAGATTAGCAGGACGGCAAGCACTGCTCCCATCAGCATCCAGGCGGCAAGCTGCGCCCCTCCCATCTGGCGGTCACGCATGGAACGCACCCGGAACTGCACTTCCTTCCGGAACCGGGCTGGAACGTTGGACAGTATGTGGTGGAAGAACGGAGCGAGCTGAAAACGCGCAGATTCCAGAGTGACGCCCTGTTTCAATCGACCGATTACGCGAAGCACTCTCGTGGCCCCCGGCTGCCATCCCGCAGGAAGAATCACTTGTGGCGTGAGAAGATCGGCATGCTGCAGGGTGGGCAGCTCGAAGGACGCGGGGAGAACGCCGGAGATGCGGGCTGGCGCTCCATCGAGCAGGAGCGTCTTGCCAACGATTTGCTTATCGCCGCCAAAATGGCTCCGCCATACGCCATTACTGAGGATTACCTTTCGTGGCGCCCCAGGCTGAACGTCGGTCTCAGAAAACGAGTGGCCGAGGATGGGGCGAACCCCGAGAAGCGAAAGAAAACTCCAGTCGACTTCGGCACAGCGCTGGCGAACGGGATTCCGATCGGTGATGTCGCAGTCGTCAACACCACTCCAGGAAGTGATCGCGTGGAACGGCGTGTCCGCTTGGAACAAATCTTTGTAATCCGTAGCGAAGAGGAATTCTCCGTCATCGACAACGTTGGCGACCATGCCGAAGGAGACGAGCCGACTTCCATCACGGTATGGGAGCGGACGGAACAGAATCCGATCTGTGACGCTGAACACCGCAGTCGCACTGCCGATGCCCAGTGCGATAGCTAGCAGAGCCGTGAAAGTGAAGCCAGGCGACCGCCGATACGTGCGAACGGCGAAGTTCAGGTCTTGAATGATTGGGTCAAGGTAAGAGGGCACAACGACCTGTACAAAGAATACTACATAGGTCGCTAGCGCCCGGCCAACTGCGCTCGCACTTTCGCCAGATTCGCGCGAGCCGCTTCATGGCTGGGATTGATGCGAAGGGCCTGCTCGAAGGCTTGCGCTGCGGCAGGTAAATTGCCGGTAATCGCTAGAAGGGTACCTAGATTCGCCTCAACGTCCGCATCATTCGGATCCAGCCGCGCTGCCTCCCTGAAATGCGTGAGTGCGCCGGCGTAATCATGCGAATGGAACAGCACCGCGCCCAAATCAGCCTGTGCTCCCGCGTCCTCAGGGGAGGCGGCGAGAAACGCTTTGTACTGCTCGGCTGATCCGCTCATATCGCCCGAAGCCGCAAGAGCGCGGGCGAGATTGTAGCGTGCATTCAGATAGGAAGGATCGACGCGCAGCGTCTCACGAAGTTCCTCAATCGCTTCGGGGATATGTTCCTGCAGCAGCAGCACGCTCGCAAGGCTGTTTCGGGCCGTAGCGTTGTCGGACTCGATCCGCAAGGCGTCGCGGTAACTGGCCGCCGCCTCATCGAGCTTGCCCCGGAACTGCATCAGCGCGCCCAGGTTATAGTGAGCGACGAAATCCGCCGGATACTTTTCAAGACGGCGGCGCACCACCGCTTCCTGCAGCGCCCACCGGGAGTCGGTTCCAGACACCCCTGACGACTTAGGCAAGACCTGCAGCCAGACATGGCCCATTTCGTCTTCGCTCCGATTGCCCGTCTCGACCAGCCTCGGCGGGTTGTGCGGGTTGCGTGGATTCGCCGTCGAATTGTCGTACGTGATCCTCATCATGACCTTCGTTCCTTTGGGCAGATTCACAGGAGTCCGGTAAATGTAGACCGCCTGCCAGTTGATATCCCAGTCAGGGATTCGAATGAGCCAGCGTCGCTCGCTATCGGGAAGAACGGCCCACGCTTCCACAAGCTTCCCGAGGTAGTGCGCGTGAGGATAGATCGCGAGAACCTGGACATTAATCGGAAGCGTCAGGCTGTCAGTCACGGCGAACGTCCGGTCGCCGGGCGGGATGTGAATCGCGCCATCGTGCTCGAGCTGGATCAGCATCGGGAATCGCGTTGGAGGATGGGAGCCGAAATAGACTCCGACTTCCGCCTGAACGAGTTCCTCCTTGCCGGTGGGCTGCAGGTGAAGGTTAAGTATCAGATCGGTACCGGGATCCAGACGCCAGCTCATATCGTCTGGCTCGGGACGGAGAACGCTGCCGGGTTTCCAGAAGAGAAAGTGACTGTCGGGGTCGAAATTGTTGGCGGCGGCTTCTGTAATGACATCCATGCCCGGAAATCCCGGCTGGCCATCTTTCCCGTCGCGCCGGCGCAAAGACTGAGTGCGGTCGAGCACGACATTGGCGTGATGAACCACGCGCGGGTTGTCGACTCGCAGCTCGAGGCCGCGAACATACTCCGTCTCCTTTAAGCCGGTCGAGATCACGAAATTTCGGAAAATGTCTGTCCCGCCTGCGGGCAGCCGGAACGGATGCGGCATGCGAAGAACGAGATCGGGAGTGCCCATTTGCCATTCGCTGGTGAAGCGCGGCGCAGCGGGTAAATCGGCCGAATCGCCTTCGGGCTCGTTCTGCGCAACCCAATCCGCAATCAGATGAATCTGTTTCTCCGTCAAGCTGCGGTCATCGGCAAAATCCCCGTAGCCGTGTTCGGGAGGCCAGGGCGGCATGTACCGCCGCTGTGTAGCAGCCGCTATTTGCGAGGCATGTTTTCGAGCGTCCTGATAAGTAAGGAGCGAAAAGGGCCCCGCGCCGCCCGGGTGATGGCACGGTGCGCAATGCTCGAAGACGATCGGGGCAATGTCCTTATTAAAAGTCACTGGTGCGGCCGCCGAAGGAACAGCGAGCCATGCCAGCAGAAGCAACTTCATCCGGTTCTACCAGTATCCAGCGGCCCTCTGTAGAACGATGCGGTTGTTAGCATCGTGCTAGATGGAACCTGCCGAAAAAGAGCGTTATTCCCGGCAGATTCGGTTTGCGCCAATCGGAGAAGCGGGCCAGGAGCGGATTCGGCGCGCGAGTGTTTGCGTGGTGGGCTGTGGCGCCTTGGGCAGTTTTCAGGCAGAGGCGCTGGCTCGCGGCGGAATCGGGCGGTTGAGGCTAATCGATCGCGATACGGTCGAAACGAGCAACCTGCAACGACAGTGGCTTTACAGCGAATCCGATGCCGCCGAGGAGGCGCCCAAAGCGGTCGCGGCAGCGCGCCGTTTGCGCCATGTGAACCGCGGAGTCGAGATCGAGCCCGTAGTCGCGGACTTCACACCCTCGAACGCCGAAGAGCTGGTTGGCGGCTGCGACCTGATTCTCGACGGAACCGATAATTTTGAGACGCGGTACCTGATCAACGATGTCAGTGTGAAGCTCGGCGCGCCCTGGATTTACGGCGCAGCGATCCGCAGCTACGGAATAGTGATGCCCGTGATACCCGGTCGCGGCCCCTGCTTCGCGTGTGTCTATCCCGAACCGGCGAAGACCGCGCAGCCGACCTGCGATGTCGATGGTGTGCTGGCCTCAGCGACTGCTTCCGTTGCGGCCTCGCAGGTGGCGATGGCGTTGCGTATCCTGGTCGGCTGGGAAGACTTCGAATGCCGTGTCCATACCCTTGATGTTTGGACCGGAGATGCAAAACAAATGGGTGCAGGCGAGCGCGATCCCGAGTGTACGGTTTGCGTTCAACGGCAATTTCGCTATCTGGAGGGGCAGCGACAGGTCCCGGTGAGTCTGTGCGGACGGAATGCAGTCCAGCTTCATGAGAGCGCCCGACCGCTCGATTTGCGGGACTTGGCATCGCGCCTGCGTCCGTTGGGCGACGTGCGAGTCAACGAATTCGCTTTGCGCATCGCGATTCCGAAATACCATGTGACGATGTTTCCGGATGGCCGCGCGATCGTAAAGGGTACAACCGATATAGGAGTCGCGAAGAGCGTCTATGCGCGACTCATCGGTGCATGATCCTTTAGAGCGCCTCGCGTGCGAACATAAGAGCGTTGGACAAGGGGGGCGCTTAGCTCAGCCGGTTAGAGCGCGTGCCTTACAAGCACGAGGTCGCAGGTTCGATCCCCGCAGCGCCCACCATCAGGCTGCCCATAACCCCTCACGTTAATCTACAGGCTATGGAGATTCGCCTCGCCATGACGGTGGCGATGGTTCTTCTTACCTTGCTGCCGGCTAAAGCCGCGGACTCGCCCCACGGCTCCGACTGGAAGCAGGTCTTGACGGATCGCCTTGCGGAGTACGGACACCGCAACTGGATCGTCATCGCCGACTCTGCCTATCCGGCGCAATCGCGAGCAGGTATTGAAACTGTTGTGTCACATGCGGATCACTTCGAAGTCCTGCGAACGGTGCTGGCAGCCGTTTCCTCTTCGAAACACGTCCGGGCCATTGTCTACACCGATAGCGAGCTCAAGTACGTTACGGAAGCGGACGCAGCGGGGATCGAAAATTATCGGAAGCAGTTGGCGCAAATTCTTCCGACGTCCGGTACTGAATCGCTGCTTCATGAGCAGATCATTTCCAAACTCGATCAGGCGGGCGAGACATTCCGGATATTGATCATCAAGACGAACTTGACGATTCCCTACACGTCTGTGTTTCTCGAGCTGCGTGCCGCATATTGGAGTGACGCGGCCGAGCAGCGACTGCGGAACGCGATGAAAGAGTCCAGGTAACTCGGAGGAGCATGACTGAGCCACACAATCTGTCGAACGGGAACGTTGGCCAATCGGCCATATCCGTCCGCAATCTCGTGAAGCGGTACACGAAATCGCAAACGAATGCGGTGGACGGAGTTTCATTCGAGGTCGCGCGCGGCGAGATCTTCGGGCTGCTCGGACCGAACGGCGCCGGTAAGACGACAACCATCGGCGTACTGACGACCGCCATTGTTCCGACCGGCGGTTCGGCTGCCATCATGGGCACTGAGGTCGCGCGCGATCCCATCGCCGTCAAGCAGCGCATCGCAGTGGTTCCGCAGCAGAGCAACCTGGACCGGAGCCTGAGAGTTCGCGAAATCCTGACCTTTCATGGGGCTTATCACGGGGTTCCGCGAAAAACTCGCGAGGAGCTGGCCGATCGGCTGCTGGACGAACTCGGGCTTGGTAACCGCAAGCAGGAGAAGGTCAACCGGTATTCAGGCGGAATGTCGCAGCGGCTCATGATTGCGCGCGCGTTGATGCACGCGCCGGACGTTCTCTTCCTCGACGAGCCGACGAATAATCTCGATCCTCAATCCCGGCTCTTTCTCTGGGAACGCATTCGCGCTCTCAATTCCGAGGGGCTCACAATCCTGCTCACGACGCACGACATGGAGGAAGCCGACAAGTTGTCGCATCGCATTGCGATCATGGATCACGGCAAAATCCTGGTGAATGACACATCCGGCGAACTGAAAAAAATGATTCCCGGAGGGACTGCGCTGGAGGTGCACGCCCAAGCGCCCGCATCTGAAAACGGCGTAGTCCGCGAGCGTATTAGCGCCGCGTTGCAAGCCATTTCAGGAGTCACGAAAGTCGACGCGCTGTCTGATAACGCGACAGAGGCCGAGCCGGGCTCCTTCACGTACCGCGTATATGGAGAGGCGGTCAACCGGTTGATTGGACCCGCTGCCCAGGCGGTTTTCTCAACGGGCGCTCACGTTCGCGATCTCAGCGTAAAGCAGCCGTCGCTCGAAGAAGTTTTTATTTTTCTCACCGGGAGGCACTTGCGCTAATGGCCGATACGGCGCTCACTCTCGAAGCCTTGCATACCAGAAGGAAAGCGAATAGGACCGCCCTTGCCATCAATGCATTTTTTGCGGTGCTGCGACGCGACATGCTGGTAACAGCCCGCGAGTTTGTTCCCTTTCTCTTGCAGGCGCTAATGCAGCCGCTCTTCTTTCTGTTTATTTTCGGCAAGGTACTTCCCGGCATTGGCTTGGCGTCGGGCAATTTCGCCGCGCTTATGTTGCCGGGCATCGTGGCTCTCACGGGAATGATCGCGGCTATGCAAGGAGTAACTCTTCCGCTCGTGCTCGACCTGGGTTACGCGCGCGAAATTGATGACCGGCTCCTATCGCCGCTTCCAGTCTGGTGGGTGGCCCTGGAAAAGGTACTGTTCGGAGCGATTCGCGGCGCCATTGCGAGCTCGGTGATCTTTCCCATGGGTTGGTGGATTCTAGGCAGCGGCTTCGCGGTTCGCGGCGACCGCATTCCAACGTTGATCGGGATGGTGATCCTCACCGGATTTGTGGGTTCAGTGATCGGCTTGTTGATGGGAACGATTATCAGGCCTGAGCACATCAGCCTGATGTTCACGCTCATCTTCACTCCGCTCTTATTTACAGGCTGTACTTACTATCCTTGGGGCGCGTTGTCCAACATTCGGTGGTTCCAGGCGATTACGCTCTTTAATCCCCTCACTTATGCCTCGGAAGGACTGCGGTATGCAATGGTTCCTCCTCTGGGGGGCCATGAATTTCCGACTTTGAGCCTGCATTGGATTCTGTTTGCGCTTGGCGTGTCCGTCATCATCGTGTTTGTAATGGGGGCCAGAACATTTCATAAGCGCGTGGTGACATAGAGTTTCTGAAAGCGCCGCGAACGCGGCCATGGGGGTGTATGTCCCATTCTTCGATAACTTCGCTGCTGTTCTTGTTAGTCTTTCCATCTGTGACAACTTGGGCTCAAGGCGGCGCCACTGGAGCGATCAGCGGAACTGTGCAGGACCAGAGTTCGGCGGTTATTCCCAGGGCTCAGATCGATATCTCGGGAGTCGCCGGAACTGTACGCCACCTCGAAACGGATGCCAACGGGAATTTTACGGCTCCGTTACTGCCCGTGGGAACGTATATCCTGCTCATAAACGCGCCGGGATTTGCAGAGGCGCGCATTTCCTCAATTGAAGTCACCGTTACCGAAACAACCCGCCTCACCGCCGTTCTGCGGCCGCGCTCGATCGCCACTGAGGTGGACGTGCAAGCCAAGTGGCGAACGTAGAGACGACAACCGCTGTGACCGGACAATCGCTCGGGTCCCGCACGATCGAAGCGCTTCCCCTCGCGACGCAGAACTTTCAACAACTGCTCACGTTGTCGGCGGGTACGGCATCGAATCTGAATGCATCCGCATCGCTCGGGTCACCATTTCTCACCGCTTCTCCCATGGACTCCAATTCCAGGCCGCGTATACGTTTTCTCGTGCGATCGATGAGACATCGACAGGAAACACTTCCCTGAACTCGGCTATGAACGATCAACTCACGCTTGCGGATTCGCGCGGGCCGGCGGATTTCGATCGGACGCACCGGCTGATCATCAATTACACCTACGAGCTCCCATTTTTTTCGAAGTCGACGGCATTCCTCCACACGGCTCTTGGCGGATGGTTCATTAGCGGCATCACGACATTCCAATCCGGCGCGCCCTTCACTGTCCTCGATTCCGCCGCTGCATCCGCCTACGGACTGCTCGGAACCGGAACGCCAACCACGTCGGACCTGATTCTGGGCGTCGATCCGATGACGCATGGCAGCGCCGAAAGCCGCCTGAACGGCTACGTCAATATCAATGCCCTTGCCCCGGCGCCGGTGATCGGAGTGGATGGGTCGACCGGTTTCGGCAGTTTAGGGCGCAATACCTTCCGCGGTCCGTTCCAGCAGAACTGGGACTTCTCGGCTGGGAAATGGTTCGCATTTACAGAGAGACAGCGGCTGCGCATCACTGCTGATTTTTTCAACATCTTCAATCACCCGAACTTTGCGAACCCCGCCTTTCTAGATATTGAAAGCCCATCGAATTTCGGCCAGATCACAAGCTCGGTTGGCACGCCCCGCCTCATTCAGTTTTCGGCCAAATATTCTTTTTGATGAAACGCCTGCCTTCCCTAGCTGCGCTTCTCGCAGCAGGAGTTTTGCTTTCGCCGGCGCGCCTGCCCGGCCAGTCAAGCCCTTACCCGAACCGGGATCTTAACGCGCTTTACTCGCAATTGCTTCACTCTATCCAACAGATCCCGATCTTCGACAATCACTCGCACCCGGGATTCGCGGACGATCCGGACGTAGACGCGATGGCCTCTCCTCCGGGCAGCTCGGTTTTACGAATTCGCGCCGATAATCCTGAACTCGTTGCCGCATCGAAAGCGCTCTTCGGCTATCCGTATTCGGATTTTTCTCCTGAGCACACGCGCTGGCTTGTCCAAAAGAAAGCTCAATTGAAGCAAGAGCAAGGTGACCAGTACTTTGACCCGCATTTTGGACGAGCTCGGAATAGAAACTGTTATCGCAAACCGGGTTGCGATGCCGCCCTATCTCGACAAGAAGCGCTTCCGGTGGGCTTTCTTTGTCGATTCCTTTCTGTTCCCGTTCGATAACACCGATATTCGCGATCGGAACGTGGACGAGCAGGTGTATGTGCCCCTGCAAGAGAAAAAGCTGCGGCGTGAACTCCGGCAAGCCGGTCTCGAAAGACTGCCCGTTTCACTGGATGAGTACCTCCGTTTCATTACCCGCATTCTGCAAATGGATCGCGCCAATGAAGGCATCGCGATCAAGTTCGAGATCGCGTATTTCCGGTCACTGCGCTTCGGCGATCCGCCACCGCAGCAAGCAGCCGCTATCTACCAGCGTTACAGCGGCGGCGGCAAGCCTACGCCGGACCAATACACGGCATTCCAGAACTTCATCGCCAGGTATCTGTTTCGCGAGGCGGGGCGCTTGCACCTTGCCGTACACTTCCATACGTCCGTCGGCATCGGTGACTACTTTAATCTGCGCAACGGGAGTGTCATGAACTTGGAAAACGTGCTGCGTGATCCGCGCTATGACTCCGTCGATTTCGTACTGCTTCATGGCGGCTTCCCTCACGATCGGGAAGCGATTTGGCTCACCGCCCGCAAAAGCGTCTACCTAGACTCGTCACTGGTCGAGCTTTACCTCTATCCGTCCGAGTTCAAGAATGTTCTCAAACAGTGGCTTTCGATCTACCCGGACAAGGTCCTCTTTGGGAGCGACGCTTTCCCCTTCAATGAGGCGCTGGGTGCGGAAGAGGGCTACTGGCTGGGCGTGCGCTCCGCGCGCCAGGCCTTGGCGGGAGCGCTGGGCGAGTTGGTCGCGGAACACGCATTCAGCCAGGAGGAAGCCATGAGAATCGCGCGCGGTTACCTTCACGACAATGCGACGCGGCTATACGAAGAGCTGATGGCAAGATCGCAACGCTAGATCGTGCCAGAACAGCGGAACTGGGCTCTGGCCACCAAAACGACCGCGAGGCGGAACAAGTTGAACTCCGAACTGCGCCTTCCCGTGCCTACGCGACACCTAATATCCAACCTTCTTCAGCTTGGATCTGTAGTAGCTCTTGATTCGAAATTCCTTGGGGTGTAGCGAAGAGACCTCCGAGGTTCCCAACTTCATCTCTGCTTGCGAAATATTCCGCAACACCGCGAACTTGGGCCTCATCTTTACATTCTTGTTGTTTAGAGTTGGGTGAATTTAGCGATGGGTAGATTTCGGCATGAAGTACGGTCCAATCTCTTTCGTCTCTAGTTGCAAGTCTAAATCCTGTCTCGAACGGCCAAACACGAGAACAGGACTTCAACTGCGGATCCGAACGCAAGCGAGCGAGATAGGGAATCCCGACCAGTGTCTGACTGCCCACCGAGCCTGAATAGCAGAGCTTCCAAACGGGCTGTGGACCATGTGTTCGCTTCTCGGTAACTCGGAATTCCGGTAACCCATCAGCCCCGTGGCGGACGGTGTGCGATGCCTTTAGGTTAGGTCTTTCCTGGGAAGCGGGACAGCCCCAAAAGGGAAAGGGCTGGTCGCCGATTGAGGCATTTAGTCTGGCTGCTACCTCAAAGCGATTACTGCGATTCCGGGCATCATCGACAACCCACGAATGGAGGAGATCCCAAATGTGCCTCCACGGTTGAACGGATGTGATGTTTAGGGCGCGCGCAAAACCTCGGGGATAGCCATATGGAAAATCAAAACCTAACAGAGTTGCACGTCTTCGAGCAGCTAGGTCTACTAGGTGCCCTCTAATCTGCTCAAACGCGATCATTCTCGTGCTGGGATTTTCGATACGAGTAAACCGCGTCTTTCCATTAAGCCGCTCGAGGAGGCAGTACCAAATGCTATCTTTACCCCGCTTGGGCTTGTTGTTGGCACTCCAGTCGACGATCAGGTAAGCATCGAACTGATAGCATGCCTCCGAGTTCATTTCGACATCTTACTAGTTCGCCTATCGATCTGCGCGGACAATAGGTGGCGCGGTTTCGGTCATGCTCCTCAATGGTTAAGTGTCACAGCCAACCGTGATAACATCCGCTACGAATGGAGATCTCATGTCGAAAGTTTTGAAATGCCGGGACGTCGGACTCGATTGCGATTATGTAGTCCGAGCCGAGAGCGAGCAAGAAGTGATGACCAAAGCAGCGGAGCACGCCCGAAACGATCACGGGATTGATGAAATTCCGAAAGAAATGCTTCCGCAAGTGAAAGCAGCTATTCACGACGAGTAGCGTCTTTCGGGCTGATCTCGTACTAGCTCTGCGAGTATTTGCCTTAGGACACCTATTGCATTCCCATACAAATCGTGAGAAGATCCGTATGGGTAACCAATAGGCGCAAACATGGGCAAAAAGGCAGATGTCTGGCAGGGAACTCTGGCGTTAATGGTTCTCAAGACCATTGAGACCATGGGGCCGCTTCATGGATATGGGATCGCTCGCCGCATTGAGCAGACCAGCGGCAATCTCCTCTCTCTAAACTATGGAACGCTCTACCCGGCGCTGTTGAAACTCGAGCAGGAAGGCTCGATCGCGTCCGATTGGGGCGTTTCGGACAATAATCGCAGAGCGAAGTTCTACAAGCTCACGCGCGCCGGCCGCAAGCAGCTCGAAAAGGAAGCGCGGGATTGGGAACAGACGACCGCGATTGTTGCTCGCTTCCTCTCGCCCAGCGGAGAAGAAGCATGAAACGGCTCCGCGCCTGGCTCGTGCGCTTGGCCGGCCTGCTGCCCAACTCCCGCCGGGAGCGCGACCTCATCGATGAGATCGAAGGAAACGTTCAGCTGCACATCGACGAGAATCTTCGCTCCGGAATGTCGTATCTGGAGGCGCGGCGAAACGCAATTTTGAAACTGGGAGGCATCGAGCCTACCAAGGAGGCTTACCGCGACCGCAGCACGATCCCGTTTCTTGAAAATCTGCTGCAGGATACGCGCTTCTCCATCCGGCAGTTGCGAAAAAATCCGGGATTTACAGCCACTGCCGTCCTGATGCTGGCTCTCGGGCTCTGCGCCAACGTAACCATATTTGCCTTCGTGGACGCTGCGCTGATAAAGCCTTTACCTTACCGGGACCCCACCCGCCTGATCGGTGTATACGAGAGCATCCAACTGTGCCCGGAATGTCCTCTCTCCTATTTCGACTATCTCGACTGGAAGAAACTCAACCACGTTTTCAGTTCGTTTGACGTTTATACCGGAACCGGTTACCTTCTGAATAATCCTGCCGGTACGGAACCAGTACATGGCGCACGGGTAAGTGGTGGTTTCTTTCGCACGTTGGGTGTTGTTCCGATACTTGGACGTGATTTTTACAGCGGCGAGGATCAGCCGCGCGCGCCCAATACCGCGATAATCACTTACACGTCATGGCAGAAATGGTTCGGTGGAAGAAGGGACGTCATAGGACAGACGGTTCGCCTGAGCGGAGTTCCGCATACGATCGTCGGAGTGTTGCCGCGCGATTTTCACTTCGCCCCAAGAGGAGACGCGGAGTTCTGGGCGCCTCTGCATCCCAACGCCTCCTGTGAAAACAGGCGAGGCTGCCATAATCTGCTTGGAGTCGCTCGCCTGAAGGACGGCGTTTCTGTCCAAACCTCCTTGGCGGCGGTCAAGCTGATTGCCCAACAACTGGAAAAACAATATCCCGATTCCAATCGCGGGCAGGGTGCGAACGTCTTGCCTTTATCGGAAGTTATCGCTGGAAAGATCCGGCCGATTCTTCTGATGCTGCTCGGCGGAGCCGGATTACTACTCCTGATCGCGTGCGTGAATGTGGTCAGTCTGTTATTAGTGCGCTCGGAAAACCGCCGTCGCGAGATAGCAGTCCGGCGCGCGCTCGGAGCCTCGACCGCCAGGCTCATGCGCCAGTTCGTGGCGGAGAGTTTGGCTCTGGTGGCGATCGGCAGCGGGCTCGGCGTGGCGGCCGCCTACTGGGCCATGCAACTGCTCATCAAGCTCATCCCTGCCGACATGATGACCGGCATGCCGTATCTGCTTGGTCTCGGTTTGAACATTCGAGTCCTGGCCCTCTTCGCTTCTATTTCGCTGGCATCGGCCCTGCTGTTTTCCATCACTCCCGCGTTCAGCTCGCCCCTGTCAGACATGCGCGAAGGCATGGCCGAGGGCAGCAGAGGCTCCGCAGGAAATACCTGGCGCCGTGTCGGGTCAAAATTAGTCGTGCTCGAGCTTGCAACCGCCATGGTGCTGTTGGTGGGTGCTGCGCTCCTCGGCGAGAGCTTTTATCATCTGCTCCACGTCGATCTCGGATTTCAGCCGGATCATCTGGCCACTATCGATATCGCAGCGCCCGAAAAAGCCTACGCAACGGACGAAAAGGCGGCTGCACTCGGACGTCGTGTCGTGACCCGAGCCGCGAGCCTGCCGCGGGTGAACTCTGTTGGAATCGCGAACATCCCGCCTGTAAGCTTCAATGGCAACACGGACTGGATACGGTTTGTGGGCTGGCCTTACCACGGAGAACACAACGAAGTGAACACGCGAGAGGTGAGCTCGAATTATTTCCGTACAGTCCGGGCAAAGCTATTGCGAGGCCGTTACTTCGCCGAGAGCGACGATGCATCGAAGCCGAGCGTCGTCATTATTAGTCAGGCGCTGGCCAAGAAATCCTTCCCTGGTGAAGATCCAATCGGTAGGCGGATCGGCGATACCGAGCTGTCACCGAAATCGATTCGACAAATTGTCGGAATAGTGGACGATATCAGGGAAGGTCCGCTCGACTCAGACACGTGGCCATCCGAATATCTTCCGTTTAACCAGGGTCCCGATAACTACTTCACGCTCCTTGTACGTACGTCGCAAGCCGAGCGCTCTGTGCTTCCAATGTTGAGCGCTGCCATCCACCAGATCGATCCGAGTCTCGGAACGCTTAACGAAAGCACGATGCGCGAGAGAATCAGCGAATCGCCTACGGCCTATGTACACCGTTCCTCCGCCTGGCTGGTGGGGGCATTCGCCGGGCTCGCGCTGCTGCTGGGCGTGGTTGGGCTGTATGGGGTAACGGCGTATTCAGTGAGTCGCAGGACGCACGAAATCGGCGTTCGCATGGCGCTCGGCGCCGAGCGCAGCACCGTGTACCGGCTGATCTTGAAAGAGGCGGGTTGGTTGACTGCCGCCGGGATCGTTGCGGGAGTCGTATGCTCTTTAACGACAGCTTCGCTTTTGGCTAAATTGCTATTCGGCGTTAGTTCATCGGACACGGCAACACTGGGTGCTGTCGCGGCGATACTTGCAGCCTCGGCGCTTCTGGCCAGCTATTTCCCTGCCCGACGCGCCGCTTCCGTAAACCCGGTCGACGCTCTGCGCATCGAATAGTTCCAGCGCCTACCCGTTTCTGTCGCCGGTCAGAAAGTCCGGACCCCTGAGAGGTCGATCCTGCCGGCCGCACCTATGGTCCAGATGCACAGTTCAAAGGGATACATGTGCCTGAAGGGAGTTAACTACGCCGAAGCCAGAGGGGGTATATGCTGGTCTGCTTGTGTTTAACTATAAGGAGACCAACATAAACCACATGGTAAGCGTACCTGCAGCTCCGCCAGAGCCGGTACCGGTTTCCACAAAGATCTCCTGGCAACCTGTCGCGTGGTTTGGCGCGCTTCTTATCCTTTGTTACGCGCCGATTCTCTACCGGATGGGTGTGCAGTGGGCCACTGACGAGAACATGGGGCACGGTTTTTTTGTGCCTCTAGTCGCGGGCTACATCGCATGGAAGCGCCGGGATCAACTCTTGGCGACTCCGCGCAAATCGAACGGCTGGGGCCTTTTTCTGGTAATCTTCGCAGGCCTGGAAGCGTTCGCTGCAACTCTCGGGGCGGAACTGTTTACCGCCCGCTTGGCTTTTGTGATCGCGCTCTTCGGCGTGATTCTTTACTTGGGCGGCACGGCGTGGATTCGGGTTTTGTTGTTCCCCCTGATACTGCTGCTGTTCATGATTCCGATTCCGGCCATCATTTACGCCTCTCTTACCCTGAGATTGCAGATCTTGGCAAGCCAGCTTGGCGAGATTCTCATTTCCATGATGGGAATTCCGGTTCTCCGTTCGGGTAACACTCTGACGCTGCCAAGCCAGACGCTTGATATCGCGGAGGCATGCAGTGGCATTCGTTCTCTGCTCTCCTTAGGATTTTTATCGTTGGTGTACGCGTATTTCGCCGATAAACGAGTCTGGATGCGTTGGGCGTTGCTGATTGCCACTGTCCCAATTGCGATTGGCGCGAACGGCATCCGCGTCGCGGTCACCGGCTGGCTCTCTGAAATCAATACCAGCCTGGCGCAAGGCGCATTCCATGAGACCGAGGGCTATATCGTGTTCGTAGTGGCGCTGCTGGCGCTCATCGTTACGCACCGTATTCTCTCGTCCGCAGCGAAGAAGTGGAGTACCAGGTAAATATGCGCGACTGGTTCAAATCGAAAACGGCGCGGATATTGACGATCGTGCTGCTGGTGCAGGCAGCGGCCTTTTACGCGTTCGCCTCACGCAAGGAAATGGTTCCTAGCCACTTGCCGCTCGCGGATTTCAGCCTGCCGGGCGGGAGTTGGTCGGTCGTTGAGGAACTGCCGATGGACAAAGACAGCCTGGAGGTCCTGAAGGCGGACGATATTCTTTCCCGGCTATACACGAACCAGGCGACGGGTCAGATGGCCACTCTGTTCGTCGCGTACTTCGAAACACAGCGAACGGGCAAAACACCGCATTCCCCAAAGAACTGCCTTCCGGGCGCAGGCTGGGCACAGACGCAATCAGGGGCGATCGATATCACCGTTCCTGGGGAACAGACCCGCATCCGCGTGAATCGATACGTGGTGGCTAAGGGAGACAACCAGAGCGTAGTTCTGTATTGGTATCAAGCGCACCAGCACGTCATCGCGAGCGAATATTCGGCCAAGCTCTTTACCATCACGGATGCGATCCGCTTTGACAGGACAGATACCTCCCTCGTTCGTGTGGTCGTGGGGGTGAACAACGGCGACATTTCCCAGTCCGTTAAGACGGCAGTTTCCTTCGTTCAGGCGATCTTTGAGCCGCTGAAGCAGTATCTGCCGGCGTAGCAGATTCTCGCCGGATCCAGTACCAGCACCGTCGCGAGCAAGGGCTCAGCTCACGCTTGGCGCTGGAGTCCTACTCCGAACTGGACCAATCCGAACTGAACGAAATGCCTCCTATAGCCATCCCAGGCATGAACGGCACACCCAGATTCGGCGCAGACCGGAGTTTTTGCCGCGCGCCCATTTCGGCCTCCGCGTAACGCGTCTTGTTCAGCGCGACACTCTCGATCGCCCGGAGCAGATATCCATCGCGTTCTAACTTCGCATTACCATTTGCCCGATCGAACGCGAACAGACCCTTGGCATCCTCCACGACCCGTTTCAAATCGGCTCCCGTGAATCCCTCCGTAGCTGAAACCACCGCAGGACAATCGCCTCCGTCGAAGATGCTACCGGCTTGCGCCATTTGCCGCGCCAGAATAATTCGGCGCGCCTCTGCATCCGGCAGCTTCATCTCTAGCCACAACTCCACCCGGCCGGAGCGCACAAGCGCCAGCGGCAAGTGCCGCACGTCCATTGCGGTCATCATGACGCATACCCGACCGGCGCTTTCACTCTCCAGACCATCTAGCATCGTGAGCAGGTAACGATAGAGCCCGTGCTCCTCACCGCCTTCAAAAATCGCATCCGCGTCGTCGATAAAAATGACAGCCGGGGCGTTCTCCTTGGCTGCCTCGAAAACCTGATGCACGCGGGCATAGAATTCCCCCGTACCCGCAATGAACGTGCCGTCGATCAAGAAGAACTTCCCTCTCAACCGGTGCGCCAGCGCTCTTCCTACGGAGGTTTTGCCCGTTCCGGGCGGACCATAGAGCAGCACGCCGCGCTTAGGCCGTAAATTCAGCTCATTCGCCAGTTGATCGTTCTCTAGGGGCAGCGCTACATGGATCTCCAGCTCCCGGATCACATCGTCCACGCCTACCAGGTCCGCCAGCGTGACTTCTTGGACTTCTTCCAAGTCCACATTGCTCGTTAGTCGCTGTGAGCGGAGATACTCAATCAGCTTTTCAGTATCGATCTCAGGCTCGTAGCGCAGCAGCCATTCGAATGCTGCCTTCAACTGATAGGCATTCAACTTCGGAGCAAACCGAAACACCTTCTGGAAATTTACGTACTCAGCCACATCGCCCAGGTAATTAGCTGCCAACGACTGGTAATCTTCTGCCCGGAACCGCGCAATTCCGGCTTTGATCGCTCGTTGGTGTATGGGCCCGGGCAGCATGCCGGAGTAAGAAAAGATGACCTTTTTGCCGGCTTGCGCCGCATAGTCACAGAGCGCGACGCAGGCTCCATCGAACCATCTCAGTCGGGGATAGCTATGGCTGCAGCATACCGTTTGGACCAAGATGTCGAAGTGATCCGCAATTACGATGTCGGAACCCTTCAACGCTCGTAATACAACCTCAAACGCACTCTCTTCGAGAGCCAGCGGGTGCCGCGCCCCGGTCTCCTTTAAAAGATCCGAAATATCAATGAGGGTGCTGCCGAGTTCTGCATGGAGATCCGCGAGCACGGTACTCTTACCGCGACCCGCATCGCCACCCAACGCCAATACCGGAGCGACTTCCAGACCCTTTCGGACAAAAGCTTTGGCCTCACTCTGAACCGGAGTCAGTTTTCTGCCACTTTCGACCACTGCACTTCTCCTCGTTATCCCGTTTCACCGGCTGTAATTCCGATCAGCGAAGCGGCAATTAGCGATGCGCGTATAGCAAACTTCAGCAAACTATGAATACCGCTTATGCTTCTGATGTAGATTAGCGCAGAAACGCCGGCCAAGGGAGAGCGCCGTTCGTACACGGCAATTAAGCGAGGGAGCGCATCGGCCTGATGCATCACGCCACGCGTGACTACTCGCGTAGAGCCGAACTGTTCCATTAGGAAGTTGCGCGCCCATTCAGCGTGGGAAGGCTCAATGTCCCTGATCGTAATCGAGCCACGCATCCGGCGAGCAATTCCTTTCAGCATCCTTTATAGCGCCTAATTGGCTTTGCGCCGGCTGGGCCCCTTTGCTCACGAAGGTTCTGGAACTGAGCCTTGCGTCTTGCGGACGAGTGCAAAGCCGGTCTCCCTTCCCCATTCCTCGCCGCCCCGTTTAGGAACAAGTTCCCCACCCACCCGCCTATGCTGAAATAAAAGTTCGCCCAAGGCATGCTCGCAAGCCTGGAAGTATCCCTTTGGTGCGCGGTTACTCGCCCACATGAACAATAAGATCCGTTCAACTACTATCCTGTGCGTCCGCCGAAACGGGAAAGTCGTTCTCGCCGGTGACGGCCAAGTCACGATGGGTAACGAGGTCTTGAAAGGGGGCGCGCGCAAGCTGCGCCGACTCTACAACAACAAAATCGCGTCCGGCTTTGCTGGTTCCACGGCCGACGCCTTCGCCTTATTCGCCCGTTTCGAATCCAAGCTCGAGGCCTACAGCGGCAATTTGCCCCGCAGCGTCGTCGAACTCGCCAAGGAATGGCGTACCGACCGTATGCTTCGTCACCTCGAGGCCCTGCTTTTGGTCGCCGACATCCAAAATATCTATATCGTCAGCGGGACCGGTGATGTAATTGAACCGGACAGCCCGGTCGCGGCCATCGGTTCCGGCGGCGCTTTTGCAAAGTGTGCCGCGATCGCGCTGCTGGAGAACACCAATTTGGGCGCCCGCGAAATTGTCGAGAAAGCAATGAAGATTGCCGGCGACGTCTGCATCTATACCAACGAGAACGTGACCTTTGAGGAGCTGGCGTAATGGTAATCTACTTGCCCCAGCAATCGAACGACGAAGCGCCTCTGCTCGATGAGCTCACTCCGCGCGAAATCGTTGCCGAGTTAGATAAGTACGTCGTGGGGCAGTCGGACGCCAAGCGATCCGTCGCGATCGCTCTTCGCAACCGCGTTCGCCGCCAAAAACTCGATCCCGAAATGGCCGAAGAGGTCATGCCGAAGAACATTTTGATGATCGGCCCCACGGGGGTCGGGAAAACTGAAATCGCGCGCCGCCTCGCGAAGCTGGCCAATTCGCCTTTTCTCAAGGTTGAAGCGAGTAAGTTCACCGAAGTCGGATATGTCGGCCGTGACGTTGAATCCATTATTCGGGATCTGGTGGACATCGCCATTGATATGGTTCGCGAAGAACGGCTCGAACAGATCGCGGATCGCGCCGAGCAGCAAGCCGAAGAACGTCTGCTGGACCTACTCATGCCGCCGCAGCCAGAGGGATCGGAAAGCGTCGAGCGAACCCGCGAGAAACTGCGCGAGAAGTTGCGCGCCGGCAAGCTCGACGATCGCATGGTGGAGGTCGATGTCAAGGAACGCGGGCCCACTTTCGAAGTCTCCACGAACGGCAACATCGAAGAGATGGACATCAATCTGAAAGATGTCATTCCCGGGCTCTTCGGACCCCGTACGAAAAAGCGCAACATGCGCGTTTCAGAGGCGCTCGAGTACCTGGTCCAGGAAGAGGAACAAAAGCTGGTCGACATGGACCAAGTGACGCGGATCGCTCTCGAGCGTGTCGAGCGTAACGGCATCGTCTTCCTGGACGAAATCGACAAGATCGCCGGGCGCGAAGGTGGCCACGGGCCGGACGTCAGTCGCGAAGGCGTTCAGCGCGACATCTTGCCGATAGTCGAAGGCACGACCGTAAACACGCGCCACGGCTTTGTCCGCACCGACCACATCCTGTTCATCGCGGCGGGTGCGTTTCACGTCTCGAAACCGGCGGATCTGATCCCTGAGTTGCAGGGCCGTTTCCCAATTCGCGTGGAGCTGAAATCTCTAACCGAGGCTGATTTCATCCGCATTCTGAAGGAGCCCAAGTCTGCGCTGGTCAAGCAATATATGGCACTGCTCGAGACCGAGGGCATCCGACTCACCTTTACCGAGGACGCGCTGATCGAAATCGCCCGCAACGCCGCCCAGGTGAACGAGTCCTCTGAAAATATCGGTGCCCGGCGTTTACATACCATTATGGAGAAACTGCTGGAAGAGATCTCGTTCGATGGGCCCGACCTGAAAAAGAAGAATATAAAGATCGACGCGGTTTACGTGCGCAAGCAGCTCGCCGATATCGTAAAGGATCAAGACCTCAGCAGGTACATTCTGTAGTGTCGCGGTCTGCGATCGCGTGCGCGATCCTGTATCTCGTGCTGGTGGGCTGCGGGTACGTTGGGCCGGTCCTTCCGCCTTCGCCGCAATTGCCGAACACTATAGCGAATCTCGAGGCGATCGAGCGCGGAGATCAAATTGTGATCACTTTCGCGACTCCGATACGGACCACGGATAATCTGGCTATCAAACAGTTCTCGGAAGTCGATCTGCGCATTGGTGCGGCTTCCATACCATTCGATTTCGACCAATGGGCCGCGGCCGCGCAGCGCTACGACATAGAACCTCCGCCACCTAACGATCCTGATGACCCCAAGCCCGTCGCAATGGAGAAGACAATTCCGGCCTCACCCTGGATAGGAAAGCGCGTAGCTGTCGCTGTTCGTACCGCCGTGAAGAAGAAAGATCATTACTCGTCGTGGTCGAACCGCGCTGTGCTTCAAGTGGTGCCGCCTCTGAAGCCGCCCGAAGCGAAGGCGGTTGCCACCGCTCACGGCGTTTTGGTGACGTGGACTGTACAGGGCTCCGGAGTGGAATACCGCGTCAGCAGAGAGGGCCCGGGCGATCAGCAACCTGTGGAGCTGGGTACTTCGAAGACACAGGACTATCTGGACACGACCGCCCAGTACGACACACCGTACACCTATATCGTGGTCGCTACCGAACATTCTGCAGAGAGCCTTCCCTCGAAAACCGTCTCGATCACCCCGATTGATAAGTTTCCTCCCTCTGTGCCTGCGAGCATCACCGCCCTTCCCGCGCCGGATTCGATCGAAGTGTCCTGGCAGCGAAGCCCCGAGCCGGATCTCAAGGGTTACTATCTCTATCGCTCCGTAAACGGCGGGCCCTTCGAGCGGGTTGCGGATCTGCTGACCTTGCCTACCTACAGCGATCGCAAAGTAGAGCACGGGAAGACGTATCGATATGAGGTCAGCGCCACTGATCAGAAAGGGAACGAGAGCGCAAAATCAGCCCCCGCCGAAGCCGTTTTCTAGGACCATCGCACGGAGCAAACAATGGAAAGCGCGCAGTCGCCGCTGATCGCGGTGCTTGGTCCAACAGGCGCCGGAAAAAGCGAGCTTGCAATTTTCTTGGCCCAGCGCTTCCAGGGCGAGATCGTTAGCTGCGACTCCGTTCAGGTTTATCGCGGTCTGGATATCGGGGCCGCCAAGGTTTCGGTCGAGCAGCGCAGAGAGGTGCCACACCATTTGCTCGACGTTCTTGATCTTGACCGCGATCTGACCGCGGGCGCTTACGCTCGGCTGGCCCGGACGGCTCTGACCGGCATCACAGATCGAGGCAAGCTGCCCATTATCGTAGGCGGGACCGGGTTCTATCTTCGCGCGCTCCTGGACGGCCTTTCGCCTGCCGCCTCTCGAGACGAACAGATGAGAGTCCGACTCACGAAAATAGCCCAGCGCAACCCGGGCGCTTTATACCGGTTCCTCCGGCGCGGAGATCCACAGGCTGCCGGCCGGATTCATCCAAATGATCATCAAAAGTTGATTCGGGCGATCGAGCTCAGTATTCTCGAACGCCAGCCCGTCACCGAAACCCAGCGGAGGCCTCGCGAAGCGCTGCGCGGTTTTAAACCGCTGAAGATTGGCTTGAATCCGAATCGTTCAGAGCTGTATTCGAAGCTGAATGTCCGCAGCGCGTCCATGTTTCGCTCGGGTCTGATTGAGGAGATAGCGGCCACGCTGAACGCCGGTTTTGCCGCGAACCTGAAACCATTACAATCCCTCGGCTACAAGCAGGGTGTGCGCGTACTTCGCGGCGAATGCTCTCTGGAAGAGGCGATTCGGGAATGTCAAATCAAGACCCGGCAGTATGCGAAACGGCAGATGACCTGGTTCCGCGCGGATCCAGCAATCCATTGGATGTCCGGCTTTGGAACGGATCAGACTGTGCAGCGAGCTGCTCTAGTACTTACTGCTGATTTTCTGGGGCATCTAAACGATTCGCCCTAGCGCTCGCTCGCTTACGCTCCTTCACAAACTAATCCGCTACTTACCGTAACTTGCGGGCATGCTGGTTCATCGTATAGGCGGGTGCGGTTTTCAACCGTGGAACAACGCACCCGAACAACAATCGCTTTTATTAAGGAGAAATATGTTGAAGAAGACTTTCTTGGGATTTATGAGCGTCGGAGTGTTCACTGTCCTTGCAGCATCAAACACGCATTCAGTTGACCTCTATCAGAATTCTACGATCGATGGCCAGCAATTCAAGGCTGGTACATACAAGGTCGAAATGAAAAACAATACGGCCATTATCAAAAACGGGAAAAATAGTGTTCAGGTTCCCGCTCGCGAAGAAACCGCGGCAACGAAGTTCAACAGCAACCAGGTTCTGTACTCAAACGATCAGGTTAAAGAGATCGACTTCGGCGGTACTCACACGAGAATCGTATTCGGCGGAAGTAACCCGACCAACTCGGGCCTGTAACGGTCCCCCCTGTTAGCATAGGAGACGTGCTGTGGCCGCGTCTCCTTTTTTTCCCCTTATTCCTGCTTCTTGCGCGTAGCGCACCCTCCGCCACTGTTCTTGTCGTACAGTTTCATAACAATTCCCAATTCCAAGACTTGAACTGGGTAGGCGAAAGCGTCGCCGAAACTCTCCGCGCCGAATTTAGTAATTCGAACCAGATCGTGCTCGAGCGCGAATCCCTTCAGGAGGGATTGCGCCGCTTGACATTGCGGCCCGACGCAAACTTCACAAAAGGTACTCTAATACGCTTGGGACAAGCCTTAGATGCCGACTATCTGTGCTATGGAAATTACGAGGCTACTTTACCGGCCGGCGTGACAGAGTTAAAAGGAAGCTCGGTTAGAATTACGGCTCATTATATTGATTTAAGGAAGTTCCACGATGGACCTGATATCGAAGAGGCTGGTAAGTTAGCCGACTTGTCAAGACTGGAAGAGCACCTCGCTTGGCAATCCTTGAAGTATCTCGATCCTGCCGCCGATTTACCGCTGGATCGATTTCTAACTCCGCAGAAGTTTATTAGATTGGATGCCGAGGAAAGCTACGTTCGCGGTCTACTTTCCACTAACAAGGATCAACAGCAGAAGTGGTTCTCTCAAGCCGTAGCGCTTGATCCGCAATTTACGCGGCCGGCATTCGAACTGGGAAGGATCTACCTGCAGCGGCGGGACTACCGGCAGGCTGTGGAGTGGTTCCGGCGCATCGGCCCGGGCGAGCCGCGTTATGCAGAGGCCCGTTTCTACATGGGCCTGAGCGCGTATCAGCTTGCCGACTACAATTCCGCAGTAGGCTACTTCCGCGACGTACTGAAGCAGTTCCCAATGAATGAGGTCTACAACAATCTGGCTGGTGCCGAGTTGCAACTGAACATGCCTGCCGCAGTTGACGATTTCCGGCACGCGCTCGACGGCGATTCAGGTGATGGCACGTACCAATTCAATCTCGGTGCGGCGCTCCTGCGGGCTAACTCGTTCGACGAAGCAGCGAAGAGACTAAAGGCCGTGCTCGACCACAATCCCGATGATAGGGAGGCTCAGAGCCTGCTCGACAGGGCCAACCGGCGCGAGCAGTCGATGGCCGGAGCGAAGCCGCTCGCTCCTGTACGCTTGAAATTGAACCTGGAGTACACGGCTTTCCGGCAGCTTAAAGCGATGTTGCAGCCGAAGGGAAGCAGTTAGAGAATTTGCGGGTGCGCCGGAAAGTATAATCTTTAGAACTCTATGCTGGAGGCTTTTGGCCTTTCGGATCCTGGTTGCGTCCGAGCCAACAACGAGGATTACTTCATTAACGATACCGAGTGCGGGATCTTCATCCTCGCCGACGGTATGGGCGGAGCGAACGCTGGCGAGCGTGCCTCTCAGCTCAGTGCCGAAACGTTGTGGCAGCGCTTGCGCGATGTTGCGCACCAGGATGGAGATGACGTTCTGGAATCGGCCTTCAGCGAGGCTAATAGCCGGGTACGCGAGGAAGCGGGAACTGTTCCCGAGCTAGAAGGCATGGGAACCACTCTGCTGGTGGCGCGCGATATCGGAAAGTCGCGCCTGCAGTTGGGAAGCGTCGGGGATAGCCGGGCCTACCTCGTTTCCGGAGGCGAACTGTCTGTGTTGACTGAGGACCAGACGTGGGTCGCCGAAGTAGGGTCCCGCCTTGGATTGAGCGACGAAGCCCTTAAGAAACATCCGATGCGTCACGTACTCACGATGGCAGTGGGAACGGCAGACCAATTGCGCGTATTTTCGCGGATGGTGGAGTTACAGCCCGGCGATCAGGTTCTGCTCTGCTCCGACGGCCTCCACGGAGTCGTGAACGAAAAATTCTTGCGGGACACTCTGGAATCCGAGAAAAATCTTCCTGACAAATGCCACTATCTGATCGACGCCGCAAAGGCCGCAGGTGGTCCGGACAACGTAACGGTTATCTTGATTCAGCTCACCTGAGCCCGAACGGTTAAGAACAGCGGCCAGCGATCTCGCTGAGCCTCTGTACACCAAGAGAGGCCAGATGAGATTTGTTTCTCCTTCCGTTTCCCTCCTGCTCGCGACGCTGATGGTGGCCTCGCCGCTTCCGGCACAGTCCCCGGCAGACGCTGGCGCCGTCGCATCCGAAGGGGAACTGCAGCTTCGGGTAATCGATAGCGACGGCCTGTCCGCGCCGGCCGGTTCCCAAACCAAGAGAGGGTTCACGATCGAGGTAACGGACGAGAAGGGAGCGCCAGTAGCCGGTGCCGCCGTGACGTTCCGCCTTCCCGACAACGGCCCGACCGGTAAATTCGAAGACGGCTCCTCGGCGCTCGTAGCCTACACAGATGCCACGGGACGGGCGCATGCCGGCAACGTAAGCTGGAGCAGCGCGCCCGGAGTCGCCGACATTCGCATCACTGCTGCCAAAGGCACCTCTCACACGGGTATTCTCTTCGAGGAAACGCTAACGCCGCCGGCTCAGGCCGCTCAATCAACTCCCGCTCGACCGGAAACAAGTGAACAGCAGCAACTTCGGCAAATCGCCCAAGTGAAAATGCCTGTTCCCTCTCCAACCCCGGCTGCGGCAGATGCCCTGCCAGCGGATTCTTCAAAGGCAAAGACTCCGTTGACGCCTGCATCAGCCGCTGCTCCGCTGGATCAAAAGCCGCCAACGGTCTCCGTGACGGGCGCCAACCACGGTGCCGCGTCGCACAGCAAAGCGAAATGGTTTGTGATTGCCGCTATCGCGATCGGTGCCGGCGCGGGCCTCGCGCTTGCCGGAAAAGGAAAATCGTCGTCTTCGACATCGCCGACCACGCAATTGAGCATCGGGACGCCATCCATCAGCGTCGGTCATCCCTAACTCAGCCGGGGGAACAACTTCTATGAAGCCTCACATGCGCGGTTTTGTGTTGCTTATCTGTTCGGCAGGGTTGGTCCACGCACAGGTCCATGAGCCGCAGGCTGGCATCGTCCGATACGCGGACGGGTCCGTTCACCCCGTGTACGGCGTTCCGGGCAGCTTTATCGTCGGTCCGGCATGGTCGACCAGTGCAATTGCGATCAGTTTTTCGGATCAGGCGGGTCTCGTCGCGGAAGCTGGTGCAATCCGCCTGCTCTCTGCGAGCGGGGCCGAGATCGGCAGATATGCAACAGACGAGACGGCCCCTGTCCTCAGCGTCGAAGGCGAGGCGCAGAGCGCGATCGCTTGGCTGCCCAAGCGGCAGGCCATCATCCGCTGGAACGGAACATCTTTTAATGGATTCGTTCTGCCTGCAGGCTCGATTTCAGGCTCAGTTTCATCCCTGAGCGCTCTCGGTAAGAATGAGGCTGAATTACTGGTCTTCGAAAATGGCGCCGCCGCAAGAATCATGATCTCGCTTGGAGAAGAGAGTGCGATTCGCAGCATGGATGCCGTACCGGGTGCCACCGGCCCTGCGCTCGGCTTTGGATCGTTGTTGTTCTTCCGGGATGCAGAGGGAGTCACTCTGGAGAGTCCGAACGGGCTCCGCCGTACGCTGCCGGTGCCGAATGACGTCGCAGCCGAGCGCATGTCGTCTCATTGGCTACACCTGCAATCCCGGGCCACCAAACAGGACTGGGTGCTTCATCTGGATGCCGCTCATCCAGAATTGCTTCTGCTTCCGGGGATCCTCCCTACTTCCGTGCAGGAGGTGAGCCGATGAAACCACTGCTGCTCTCACTCCTCATTTGCGGGGCAGTTTCCGCCCAGACCCAGACGCTCTCCTTCGCGATTCACGATCCAAGCGGCAAGAATCCCGACGTTCCCTTTACGTCCCCTTACCAGTTCCCTGATACGGAACAGGGGTCGGCCTCAAGCGTCATCCTCAGCGCCCGGAATGACTCCGGATCCACCGTCATGCTGGTGTATGTCTATGTTGTCAGTGCGGCCAACTCCGGCCAACAGGACCCGGACTTTACGATAACGGGGCTGAATGTAGATAGCACTCTCGCTCCGGGTCAGGCCACACATTTCACGATAAATTTCCGGCCGTCCACTACCGGTCCTTTGAGCGGATATCTTCAGGCGGCTTACGAGGTTCAGCAGAATAATTGCGTTCTGGGAGGATCGAACACTCTCACCGCTTGTTCCGAGACTATTACACCGGTCTCTACGCTGCAGGGAACCGGGGTTCCCGCCACGCTCACGCTCAGCTACTTGACCGCAAATGGCCCGGTTCAACTGCTGCCCAGCAGTACCTCACCGCTGAATTTCGGCAATATCTCCGCGAGCGCATCTGCATCGATCACTTTCGCTCTGACGAACAACACCTCGCAGCCGGTTACCACGCCTGCCGTTTCCTTGCAGACCGAGCAGTTCGCGTACAGCGCTTTCGCGCTCGACACATCGCAACTGCCGGCCACGATTCCCGCTAACGGCTCTGCGAATTTCACGGTTACATTCGCTCCCGGCCAAACCGGCCTTTCCACGGCAACGCTCGTAGTTGGATCGAATTCGTACCCGCTCGCCGGTACCGGCATTACCGTGACCGATATTGACGCGCTGCAGATTTCTTATGTCGATTCCACCGGTGTTCGTGGCTTGCCGGAGGCAGCTACTCCAATCAATTTTGGTCAGTTAGTCGCGGGCACGAACACGAGCAACACTCTTACGTTCACAGTCGCGAACCCTACGACATCTCTGGATCCTGTGACGCTCACGACGTTGGCGGTTTCGGGCTCGGGATTCACTTTGTCGAACGCTCCGTCGCTGCCCGTTAGCATCGCACCTGGCAGTTCAATTACGTTCCAGGTCAGTCTGTCCGCCTCGAGTCAAGGCACCTCCAGCGGCACATTGACCATAGGAACGCGCGTGTTCACGCTTACCGGCCAGAGCGTGTCGTTACCGCTACCGGGCGTCTCATTCCAATTGAGCCAACAGCCGCTCACGAGTCGGCAACAGGTGACTCTGACGATTAATCTGGCAAGCCCATCGCCAATCGCCGCCATTGGGCAACTCGCGATGGAGTTCACGCCTTCAGTTGCGAACATCAGCGATGATCCGGCCGTCATGTTTGTCGCGCACAGTACCCGGCAATTGTCAGTGAATGTGGCGCTCAATGCGAAAACAGCGACTTATAACGGCCAATCCGGCTTGGTCCTGCAAACCGGTACGACTGCCGGCACGATCAAATTCACGTTGACATTTCCCGATCTGGCGCCGATTACGCAGTCCTTTACAATAACTCCGGCTCCGATAGAAATCACTTCCGCCACTGCTAGCTGGCAGGAGCCCAATCTTGTGGTCACGGTGACCGGTTTCGATAACACTTACAGCGCCGGAAACATTGTGTTTGACTTCTATGACACCAAGGGGAACACGCTGGTTCCCGGCGGCATGGCAGTGAATGCAACCACCTCGTTCCACAATTACTTTTTCAACAATGATCCGGCTGGCGGCGCGTTCTCGATGCAGGCGACCTTTCCGGTCTCGAACGGAGATGTGAGCCAAATCGGGTCGGTCGCCGTCACCATGTCAAACTCCGTAGGCCAGACCAGCTCGAACCAGATTCAACAATAGATCTCTTACGCTACCGTTGGAGCATGACAGCGGTAGCGCTGACCATCGCAGGCTCGGACCCGAGCGGCGGTGCGGGCATTCAGGCAGACCTGAAAACCTTCTACCGGTTCGGTGTGTATGGCGAAGCGGTAATCACGTTGATCACCGTTCAGAACACGCAGGCCGTGTCGCGCGTCGAAGTCCTGCCTTCCGATCTGGTGCGGCAACAGATCGAAGCGGTGATGAGCGATATTCCGCCGCAGGCGGTTAAGACCGGCGCGCTCGGAAGCGCTGAGAATTTACAAGCGGTCGCCGAGATTGCCCGCTCGTTTCCCATTCCCCTTGTTGTCGATCCGGTGATGGTAAGCAAACATGGAGCGCGGCTCTTAGGGCCCGAAGCGGAACGAACTCTCAAAGATCGGCTCATCCCGCGGGCGTTTCTTCTGACGCCCAACATTCCGGAAGCCGAGGCGCTGACGGGCCTATCAATCAAGACCGAAGACGATATGGCGCATGCTGCGTCTCGAATCTGCGATTTGGGGTGTCAGGCGGTGTTGCTGAAGGGCGGGCATTTGGCATGCGATCCGATAGATATTCTTGTATCCCCCACTGGAACTACCTTTTTTCGCGGACGGCGAATATCGTCACGTCACATCCACGGTACCGGCTGCACTCTATCTGCTGCCATTGTTGCGGGTCTCGCCTTGGGCTTCGATCTCCCAGAGGCCATCCGAGGCGCGAAATCTTTCGTGGAAGCAGCAATTGAAGACGCCCCGGGCCTGGGACGCGGCTGCGGACCGCTGAATCATCTCAGAAAAGGATGAGTGCGAGGTGGTGTATTTCGGCAGTGCAAAGAGCCATGAGATGTAAGCTGGTTTCACCGGAACGGGTTCTACGAACGGGATTTCATGACGCGCTCTGGCACCATCCCGCTGCGCATCGGTATCTGGATTATCCGACGATGGGGCGTAGTTGGGCAGATCGCCCTTTTCAGCGCTCCAAGCCGCTCTGGAAGGAACTCCGCACGGTCAACCTTGATTGAGCGGGTTTTGTCGAGGTTCGACGCCGCACTCGGCTCATCGTCTGTTCGTCAACGTCGCAAGCGTCAACGGAATCATTTACCCCATCTTTCAACTTAGAATGGCGCAGCTGCACTCTCCGCGTCCTTGCACAAGCTGCTTCACCTTGTCCCCTGCCAAGTCACGCGGCGTATGGTAAAAGGGCTGCGCTTCAGGATCGAACAGGTGTGGATCGGAATGACGATAAAGCAACGCGCGATGTTCAAATCGCAATATAAGCTCGGAGTGACCTTGGCCATCTTCGGTATTGCTGTCACGGCGCTTGCGCAGCACGGGAAGGAGCGTCTGCCGGTTGAGAATCGTACAGCATCGTTAAGCATCGATAACACAGCGATTGTTTCGAATCAGAACGGCTCTCCTGCAGTTGCCTTTCGATTAACAAATAAGAGCAAGAAGGCGGTTTTGGCTTACAAGGTTTCTATAAACGGGACCGACCTCATTAGAGAATTCTTTGCACCTGAGCGGGAATCGATTCTACCGGGCGAATCTGATAGCAATTTGTTAACACCAGTAGATGGAATTGGAATAGACCTCAGTTCGCAAACGTTCTACTTGAAGGCGGCAATCTTCACTGACCGATCAGCCGAGGGCGACTCAGCGAGCATCGAGGAGTTGAAAACGTTGAGGAAAGGTAGACTTCTGGCATGCCGTAGCATGCAGCCGGTGCTCGATGAACTGGTGAAGGAAATTCAATCGGATTCCACACATTCGAATGCGGCTGATGCCTTATCAACCACCATCGAGCGTCTGAAATCACTGCCTCCGGATGACTCCGACGGCAAACCGATGCAGGGCAAGCTGGCCAGCGGCTTTCAGGATGCGGTTGGTGCAGTAACGTCCGAAATGGAGAGCATTTTTGATAACCATTTGCCCCAAGCATCGATCTTCGGCGCGGTAACAGCGATTATTCGCCGTCAGGATGATAAGAGCAAGAGTTTCGAAGACTTCTTCCGGATAAGTGGAACAACGATCCACTAGGTCCCCAGAAGAGAGGAGCTAACCATGCGATCGACAGATAAGTGCTGCGTTTTACAAGTCATCGGCCTATGCCTAGGATGCACGTTCACAGCGCGGTCGCAAACATATCAGTGCCAAGCTACTTGGGGAGTCCAAAGTGATACCGGTGGTATTTCTTGTAGCTCCTACCCGCCAGCGCCTGGCAGCACGCCAAATGAGTCGATCACTTACTGGGTTACCTACGGCAGTTATGGCACAGGCTATCCGTCGACCACGCGATATGGACTTTGTGAAAACGTTCCGTCTTGTAGCAGTCACTATCACATGAACATCCAGTGTTCGCCGCGATTCGGCGCTCCCCGGGTTGGCGCTGGAACTTGGTCGGAGGTATCCTCCAACTCAATTCTTTCTCCCGAAACGCAAAACTGCAGTAACTCTCCTCCCGCTCCGGCCACCGCCCCGTTTAATCTTTGTGCTTCCGGTGAAAGCAACACGATAAGCTACAACAATAGGAACTGCCAGGGCAGTCCTATCGTCATCGACCCGTTCGGAGAGGGTTTTCATCTCACTAGCCTGGACAACGGTGTGAGTTTTAGGCTCGTACCTGACACTGCCATGAGGCAGATGAGCTGGACTGATAAGCGGTGGCACAATGGCTGGCTCGCCTTGGATCGGGATGACGACGGTAAAATAGACAATTTGACGGAGTTGTTTGGAAACCTAACCCCGCAACCAGAGAGCGAAGACCCTAACGGATTTCTTGCCCTTGCCGTTTTCGATGATCCACACAACGGCGGCAACGGAAACGGACTCATCGATCCTGGGGACTCAGTGTATAGTCACTTACGTCTTTGGATCGACGCCAATCATAACGGTGTTAGCGAGCCAGAAGAACTGCACACGCTAACTGAAATGGGTATTTTTCGCATCGCCCTGAAGTATGCTTCAGACGATTACGTAGATGCGAATGGGAATCAATTTCGGTACAGAGGCAAGGTCCAGGACCGTGCCGGACTTGAGCATAACGCTTGCTACGACGTGTTCTTGGTTGTTGCCGCTGAGAACTCGCTCTATTAGGCATGTTAAAGATTATTCGAAGCAGATTGGCTGTGCTCCTGCTCGGCATTGGCTCGTCGGTTGCGGCGCAAAACTGTCCCCCTCTGGACCCGAGCCGGAGGTTAGCGCTTATTAATTATGTACGAAAGGAATACAAGCTAGATAAGAGTTTAAATCTCGCGCTAACAAACGAGCGCTTCATCGGAACCGACTGTTATCGTGAGCTAACTTTTGAGGGCAGGGGCTGGGCTGGTACTTGGCGGCTCAAGCTATTTCTGTCTCCGGATCAGCGCTACCTGAGCGATCAGTTGCTAGATACCGCCAGTGATCCCGAGCAGGAGGAGCGTCGAAAGAACGAGATTCTTATGGCAGGCCTCTCACAGAATAAGGGTTCGAGCAAGGGGCGGGAAGATGCTTCCGTTACTATTGTCGAGTTCTCAGATTTCGAGTGCCCCTATTGCCGACAGTTGGCCGAACTGATTGATGAGTTACCGCAGGTGCGAATGGACGAGATTCGTATCGTTTTTCACCATCTCCCTTTATCGATGCACCGGTGGGCGCGGGCAGCCGCTGAGGCTGCGGCGTGTGCGCAGTTGCAGAGCAGTGAGGCGTTCTGGGCCATCCATGACCAGATCTTTCCGCACCAGGACGGAATCTCCGCGGACAATTTCCAGAGCAAAATAATGGAGTTCGCAAGACTTACCAACGCGCTCGATAGGTCCGCATTCCGGAGTTGTTTGGAAAACCAAATGTCTCTTGGCTTAGTTTTCCGAGATATTAATCTGGCATCAGCGAACAACATCACTGCGACACCTACGCTCTTCATCAATGGGCGGCGGGTATCAGGTGTAAAGGACGCTACCGAGCTTCGCGAACTGATTCGGGCGGCGGAAAACCAGACCCCCTGATCACATTCAAAGCGCCTAGTATTCACACAGGTTACCGTACCGCCCAAAACAGGGGAGGTGGCGCGCTTGCTGCCCTTTAAATCTCGGCACGGCGTGTGGCAAGGATTCCAGGCCAGTAGGAACTCACACCCATATAGAGGGATGGCAACGATTTGCTAGAAAATGGGCCACATCTCATCCTGCTTGGCTCCGGAGGTCGTGAATCGTGAGCCGTGGTCGAGTTGTAGGCTTCCCGTTCCATATTATTTAAGCTGTCACGCCAAAGCGGTTGATGTGTTCCGTGAAGTATGGACTGAATGGCGCAACCACACCCTCCGCCTCTCTACGCACGGCGGTGCCCGGTGGATTTGACGTAGCCACCAGGAGGTGGCACGATAGATACGTGATAAGAATGGGCCTGAAAGACGCAAAGAATAAGCTGTCCGAGCTATTTACGTTGGCTCTGCTTGGAGAAACTGTCGTGATTACGCGGCAGGGCGAATCGCAGAGTATCCGCCTGACGCCTGTCCCACCTCCTAGTCCTGCCAGCGGTTTCGGAATGCTCAGGGAGCAGCTTGCGGATTTGTCGCCCGACTGGAATTCACCGGCTGCTGAAACGGAGTCTCTAAAGCAGTTTGAGGCGCTCGATGAGTAAAGGCATTCTGCTCGACACAGTTGCGTTCGTCGAGTTCCTCCAAGGGACGCTGCCGGCGCGGATTCGGCAAACCATCGAGCGGGCAGACCGAAGATTTTTGAGTGTAATTACACCTTGGGAGATCCTGCTGAAGAGAGATCTCCGCGACCGCATCCGTCCTGTTGACATCGATCTGGCTCTTGAGAAGATTGGCCTCGAGATTCGGACGATTCTGATTGAGCACCTATGGTTTCTCTGGCACCTGCCAGAATTCCCGGACCATCGCGATCCGTTCGATCGTCTTTTGATTGCGCAAGCATGCACACACAACCTGACGCTTATCACCAGCGATCGCCGTTTTTCGCTCTACCCGCGCTTGTCGCTGATCGAGTACTGATTAATACTTTGGCACCGACGGATCGACCTGATCGCTCCATGCGAGAATGCCTCCGGTCAGGTTGCGTACATGTTTGAAGCCGTTCTGCTTCAGGAGATCCACCGCTTTCTGGCTGCGCGCGCCGCTCTTGCAATGCGCGACGATATCAGCCTCGTGATTCAGTTCGTTCAGATGCTTCGGCAAGTCGCCCAACGGGATCAGAACCGAGCCGGGTATCCGGGCGATCTGATACTCGTATGGCTCACGCACGTCGATCAGAACAAAATCGTCCCCTCGATCGAGTTTGGCTTTCACCTCGCGCGCATCGATCACGCCTTCTGTAGCCGCGGTCTGCGGCGGAGCGGGCCGTACCCCGCAGAACTCTTGGTAATCGATCAGCTTCGTCACGGTCGGATGATCGCCGCAGACCGGGCAATTGCGGTCGCGTTGCAGCTTCAATTCACGGAAGCGCATCGTGAGGGCGTCATACATCAAGAGGCGCCCTCTCAGCGTCTCGCCCACTCCGAGGATGATCTTTACTGTTTCGGTCGCCTGAATCACGCCAATTATGCCCGGCAGAATGCCCAGGACACCGCCTTCAGCGCAGCTCGGCACTAATCCGGGAGGAGGCGGCTCCGGATAGAGACAGCGGTAGCACGGTCCACCTTCATACGCGAAGACGCTCGCCTGCCCTTCGAAGCGAAAAATCGAGCCGTATACGTTCGGCCTCTTTAGCAGGACACAGGCATCGTTTACCAGGTAACGCGTCGGGAAATTGTCGGTACCATCCACCACGATGTCGTAGTCCTTGAGAATTTCCAGCGCGTTCTCGCTAGTTAGACCCGTATCGAACTTGTCGATACGAACGTTCGGATTGATATCGCGCATCCTATCGGCCGCGGAATCCAACTTCTTGCGCCCCAGATCATTCGTCCCGTGGATCACCTGCCGTTGCAGATTGGAGGCGTCGACTACATCGAAATCCACCACTCCAACGCGGCCCACCCCCGCAGCCGCTAAGTATAGGCCCAAGGGAGCGCCCAACCCACCCGCGCCAATCATCGCCACTTTGGCATTCTTCAGCTTGACTTGGCCCTCCATACCCACTTCGGGCAGGATGAGATGCCGGCTGTAACGCGCAATCTCCTCGTTAGAAAGCTCTGCGGTTTCCAGTTCGGCGATTCCAGCGGCGCCTCCCGCGATGCTCGGTACTATCGAAATCGTCTCGCTTCCCTCGAGCTTGGTTGCATCCTTGTCGAGATACCGGATGTCCTCGTCGTTCAGATATACGTTCACAAAGCTGCGCAACTTTCCCTGGTCAGTAAACAGGTTCTTCTTGATGTTTGGATACTGCGCGGTAAGCGCATTCAGCGCTTCGCCGACCGTGCTGCCGGACACCTCTACTGAATCTTTCTGCTCGGTAAACTGGCGTAGCGCCGTCGGGATCAGGATTTTGGCCATATCAATTCCTCACTATCTGCGCGCATCTGCTCGGCGTCGGGTAAAAAGCTGTGCGCGTGGTCGAACTTTCCATTCTGCACTGAGAGAACCACGAACGAATACCAAGGGCACGAATTCCGCAGGTCCGTTTGCGAGAAGTAGGCGTCGCAATCCGGATGCGAATGGAAGATGCCAATCAGATCCAGACCGCGGGCTCGAGCGGCCTTGTCGGCGTTCAGAAGATCCTCCGGCCGAAGCTCGTAGTGGGCCCCCTGCGCGCCCGAATAGGCGTTCTCCAGGGGCACGGCTTCCGTCACGACCTTCTTTTCGCCTTGCATATAGCCGAGCATGGCGCCGCAACACTCGTTTGGATACACTCGTTCAGCGTGCAAGACCATGGTCTGCCAGGGACTTGCTTCAATTTCAATCATTCCAGAAGTGCTCGCTCAAATACTTTTGCCCGCCGTCGCAAAGGATGGTCACTACCAAGCCGGCCTGCTTCTCATTGGATAACCGCTCGGCCACGCGAGTCGCAGCCAGAACGTTAGCAGCAGCAGAGACTCCCACCAACAGCCCCTCGCGGGCGAGTTGCCGGGCCATGGCGTACGCCTCTTCGGTCTCGATCCAGAGATTCTCGTCGGCCAGATCGGGATCGTAAATGTCGGGCTTGATGGAGCTCGGCATGTGCTTGGTCCCCTCCAATCCGTGCAGGGGCCAGGCAGGCTGAACGGAAATGCACCGCACCTGCGGGAATTCGGCCCGAAGCCGCCGCGTGACACCTGTGAACGTGCCCGTAGTGCCCAGAGCCGCGACGAAATGGGTAATCCTGCCGGCGGTTTGCTCAATTATCTCCGGCCCAGTCGTTGCGTAATGAGCCTGCCAGTTGGCCGGATTGCTGTATTGGTCAGGGTAAAAATAGCTTTCGGGATCGGCTTCGTAAATCCTGTGACAGACCCGAAAGGCTCCATCCGAACCTTCTCCCGCGTCTGTGAGGACCAGTTCTGCGCCATAGGCTCGAAGGATTTGCTTCCGCTCGCGCGAGGCATTCGCCGGCAGGCAGAGCTTCACCGCATAGCCCTTAGCAGCACAGATCATTGCGTAGGCGATCCCCGTATTGCCGCTGGTCGAATCTAGCAGGATCTTGCCCGGGCGAAGGGTACCCCTCCGTTCGCCCTCGCGTATCATGTTTAAAGCGGGCCTATCCTTGACGGACCCACCCGGGTTGAAAAACTCGGCCTTCGCGAACACTCGCACTTCGCCTTGGCGAGCCAGTGGGATCTCGAGGAGGGGTGTATTGCCAATCCGGTCGAGCAAATTGGACGGAACGACAAGTTCCGCAAGAACAGCCATCACCTTCTAGTGTATGTCGATAGCGTTGCTAGAGAAGGAGCAAGGAACCGGAAAACTGTCCCTATGTGATTGTTTGTGTTCAGATGCATCGAAATTTCAGGAGGCCAATCTTGAAGGGCGTCTGCGTGTGGTTTACGGGCCTGCCTTGCTCCGGAAAGACGACCACTGCCGAAAGGCTAACGGAATACCTGGCCGAATCCGGTGAGAGCGTCACATTGCTTGATAGCGACATGATCCGTCCGGTGTTGTGCCCGGATCTTGGTTTTTCACGCGAGGACCGTCGATCGAACGTGCTCAGAATCGCGTTTGTCGCTCGAGAGATTGTGCGCCACCGTGGAATTGTTGTGGTGGCCACGGTGAGCCCGTTTGACGAGGACCGTAAGCTCGTGAGAAGCATGTTCGATCCGCCTTGCTTCGTTCAGGTCTACATCACGACGCCGCTGGAGGAATGCGAACGCCGCGATGTAAAAGGCCATTACGCGAAGGCACGCGCAGGCCAACTCCCGATGTTCACCGGTATTTCATCGCCATATGAGGTCCCCGACGATAGCGAACTCATATGCGATACGGAAACGCACTCAGTAACCGCATCCGCGCTTGAAATTTTTCAAGCTGTTCAATATCGCCGAAGCGAAAGCGACGTGCGCACGGCCTTGCCCACGTTACGTGCTTTCGTCTAGCGAACAGGTATTGATGACCAGCAAACCTTCGGCGCTTGGACTGAACTCGCTGCTCGATCAACTGCGGCCGCTCCGGCACACCAGATTCCGAATCGCTTTGGCATTGGCCTTTGTCGCTTTGGCTCTTGCATTTACTCAGGCGGCTGAGGTGCTTTGGAAATCCTCCGTCTTCCTGATCTTTGCCGCGGCGGTTGCGGCCTCTACCGCTCTCTTTGGATTAGTGGCTGGGCTCGTCACGGTTCTTTTCTCAACCGTTGCTGTCGATTTCTTTTATATCTCCCCTATTTTTAACATCAGCCTCAATCAAACTACATTGCAAATAGCGGCTCAATACACGATCCTTACTATCCTTGTACACGGAATTACTAGGTACGCGTCGGCCAGAGTTCGAAGCAACGCCAAACTCGGGATCGCCGGACATTTGGATGGAGTGGTAGATGGCGAAGTCTACGGTTGGGCGTTGGATCGAGATAACCCATCCGTGCCACTCAAAGTAGTGATTTACATCAATGATCAGCCGGTGGCGGAGACCGCGGCTGTGTATTACCGTCCCGATATAGCGGCGCAAATGAACACGTCGGGCCGCCACGGTTTTTATGTCGACGTTACTAAGTATTGTCCCACCGAGACAGAAGCAGTCATTGAGGCTCGGCTTGGCGGGCCGAGCCTTATAGCGAACGGCCCTATTAAGGCACAAATTCCTGCTCGTCCGAGCCAGAGTACGCCCACTGTTCTGTTTATGCATATAGCTAAGACAGCGGGTACAGCTTTTCGCGAAGCAATAACGGCTAACTACAAGCAGGCGGAGATTGCATACTTGTATCCCGACCCGCCTGGGTTTCCGCTCGATTATGTAACTCAACTACCCTGGCACCAGAGGTCCTCGTTTCGTCTTGTAATTGGACATTTTGTATATGGACCACACCAATGGTTCCGGGAACCATCAACTTACGTCACGGTCGTTCGGGAACCATTCTCGCGAGTTAGTTCTCACTATCTTTACCTTTGCAAAACGAATCCAGGCGCTATTTCCGAGGGCGGTCGTTTGCTGGACTTGATAGAAGCGCTGGAGCTTAGAACGACCGTCGACCTGGATAACGCCTTGGTACGTCACTTTTCTGGGATCGATGAGTCAGAGTTCCCTCCCGGGACAGTTGGCTACGAAGCCTATGATCTGGCGGTGCATAATCTTCACACTGCCTTCAGCTTGGTAGGCCATCGGGAATGTGCGGAAGAGTCCTACCGTGTGATGCAGGAGCGCTTCGGTTGGACAGCACAATCCAATCTAGAGGTTGTCAACCGAAATATAACCACCCTGGATGCAACACAAGAGAAGAGAATACGCCAAGCTGTTGAATACCACAACCGGTGGGACTATCTTCTGTACACGGAAATCCTGCGAATTTTCCCGCGCCCGAATTGAGAGATTCTTCCGAACGGCTGCTTACGGCGTGAGCGCGGAAGCGCAGGACCAGTTCGCTGCGTCCTTCGGATCGCCTGTGCCGCCATATTTTGCGATTTGTGGATAAGCGCATAATGGGCGTGTAATTTGTACGCCCTTGGCGGGTTCGTTCCCGTTGTATTTGGTCCCGATCATGGTTTTCGGCGCCGTCCCGTCTTCGACCCAAGCTTCCAACGCGGCATAAACACCATGTTCCGGGCCCTTCGCCGTAGTCGTTCCAAGCTGTCCGAACGAAGTGGGACCCGGTCCACCGAAACAGTGCTGTACTCCCGGCACCATGTACAGGCGAACGAATTTTGCTGCGTTTTGCGCGCCCATTTTGGAAACTACGCTCTGATAATAAGCGATTGTCGCCCAAGGCGAAATCGCCGGATCATTCCAGCCGTGATACAGAATGAGCTTGCCGCCGCGATCTGAGAAGCGATGCAGGTCGGGATCGGTCGCATCGAGCGCTCGGGCCGTCTTCTCAACAGCAAGATGCGAGGCCTTCTCCACATTTGCTGTGAGCACGTTCCACGAGGGGTCGTTATAGACCATGTAGCGGAAATAGTTCTCAACGTACACGTTGCCGAAACTTCCTCCCGGCCCAAAACCGAGGACCCAATCGGCCCAGCCCGGATCTTCACTGCCAGGAACCAAGCCGGGAAAAGTGGCGTGGCCTCGCGAATCCTCACCGCCGGTATAGATCTTCTTTAGGGAGGCAATCTGCGGAGCTGTGAGACAGCTCCGCGATTCCACTCCTTTGCATAGCAAGACGGAGGCATCGAAATGGCAACGCTCCGGATCGTTTAGAAATCCGGCCTTCACGCCATCGGACGCTCCACAGGCCTTCATTACGGCCGATGTTATTGCGGGCAGCTTATTGCTGGAAATGTAACCCGCGGGATTGGCCAACACCGAACGTGTTACGTCCAGTCCAGCCGTCAGCAAATGATTCCAGGCGTTAGCAGGTGCGCCAGCTAGAATCCCGTCGAAATCTTCGGGAAAGCGTTGCGCCTCTATCAAAGCTTCGCGGCCGCCATCGGAGCAGCTATCGAAATAGGAGTGCTCGGGTGCCCGGCCGTAGAACGCTTGTATCAGAAGCTTGGCGTTCGCAGTGGTCTCGTGTAAAGCGCGATAGCCGAAGGCGATCACCCTATCCGGGTGACCATAGGCCCAGCTTGCATCCGCGGCGTCCGCTTCATGCCCAGTGTCGGTTGCAGCAGTGGCGTAGCCTCTCTTCAGATTTCCTGACATCGCGCGATAGTCGATCGAGCCCGCGAACCCTCCATTACCCACACCCAGGTATTTCCCGTTCCAAGCTCTCGTGGGAAGCCAAACTTCGAAACGAATATAGGAATCGCTTGATGGCCGCAGCACACCCGCTACGCGGCAAAACTCCGGAACATCTACGCCGTTGCCATACGGCGGAGTGAACTTCCCGGCAGGAACGGATTCCCCCGTCGTAATAGTTGTGTTCGGCAATGCGGCTTTCAAGAGGCCTTCGCAATGACTAGTAGCCGCGTTCACCGAGACAACCGTGATTGCGAGCAGGAGAAGGAGGCGAGACGGGTGAGCTGTAGCAGAACGCATAGCAAAGCGACGAGAATATCACCTGTGTTTGGCAGACGGCCGAAAGGCGATCGTCCATCACACGCCTGGTGATTACAGTTGCTTCAGCGTAGCTGCGCTTCCAGCGCTTCGAAGCGGCGCTTCAGATCGTCGAATTCGCTTCGCAATTGCTTCAACTCCTCTTCGAGCTGGGCAATGCGGGTCGGCGGCGTCGATGCAAGGACCGATGCACCTGCTTCGACAGCCGCCGGCTCGCCGGAGAGGAGATGAGCGTATCGTGCTTCTTTCTGGCCCGCTTGTCGCGGCAGCTTTCGAACCAAACCGGTTTCTGGCAAATTCGCCAGCTTCTCCAATACGGATTCTGTTTCGCTGACATCCGCGAACGAGAACATTCGCTCACTTCGGTCCTTTATCTCCCCGAGAGTTTGCGGACCACGCAGAAGTAACACGCACAGCACCGCGAGTTCGCGCCGCCCGAGGTTCAGCGTTTCCGAAATTCGCTGCGCGTACTTGGTCACGCGGCCGCTGCCCATTATGACCAGAACCAATTTCTTCTCGCGGAGCCGGTCGAGCGCGTCTTCGACCGTGTCATCGTCGTAATCGACCACTGGATCACGGTTCGATTTCTGATTGCACGCGTTCACAAGCGCGTTCAACGAAAGCGGGTAATACTCGGGCGTGGTCGCTTCCTTCTCGATCAGCGCTCCCAAAACGCGCGCTTCAGCAGGATCGAGATGTTCCATCGCGCGCGTCCGTTTTCCCTCGCGATCAGAGATCTAGCGGGTTCTGCAGCGTGAATGTGAGCCGCGTCTCGGACGGGATCTTCACCCTCTGACCTGAAGTCGCGACTTCCGCGGCCGTTCCGACCGCCGCACCGGAGCCGGCTCCTATTGCCGCGCCCTTTCCTCCGCCGGCAATACCGCCAATAATTGCTCCCAGGGCTGCAGTGCCTCCGATGACCTTGGCCGAGCGCTGGCCGCGTGAAGAACTGGCCTGCGCAACGCCTGTCGTCGTGATCTGGTACGTTCGGCCGTCGACCGTGACGCTCCTCAGATCGAGGGTCAGTACGGTCCGGCCTTCAATTTTGCCTGACTTCTGAGAATCCACCAGCGCGGCCACAGCATCGGCGCCACGGGGAATGAGGGTCTCGCCATTCACGATTACCGGCTGATCAATGCTGGCCCGGAATGTCTGGCCGAGGCTGTCTTCCTGCGAATCGACGGGATCGATCAAACGCACGACGATCTGCGTTCCGGCAGGTACTTCGATCCCAGCCGGCCCGTCACTCGATGTAGGTTGAGGAGCTTGCGGAGGAGCCGGAGCTGGCGCGGCATTGCGGTAAGTGGGCGGTGGTGGAGGCGCGTATGGGGGATATCCAGTGTTGGCGCTGCTACTCACGACCTGGCCGCTGCTGAACCTAATCGAATCAACATCGTTCAGGTTGTAGGTATTGACTTGATTTCCTACCGTGAAGCGAATTGTCCGGCTGTCGCCGCCTGCATAGGTTCCGTCAAGCCGCTGGCCGTTGTGCAGGACCAGCGTATCGGCCGTTAGCAGGCCCGCGGTGCTGAGTAAAAAAATAAGAATGCGTTTTGTCATGCAGATCCGAAATGCCCGGGACATACCGCGCAAGCCTTTGAAATTCATTTTAAGAAGATGACGCGCTTTTTTGGCGAGCGGGTTTCCGGAATCAACTCACGTGCGTGGACACGGCCGTTATAGTCCGATCGTGTTCCTGTAATTCCTTCTCGAATCTCTTCGCGAGTTCGGGCCGCACCGAGCTCAGGAATTTCAAAGCTACGCGCTTGCCTTGCCGGAATGCGTCCCAATACATGTGGTCGCGCTCGTGACGCGTGAACGTGAATCCAATGCGGTAATAGCGTTCCAAGGACAGACCCAAGACCTTCGTGCCCGCGTAGGAAACGGCCGCTTTGGCGATCAAACCACCGCCTAGCGGAATCTTGCCAACCAATTGCCGCGCCAGTGCGCGCCAGCCGAAGGCGCTGCCGATCACAGTCGCGATTTCCGATTTCTGATGACGATATCCGACCTCGCGGTCGCTGCCCGCGGCGATTAGGAACGCCATGCGTACCTGGTTCATCGTTAGAAATGCGGTGTCGGAAGCAAACTCAGCAACCGCCCAGGGAAGCTCGATAACACTCGGAATCACATCGGGAAGCGCGGTGGTGACGGAGAACAGCGTATTTTCACGGGCCACCCTAGCGACTACGCGATCGATAAATGGCCGGCGGAATGGCACAAATGATCTCGCCATCGCCACCCCGAGTTCGGATTGCCGCGCCAGAGCGTGGCGAACAAATTCGTGGCCGTGTGCCACCGACAAGATGAGTCCGTTCGGCGGGGCCACCACATCGTAGTCGTACACGTCCAGATCGACTGGCGCGCCGGGCGGAATCGGGGCGCGCACTAGCTGCGTCGCCGATTGACTCCGCCGCGCCGGAGACAGGTCCTGCAAAAAGAACTGCTCCATGCGTTGATAGCCCTCTTGACTCCGCGCGTGAAGCGCGATGCGAAGCTGCCGCTCGCTAAGATCGCGAACCTGTTGCGGATTCAGAGTGCCGATCGCTTTCCTGATGTGAACTAAAGCCTCTAGGCCCATTAAGAACTCCCGTGAGATTGCGGCGAATCCGCGCCTCGCAAGCGCAGAATCACCTTCAATCGTTTTTGCCAGTCCGAGTTAACGCCCGCACGTTCGACTTCAATTTCAGGAGAGAAGTATCGCAGGATCGTCGCATTTGCCGGGTGAAAGGCCATCGCCGGAGCGATCAGGAACAACTTGGGCGCTTTTGGTGCAATCGCAATTCCCGGAAACAAATGATTCAATTCGCCGCGCTCGGCATGCCACTTGATGCGAGTCCAATAATCCAGCGCCTGAACCGGCAGGTGGATGTCTTCCTCCGCTTTCAGCTCCAGCACGCTCAGCCGGCCTGACTCAGAGATTGCGAGGAGATCTAGACGATCGCGGTCGCCCGCCGCAAACGTTAGCACTTGGCCATGGACCGGGTTGGGAAGCAGGATGGGATCGATTTCCGTTAATTGGGTGCGCACGGATGATTCGAGCCATCGCTCCGGAAAGACCGGAGGGGCAGAGTCAGTTTCTGCCGGTCGCGCCCGGTTTGAAAGCGCCGCGAGCTGCGCTGCGAAATCCTCCACGTACTCAATATGGCATGGGCTCACTTCCCGCTGTTCTTGGATTCCGAGCAGAATCCGCTCACCTTCGAGGCGCGCGAACTCGAGCCCACGATGACGAATGCTGATGGCTCCTCCAAGCTCCGGCGAACAGCCAATTCCGTGCAGGCGGGACAAACGGGACAGAAGCGCTGCCATGCGTGGGTCGGGTTGGCACGGTTTGTAGAGCGAGGTCACGTGCGTTTCCAGATTCCCAAGGTCTTGCGGATCGACTTCTCCGGCCGAGCCATGCTCATTGAACAGAAATAGCCGGCTGGATACAGAGGCGGAGTCTAAGAATCGCAGTCGGTGCGCGGTCAGCTTACCACTTCCCTCTGGCAGAAACAGGCACAGCGATGTTTGCGCGCCACCCGCGCTGTGATTCCGGACGTAATCGAGCCAGACTAACCCGAAGGTGAGCAGGTCCGGCTCGTTCTCAACCGCTGGACACCCGAGGGCCGCGATGCGCTGATTGCCGCGCTCCAGCCTGGCGCGTGGAAATACGGAGGAAAAGGATCGTTGCAGATCCAGGCTCGATGAGAGACCCGTGATCGTCCAACCCGGAAATTGCCGCGCCAGCATTCGCCGGAACCGCTCGGCAAAGTTCTCGCGCGTGCCGCGAATACAGCGGTGCACCGTCTGCGGCCGATCCAGATCGAGGAGCGAAAGCTTGCCCGGTACGCCGCCAAATTTCTGCACGCTGCAATCGAGCACGCCGGTCGTGTGCCGGTCCACGCTCACTATCCGTCGCGAAAGGCTGCGCTTCCGGTCCCAAACTTCAATGAACAGCTTGCCAGAGCGGATTTCGAGAGCGTACTCCCCGGGCAAGAGAGGAATCGGATCCTCTCCGTACTCGAGCGCCGCTGGACGGCGGCACGTCGAAAGGAAAGTCTCGACAGTTCGGAGAAGCTCACTCGGGTTGCCTGGCTCAGACCGCCGGGACGTGCCTTTATCATGGAGTTTTGTCCTCGGGAGTTTTGCCACTGGACCAAAACACTTTCGCGAACCGCCTGTGCGCGATCGAGGCCAGAATCGCCTCGGCGTTGCTGCGCAGGAACCGGGAGCGATCAGCCGTAAAGCTAGTGGCGGTCACAAAGAAATTCTCTGCTGAACACATCCGGCACGCCTATGCCGCCGGACTGCGTGAGTTCGGAGAGAATTATGTCCAGGAATTCGCTGAGAAACGGCCGCACCTCTCTGATCTCGCCGAGGCGCGTTTTCATCTGATCGGGCATTTACAGTCCAACAAGGCGAGGCTCGCTTGCGATCTGTTTCAAGTCGTTCAAACGATTGATTCAGCAAAGCTGATGCAACGCCTGGACAAAGCCGCTGGTGAGAGGGGTTCGGGGCTCGAAGCGCTGATCGAGCTGAAACTATCGTCCGAAGAGAGCAAAAGCGGAGCCCTGCCGGAGCATCTCCCTGAGATCCTGGAAGCGGCGCTCTCCTGCCATCATCTGACGGTGACAGGGTTGATGACCATGCCGCCGTGGTCGGAAAACGCTGAGCTGTCGCGTCCTTATTTTCAGGAACTCGCGCGGCTCGCTCGGCAATATGGTCTTAAGGACCTATCCATGGGCATGACGAACGATTTCGAAGTAGCGATCGAGGAGGGCGCCACTATTATTCGCCTCGGAACTGCTTTGTTCGGCGCGCGTCCCAAACCACAGCGAGGCGAATCGAACCAGTTATAGGTATGCGGGTGCTGAGCAAGTCTCTGCTAGCGCTCTTCGTGGCGGCGATGTGGGTGTCCGCCGCGCCTCAAACCGGAAAACAAACTGAAGCGCAACCCACGGTGCGTCTGGGTCTTGCTGTTCCCATGCGCGACGGCGTACATCTTGCGGCTGACGTTTATTTCCCCGAAACCGGAGAGCGCTGGCCCGCTGTTCTGGTACGCACGCCCTATAGCCGTAAAGCGAAATCGCTCAAAAGCTATCTTTATTTCCGGAATTCTGGCTATGCGGTCGTTTTGGAGGATGTGCGCGGCCGATTTGCGTCCGAGGGAACTTTCGGCTCTATCGATCAGGAAGGGCCTGATGGGAACGACACAATTAATTGGATAGCCGAGCAGCCCTGGTCTAATGGCCGGGTCGTGATGGCCGGCAGCTCGTATCTCGGCATGGTTCAGTGGTGGGCGGCGCTTCAGGACAATCCGCACCTGGTTGCGATCTCGCCTATGTGCTCGGGAGACGACGAATACCTCGACCGATACTACTCGACGGGTGGCGCGCTCCAGTTGGCGCATCGACTCTCCTGGTTATCCGAGAGCATGAAGACGCCGTTAGCCGCGCGGCCTGCTTTAGGCGATTATATTTGGCATCTGCCGCTCCGCTCAGCAGATATAGCCGCGAGCGGCCGGCCACTCACACTCTGGAGAACCGCGATTGCCCATCCTTCGGACGACGCTTACTGGCATGCGCGAAGCATACGCGGCCAGATACGGAAAGTAAACGTTCCCGTGCTGTCGTTCGGCGGTTGGTTTGATGAATACGCGGAAAGCGATCTCGACGCCTTTGCCCGTCTTTCTCTGCAAGACAAGCACGTCGAGACGTGGATTGGGCCCTGGGCTCACAACCCTGCGTACGAGTTCCCAACCCGCGTCTTCGGGCCGCAGGCTTCCCTTCCTATTCGAGCGAAACAAGCGGACTGGTTCGATTCGGCTTTGCATGAGCACACGCTCTTGGGCAAGCTCCACAAGAGCCACGAGAGCGTGCTGCACATTTTTGTAATGGGTCCGGATATCTGGCGCGACGAATATGAATGGCCTCTCGCCCGAAGCCGGTACACTTCTCTCTATCTCGCCAGTGACGGGCACGCAAACAGCGCTTCAGGAGATGGAGTGTTGCGATGGGACGAACCGCAAGCTGGAACGGCCGATGGGTTCGCGTATGATCCCGCCCGGCCGGTGCCGACCGCCGGTGGAGCGATCTGCTGCAATCCGAAGACTCTGCCCCCCGGCCCGCTCGAACAGAACCTGATCGAACAACGGATTGATGTTCTCGTCTACACCTCGGAGCCGCTTCATGAACCGATCGAAGTAACAGGCGTCGTACGCGTCATCCTATACATCGCGACCAGCGCGAACGACACTGATTTTACAGCGAAGCTGGTTGACGTAGACCCGGAGGGCCGCGCTCTGATGGTGACGGACGGAATCCAGCGGCTTCGATACCGGCTTTCCTTGGCCAATCCGACCTTTGTCAAACGGAATACGCCGTATCAGATCAATGTAGACGCAGGCGTTACCAGCTACGTGTTCGCAGCGGGCCATCGCCTGCGTCTGGAGGTTTCAAGCAGCAACTTCCCACGTTTCGATCGGAACCTAAATTCCACTGGACCGAATGCAGGCCAAACTAAGCTGGCCAAAGCGCGTCAGACTGTTTTCCACGACCCGCGCTATCCCTCGGCTCTCGTTTTGCCCGTCATCCCGAAGAAAGAAGTAGAGGTGAGCAGGATCCACCCTCGTTAGCGGGTGGTCGTGGTATCGCTCGTCGCGCTTTTAACCGCGTTCTTCGTCTTGTGATAGCCCTTCTTCGTTCCTGAGGTGGTCTTTTCGGTGCCGGTCTTCACGGCGTCGGTGGTCTTTTCCGTGCCTTTCTTCGCGCCTTCGGTGGACTTGGTGTAGCCCTTCTTGGCGGCCATCTTGCTGTCGTGGCCTAGATCTTTCGCATCTTGGCCGGCGCTGTTCTGTAAGGCGTAAGCGGGAACCAGGGTGAAGGCCCCAAAGAGCAGAGTAAGAGTCAATAACTTATTTCGCATCGGTGTTTCCCCAGCCAAAAGATTCGCCCTGAGACCCTTGGGTGACGAAATTAGTTGGAATTAATTCGAAATCAGTGAAGCGGAGCGCATCGAATTTAGCTAAGCCGTGCGGATTGTGTGAGCCAGCAGAGAAAAGCGGTGAATCAGCTCGTCTTCAAAGGTGAAATCGGGCTTCGGATAGTTGCGATCTTTCAGGTACTCGCGATAAGTTACTCTCAGCCCTTCGCCGAAGTCGGTCGGTTTAAAGGTGAGCATCCGCTGCGCCTTGGTGATGATTTCGGTAATCGCCGGGACATCATAATAATCCCCGAAATAGAGCTTCGCGCCGACGACCTGCCCGCCGGCGCGGTGAATAAACTCTCGCGGAATCGAGATGACCCGCGGCTCCTTCAGACCAGCCGTGCGGGCCAGGTCCAGGATTAGCTCATGTTGGGTAATGGCACGCGGATTCGCCGCGTTAAACGCGTGTCCCACCGTGTTGCGATGATCCAGTACCCGAATTGCCAGCTCCACAAGGTCCTTCACGTATACGAATTGCATCAACCGATGCCCTTCGCTCGGCAGAATGACGGCCCGCTCCGCCCGGAACCGGTCCCAGAAAAAAGCCTCGCGGTAATAGGGATTGCCGGGGCCATACACGAACGGCGGCCGGAACGTCACAATGGGGAAGCCGGTCCTTTGGTGCATGCGGAACAACGCGCGTTCGCTCATGGCTTTATTCCGCGCATAACTATGCGGATGGTCGTCGGGTGCGAGCGCATCGCCTTCGTGGTGATTCAGACCGTCGCCATACGCGGCTACGCTCGACATGAAAATGTAACGAGCTATTTTCCCATCGAAAATCTGCGCGCTTGCTTCTACCTGCGCTCCAGTCGTGCCGCGTTCCCAGTCGTAAGCGTTGTCATACACGGCATCGAAACGGATGGCGCCCACGGCTTTGCGGACCGCGGCAGCGTCATTCCGGTCCGCAACCAGATTGTGGACGCGCTTGCCAAACGGGTGCCGCGAACTGCGATGCAGAAGATACACTTCGCGGCCCATTTTCAACAGCTCGCGAATCAATAGTTTTCCGATAAACTGGGTACCGCCGATAACCAGGATTCGCTTCAGCGCCGGCTCAGGTGGACGCCCAGCCGCTCGATTGGAAGCGTTTCGAGTCTCGCCAGCGGCGGGCATAAGTCTATCTATTGATTTAGACGCGCGGCATCAGTCGTAGTATTCGAGACCGAGATGTGTAATCAAATCTTCCCCTTGCATCCAGCGCAGCGTGTTTTTCAGCTTCATGAGCTGAATGAAAACATCGTGCTCCGGGTACAAGCCCGGCGCGGTCATAGGACCTTTGAAGTAGAACGAAAGCCATTCCTGGATTCCTTTCATTCCGGCCCGCTGCGCAAGATCCATGAAAAGCACTAGATCGAGCACCAGCGGAGCGGCCAGAATCGAATCGCGGCATAGGAAATCGATCTTGATCTGCATCGGATAACCCAGCCAGCCAAAGATGTCGATGTTGTCCCAGCCTTCCTTGGCATCTCCACGTGGTGGGTAGTAATTGATGCGAACCGCATGATAGAGATCCTTGTAAAGCTCGGGATACAAGTCCGGTTGCAAGATCTGTTCCAATACCGACAGCTTTGTCTCTTCTTTTGTTTTGAACGAAGCGGGATCCTCCAGCACCTCGCCGTCACGATTTCCCAGGATATTGGTAGAGAACCAGCCGCGCACGCCCAGCATCCGGGCTTTGAAGCCTGGCGCCAGAAGCGTTTTCATATAGGTCTGGCCGGTTTTGAAATCCTTGCCGCAGATCGAGACTTCATTGTTCCGGGCGAGCTCCAGCATGGCCGGAACATCAGTCGTCAGGTTCGGAGCCCCGTTCGCGAATGGAACAGCGAGACGCAGCGCGGCATAGGCGTAGACCTGGCTGGGCGCGATGTTGGGATCGTTCCGGCGCAGACCTTCCTCGAAGGCGGCTAGACTTCCGTGCACATCCGCCGCTTTATGGTGGGCTTCCGTCGAGCCGCACCAGATCATTACCAAGCGGGTGCAGTTGTTGCGGCGCTCGAACTCCTGAATATCTTGCATGACGGCTTGGGCCAAGTCCATCTTGTTCGCGCCGGACTTCACGTTCGGGCCATCGATCTTTTTCACATAGTTGTGATCGAAGACGGCTTTCATCGGTTGAATCGCCGAGAGCGGCTCCTTCAACTGATCCAGTAGGGAATTGTCCAAAACTTTGGCCCGAACTGCGGCTTCATAGGCATTGTCTTCATAGATGTCCCACCCGCCGAAAGACAGGCACTCCAGCGGCGCGAGCGGCACAAAATCCTTGATCCGGGGCGTGCGCCCTTCCGTGCGCTTGCCGAGCCGAATGGTCCCAAGCTGGGTCAGTGAGCCGATCGGGGCACCCAGCCCTCTTTTCACTGCTTCCACACCGGCGATGAAGGTAGAAGTGACGGCTCCCATGCCGGGAATCAGCACTCCGAGCCTTCCACTCGGAGGGGCTAACGTCACATTTGGTTGTTTGGGCAAAGCAACTCTCCTCGACGGATGCCCGCAAGATAGGCCGAGAGGAGCGTCCAGCGCGGACCAGGGCCGCAGGGCGAATCCTCCGCTATACTAGCATTCGATGTCGCAGGCAGAAGAGGGAGTGATCTCGACCCTGATCGTCGACGACGAGCAGCTCGCCCGCGAAGAACTCTCGTATTTACTGCAGGATTTCCCGGAAATCGATCTCGTCCAGACGGCCGCGAACGGCCTCGAAGCTCTGAACCTGATTGAGCAGCTCGATCCCGACCTGGTCTTTTTGGATGTCCAGATGCCCGGCTTGGACGGCCTGAGCGTGATCGGCAAAGTTCGCGAAAAGGGCGGCGCCATGCCGCACTTTATCCTCACCACGGCCTTCGATCAATACGCTGTCGAGGCATTCCGCCTGCAGGCCCTCGATTATTTGCTCAAACCGGTGGACAAGGAGCGGTTAGCCGAATCGATCACGCGCGCCAAACGCGTTTTTGAGGAGAAGCAATCGGCCGAGAAACCGGCCGCCGAACCGGCGAAGGCCACTGTGCAGCGGACGAAGCTGCTGGTCAAAACCAACAATCGCAACCTGATCGTCGATGCGCAGGACATGGTCTACGCGACAATCGACGACGGCACCATTACAGTGGTGACTTCCCATTTCGAGGGGCAGTCGAATTACCGGACCATCGAAGAGCTGCAATCCAACTTGGATCCGAATGTCTTCTGGCGCGTTCACCGTTCATTTCTGGTGAATATCAACAAGATTCGCGAAGTGATCCCCTGGTTCAAGTCGAGTTTTCAATTGAAAATGGACGACAAGAAGCAGACGGAGATTCCGGTCAGCCGGATTCAGACGCGGAGGTTGCGGACGCTGTTGAAGATTTGAGTGAGAAGGCGCACGCCGCTGGCTACAATCCGATTATCAGCGCCCAGCGCCTAATTTACCCGTGCCGGAGTTTGCTCTTTCGCCAGACGCACGCGCGCGCTGTCGAGCTTTTTCTGCACCTTTGCCACTTCGTCCGGCTCAACATCGGCCGGCGCGCTGGTGTGCCAATTATTTAAGCTGGATTCCCATTGCGCGATCGCATCTTTAATCTTGCCCTGCTTGAACAGCACGTCTCCCAGATGGTCATGGATGGTCGGGTCTTTTGACATCAACTGAACCGAATGCCGGAGCTGCTGTTCCGCATCGTCCAGCCGGTCCTGGCGATAGTAGACCCAACCAAGGCTGTCAAGGAAGGCATAGTTATTCGGCTCCAGACTCACCGCTTTGGTGATCAGTTCCTGCGCCTCCTGCAAGTGAACATTCTGATCCGCGAACATGTAGCCGAGATAGTTCATCGCGGACGCGTTGGCGGGATCGGCTTCTAACACCTGGCGGAACGTCTTCTCGGCCTCGTCGTACTTCTTTTCGCGCTCATACATCGCGCCGCGCAGGAACAGAACGTTGGTCTTATCTTCCTTGGTTTGGGAAAGCTTGTCGGCTTGATCAAGCACGTTGCCCATCTGGTCGAACTCGCGTCCCTTCTGATACACATCAGCCATCGCGAGATAAACTTCGCGATCGTTCTTTCCGTCCAGCAGCTTTTTCAGCTCATCGATGGCGGGCTCGGTCTTACCTTCATCCGCCAAAAGTTGGGCACGAACTTCACGAATGCTTCGGTCGTTCGGATACTTCTTGGCAGCGGCGTCACTCTCCTGCTGCGCCTTCGGGTAGTCGCGCGCCAGGCGGTAGGTATCGATAATTTGCGCTTCCGCGCGTGGAGACGTGTCCGGATCTAGTGTCGCGATTTGCCGGAAAGCGTCCACGGCCTGATCGATTTGATCATTACTTCGGTAGAGCAGACCGAGCTGCTCCAACATCTTGGCGCGAGAGCCGCGCTCCGCGGGATTATAGCTGCGCCGGGCCGTCGAGTCGATAATGCCCTTCAGAGCCGCGATCGCCTCCGGCAATTTGCCTTCGTCTTCGAGCAGCCCGACTCCGTTGTACCGGATCTCAATGTTGTCCGGATCAAGCTTTTGCGCCTTATCGTTCATCTTGCGCGCGTTCGCGAAATCCCGCTTCTCGCGATATACCTGCGACATTCCGAGATATGCTTGAGCATCCTGCGGATTGGCTTCCGCGACTTCCTGATAAGTAGCGAGCGCATCATCATATTTTCCGGCCAAAGCCTGGTCCTGCGCGAGCGCCGCTTTCAGCTCGATCCGGTTCGTGTCAAGCGTGAGCGCTTTTTGATAGGCGTTGGCCGCGAGCGAGTATTCGTGCATCGCTTCGTAGTTGTTGGCCAAAGTCACGAACGCGCGCGGCGTCGGGTTCTTCTGGACAAGTTTTTCGAGCAGACCAGAGGCGGTCTTGGCATCCCCACGGTCGGAGTAAACGCTCGCGAGACCCGTAATGGCATCCTCGTTGTCCGGTTCGACCGCCAAAGCTTTCTTGAAGGCCGCCTCGGCGTCGACCGAATTGTCCAGCACTCGATCCAGACGACCCAGCATGATCAGGCTGTCCAGATCTTTGGGATCTTTGTCCGTAATGATCTTGTACTGCTCCACGGCGCGACGCGCCATGCCTTCATCAATGTGATTGGTCTGAGCGTCCCCGATCTGCTGCGTATAAATGTGTGCCAGCACCCGGCGTGCATTCAAATCATCGGGATTGGCCTTAATCGCCGCGAGCGCCTCTTCCACCGCCTCCCGAATGCGGCCCGAAATCCGGTATAGCTCGGCGATATCTTCCACCAGAAAAGAAGCGTTGGGATCTTCTTTCATCGCCAGGCGGAAGTTGTCGATCGCCTTGTTAACGTAATCGTTCCGGTTGCCGTAGGTACCGGCCAATTCTTCGTACAAATGGCCGAGAGCGAAATGGTAGTAAGCGGATGCTTTAACAGAATTGCTGCGCTTCACCGGAGGCGGCAACTGTGCGTTCGGCTGCGATCCAGCAACAGTAGCGGCCGGGGGAGCGGCGTCCTGGAACGGCAAAGCCGCCGCCGACAGCGTCGATCCGGAGAAGACGGCCAGCGCTGCGCTTACCAGGAAACGTGCGCTCACGAAAATAGTATTTGGGTGGGGCATTCGACCGCTTTGAGGGTGCAGTTGCAGGGTGAAGGAACTGAACCTTCAGTATAGCTCCGCTTTAGGGATGTCGCGGAATCCGCTTCGGTTACCGTGCCGCTTGGCTCGATTGCGGCGAAGTTGTTGGAAACAGTTGCGCTCGGCGAATCGCTAAATCCCGCTTGCAATGTTAGCATTGTACTCACCACAAAGTTAGTACCGGCCGGTTCGGAACGCCTACCAAAAACGCGAATACAAATCCGAACCGATTTTGGCATTCACTCATGAAACGTATCGGCAGATACGAGATACAGGCTGACGTTGGCCGCGGAGGATTTGGCCAGGTCTTTCGCGCTCACGACCCTACCGTAGGGCGCACAGTCGCGATCAAAATCCTGCTCGCGGCGGAAGATCCGGAACTGCTCTTACGATTCCGGAGCGAGGCGGCGGCCGCAGGCAAGCTGCGCCATAGGAACATCGTCACTATTTACGACTTCGGTGAGGAAGATCACGTTCCTTACTTGGTGATGGAATACCTCGAGGGCGAGGACCTCGATCGCATCATCGCCAGCCAACGTCCATTACCTCTTCTTCAAAAATTGGACATCATGGCACAAACAGCCGAAGGGCTGCACCATGCGCATGTTCACGGAACGTTCCACCGCGACATCAAGCCCGCCAATATCATGATCTTGGCCGACGGAACCGTGAAAATCATGGACTTCGGCATCGCCCTGCTGAGTCAGGGTACGGTCGCCCGTATCACTCGGCAAGGTTCCCTCGTCGGCACCTTTCCGTATATGGCTCCGGAACAGTTTTATGGAGCCGCCTCCGATGCCCTTACGGATCTATTCGCGTACGGGGTCACCTGCTACAAGCTGCTGACGGGAGTACATCCGTTCCAGGCGCCGGAAATGGCCAGCATGATGTTCAATATAGTGAACAAGACCCCGGCGCCTATTCGTTCACTTGTCCCGGAGTGTCCGGAAGCTCTCGAAGACGCCGTTTCGAAAATGATGGCGAAGGAGCGGGACTCCCGGTATCAGACGCTCGAAGATGTCAAGTTCGATCTCGAGCCAATCATTGACGAACTCGGCAGGGAACGAATCGGCGATCTGATCCAGCAAGCCCGTACCCTGATTGAGTCCGGGGAGTTCGAGCAGGCGCAACCCCTGGTTCGCGAGGCGCTTGAAATCGATCCCGGCAACCGCACCGCGCGCGAACTCCGCGACCGTGTTCAGCGCCTTACCAAAGACCGTGCAATTCGGCCACAGATCACTGCCCTCATAGGTGCCGGCCGGCAGCAGATTCAGGCGCAGCATTACGAGCAGGCTATTAGGAAGTTCGAGTCAGCGCTCCAGCTCGACAAATCCAATCGGGAAATTCAGGAGCTGATTCAGCAGGCCCGCGCAGCTTGGGAACAGCAGCAGCGCGCCGATCGTTTGGTAGGGGAAGCGCGCCAGGCCCTGAGTGCTGGAGAGCTTACCGCGGCCCACAAAGGAATAAACGATGCCTTGTCGGCATTTCCGGACCACAGTCAGGCGAAAGCGCTCCTGGCCGAAGTTCGCGAAAAGATCGAGGCGCGCGAGCGAGAGGCTCGCTTGCACGAGGGACTTGTGCGGGTCAGAGGTCTCGTATTGCTACGCAGCTTTGAACCTGCTCTGAACGAGCTGAATCAGTTGCGCTCGGAATATCCGGAATCGGCCGATGTTGAGCGCCTCCTGACGAAAGTAACGGCAGAGCGCGACGCGCAGGTTCGCCGGGAACGCCTCGAGGCGCGGGCTAATGAAGTAAAGAAACTTATCAGGGACCAGGAATTCGCGAAAGCTTCCGATCTTGCTTCTCGTTCGCTCCGCGACTTTCCTGAATCGAACTCGATCGCGGATCTCGGCTCCTATGCTGCGGACGAAGAACGATCCCAGAGGCGATCGGCTCTGATCGCACAGGTTACGGCCGAGACATCGGCTCTTATGGAGGCAGGCGAGTTCGATGAGGCGATAAGCCGCTTGCGTAACGCCCTGCAAGAGCATCCGACTGCGAGCAGCCTCCGTGAGCGGCTGCAAGCCGTGAGCTCCGCGAAGAGCGAGCGGGCCAGGAAGGAGGCGCTCGAACGAACACACGCCGAAGCTGCCCGGTTGATCGCGAATAGCGCGTTTGCGCCGGCACTCGACTGCATCGCGGCTTTCACAGCAGCGTACGGAGAGGCGGCGGAACTGGACCGCGTCCGCCGCTCCGCCGAAGAAGAATTAGAAAAGCAAAGGCGCATCGCCGCTATTCGCAAACTCCTGCTGGACGGGCATGGGCTTCTGGATGAAGGGCGCCCCGGTACGGCTTCGCAAATGCTGCAGCAGGCAACAATACAGTACCCGGACGATTCTGCCCTTACTCACCTGCTTGGCGTCGCGCGGGACCAGATTCGTGAGCAGCAACGGAATCCGGAAATCTCGAACGTCATTTCAGAAGCGGAAAGCCTCGCACGTTCTGAAAAATTTGACGAGGCGTTGCAACTCCTCGATGAAGCTCTCAAGAAGAATCCGCAAGAGACTCGTCTGGTTCACTGCAAGGAAGGCATTTCAGCCGCAAAGGCCGCGCATGAACAAAAGCTGATCCGAACCCGGATCACCAATCAGGCCAAAGCGCTCCGGCAGGGCGGGCAATTAGAAGATGCGCTCATTCTCCTCAGGTCTGCCGCTAAATTCATGCCGGCCGAGTCCCTGGCGAAGGACGCCGAGTTCCAACTCTTGAGCCAGCAGATTGAATCCGAGCTCCTGGAAAAACACCGTGAAAATGAAGTTCGGCAGACCGTAATTCGAGCAGAAGCACTCGTGGCGCGGGGCGACTTGCTCTCGGCGACTGGCATCTTGCATGAGGCAGTCAAAAGTAATCCGTCCAATGTGGAACTGACACGGCTCGTTGGAATCGCAGACGAGCGAAAGCGGGAACAGAAGGAACGCGCGGATCGCCCGCGAATTCGTGAGCAAGAGCTCAATCTCGCGCGGGAGAGCCTCCAAAATTTAACGGTGGCCGGACGATTCGAAGAAGCTAGTGAGCAGGCTCGAGCGGCGCTGAAGAAATTTGGGCCCGAAGCAGAGTTATTCCGGATCGAAGCGGAAAGTCTTGTGAGAAATGGCCGGCTGGAGGAGGCCATTGCCGTTCTCGAAAAGGCTCCAATCCACACCGCCGAACTGCAAGAGGTGCTTAACCGGGCTCGCGCAGCGTTGGCTGAAAAGCGGCGCGAAGAACTAATACGCGAATCGCTCGCGCTTTGCGATCAGTCGCGTTGTGAGGAAGCGTTAGCCGTTCTTCAGCGCGCGATCCTGCAATACGGCGATTCTCCGGAGGCGAGTGAGCTTCGCCGGCGGCTGGAAGGTGACTTACAGGAGCAGCAGCGGCGCGAAGCCCGCGATCGCGATCTAGCGAGTCTGCTCGCGCTCGAGGATCAAATCGGAACTATCACGAGCCGGCGAAAGCTGCGGCGAACTCAGCAAGAGGCGAATCGTTGGATATCCGCCCACTCCGATGATGCGCAAATCGTGCAGATCGGATCGCGGATCCAGGCCCGGATCGAGAGCGCTCTCGCCGAAAAACGAGGGCCGAACAAGCTATTATTAGTAGGCGTTGCGGCGTGCGTGATAGCCGTCGCGGCTCTCCTGCTGCGGCCTCGTTTCCTACATCGGACTCTCGCGTTCGAACTTGTTCCTCAAAAGGCCGCTTCCGAATTGAAAGGTCCTCCATTGAAAACCGCGCCGGGCCAAACCGGTTCCGCGACCCCTCCTACTGCGCCCGCGCCGTCGCCAACCGTTCCCGCGCCAACGCCTGCCGTTCCCAGCCCGGAAGCTCTGGAAGCGCACGACTGGCAACGCGCGCATTCCTCCGGAGACCCAGCACAACTGCGGCGGTTCATCGCCAGGTATCCGGCCAGTTCTCATATGATCGATGCGCAGGCGGAAATTGACGATCTCGATTGGTCCCGCGTTGACACCAGCGACGTTCAATCGCTGAAGGCGTACCTTTCTCAACATGCTCGCGGCCGCCACACACGGGAAGCATCTCAACGGATCGATGATCTCGATTGGCTGAGCGTCGATAAGGGCGACGAAGATGCATTGCAGGATTATCTCGACGGGCATCCAAATAGCAAGTACAGCAACCAGGCCGAATCGCTAATAGCGACGATGGAAGCCAATACGCCAAAAGGAAGCGGCGCCTCAACAGTGCAAGCTGAGAGCTTCGAAATTCATGCTGCCCTGGATCAGTTCAATGCCGCCTTTCAGAAGGGACAGCCTAACGACGTGAGAAAGATTTGGCCCGCGGTGCCTGCCAAGTACACGGAGGCGATGCGCGCATCCGACAGCACGTTCGTCATGCATCTAGAGCCTGTTGCGCCTGCCGAAGTCAATGGCAATATGGCGACCATTTCTTGCGATCTTCTGATCACGACCACTCTTCGCGGGCAGTCCAGCCAAACTCATAAACCCGTAAAGGTAAAGCTTCAGAAAGTCGACAGCTCCTGGTCTATTCTTGATGCACTTGGTTTGTGAAATTCTGTTCGGGTTAGCACGGTCGAGATGCAAGTAGCCTGCGTGCATCGTGGATAATGAAATTTTTGATGACGCGGAAATCGCTTTCTCGCCTGGCGCTTCCGCCTCTGCTGCTACTGCTTCTGTTCCGCTCCGGCAAGGCTCAGAACTTCTTCCCACTCCGCGATGTTCGCCCCGGCCTCCATGGCGTCGGCCGTACGATCTTCCAGGGCAACCGCATTGAAGAGTTCCAGGTCGAAATCCTCGGAGTCCTCGAAAATATGGCTCCAAAACAATCCATCATCCTCGCCAGACTCAGCGGCGCTTCTTTGGCCGAGACGGGCGTGATGCAAGGTATGAGTGGAAGTCCCGTCTATATCGATGGCAAACTGCTCGGCGCGATCGCGCTCGGTTTCCCATTTTCGAAAGAGCCGATCGCCGGCATTCAGCCGATTGAAGCGATGATTGCCGACGCCAATTTCAGCGTCAGACCGGCATCTGGCTCGATAGAAACATTTGTCGAGAATCATCACGCGGAGTATTCCATGCTGTGGCGCGGCCGCGGCCCTGGTCTTTCCGCGGCAGAATCCAGTTCCGTTCGCTCGTCGCTCGGGAACCTGAGTGAGATTTTGACTCCTCTTTCGCTCTCAGGTTTCACAAGCTCAGCCATCCAGACGTTTGCACCGGAGTTCCGCCGGCTCGGCTTTGAGCCACAACAGGGAGTGTCGAGCGGAACGCCGCCGTCTCAGCAATACTCGGGAACGGTCGTGCCCGGCTCCATGATCAGCGTCGGTTTATTAAGTGGGGACATGAACGTTAACGCCGACGGCACAGTTACCTACGTCGACCACAATCGCGTTTACGCCTTCGGGCATCGTTTTCTCGACGCCGGCTCTATTGAGTTACCGTTTGCACGTTCCGAAGTGATCACAGTCGTCCCGAACCTTACGACATCCTTTAAAGTTTCGGCTCCGCGCCAATGGATCGGCACCATCCTCAGCGATCGCGCCACCGCTATTTCGGGCGAGATCGGCCGCGCTGCCCACACCGTGCCGCTCTCGGTTCTTGTGCGTTCGAGTTCCACTAACATACATGACTATCGCTTTCGCGTGATCAATAGCCGGCTTCTTACTCCGTTCATCACGCAACTGGCACTGTTCTCAGTTGTTGATGCGACGGAACGCACGCTCGGCGCAGGGACTATTCGCCTCGAAGGCCGCGTCCAATTCGAAGACGGCTTGCCCGACCTGATTATTCAGGACAGCTTTGTGAGCGACAGCGGAATTGCACAGCAGGTTTCGGCTGATGCCGTCGTCGCTCTCGGTTTTGTCCTCGGGGGCGGTTTCAAGGATCTCCACCTGAAGAATATGTCGTTTCAGCTTGATACTTCGGAAGTCAAGCGCCAGCTTCGTGTAGCCCAGGCGTGGACATCTACCCACGAAGTCCGGCCCGGCGATCCGGTCGAAATCTCGGCTCTTCTGCAAGGGGAGAACGGCTTCGAGTTAACCAAGACGACCACCTTCCGCGTACCTGTCGGCGCGCCTCAAGGACCGCTCAACTTCACGGTGAGCGATGCCAATACGCTGAACTTCCCTGAGTTCGCCGGTTTGACCCAATCCGCTCTGCAGAATCCCGCACAGCTCATCGAAGCCATCAATGCCTTTCGCCGGAGTGAGTCTCTCTATGTCCGCGTTTGGCGCCAGGAACCATCCTTCACGGTAGCGGGCGCACTTCCGGGAGGCGAACTGACAGATCCTCCGCCCTCCATCGCCCTTGTTCTCGCTGATCCATCATCCTCGGTGACCAGCAACGCTGCGCTTACGGTCACGCGAGGTTCGCAGGTTCAGGAAATTACTCTTCCACTCGCGGGTTATGTCGTCACCGGCGCAAAAACTGTTCAGGTAGAAGTGAAAGAGTGATTCGACGATTCGTATTCGCCCTGATGGCGATGGCAGGCTCTCTTTCTGGCGCCACCAGCACCGCCTGGGAAGTGGCCGGCGTCGGCGAGTTTCTCAAAGGCCGGCTGTCCGGACTTTCACTGAGCGCCGATGGCATACTGCAGCCCGGACCATCCATACGGTGGGACGCGGCTCTCAATCAACCCGCCGGATGGAGCATTGCCGCCGGCCCCGACGGCGCAGTCTACGCCGGAAGCGGCCATCAGGGCAAAATTTTTCGCATCACATCGGAAGGCAAATCGTCCGTCATCTGGACCGCTCCCCAATCGGAAATCTTCGCGATTGCATTTGATCGAAGCGGCGCGCTCTGGGCCGGATCCTCTCCCAGCGGCAGTGTTTATCGAATGGAGGCAGGGGCCATGAAAGAGGTCTGGCATGCTCCCACGCATTACATCTGGGCACTCGAACCCTGCGCAAGCGGTGGCATGTACGTTGCGACCGGCGAGCCAGGACGCATATATGAAGTCCAGCCCTCCGGCCAGGTCACCCTGTTCTACGACACTGGCCAGACCAATGTCACAGCTCTCGCGGTTGGACCCAATGGGCACCTCTATGCCGGAACAGATCCCAACGGCATTCTGTATGAGATCTCGGGGCGTGATCAGGGCACGATTCTCTACGACTCGACACTGCCCGAGATTCGCGCGATAGCGGTGGATCCAAACGGAGTTGTCTACGCCGCAGCGATGGGAGGAGCGGTTACCAGCCGTACCGCCGTCCCCGCTTCCGCCACGACTATGAATACCGCCCCGGTAGTCGCAGGCGCGCCCACCGTGATCACAGTTACCGCTGCGAAGGAGAACGGTGTCCCTTCCGATGATGAACAGGCGCAAGTGAAGCCGTCCTCCGACCAGAGCCGGACGGCCGGTTCTTCCGCCTCCGCTTCCGCCGCGACCTCTAACACGGCCGTTGTGGAAGTGAGTGGAGTGGAAAAGTCGGCTATTTATCGCATCACGCCTGAGCGCGTCATTGAAACCCTGCGGAGTTCGACGACCGACAACGTATACGACCTGACTCTCGACGGGGACAACGTTCTGTTTTCGACCGACGATCACGCCCGGATTTACCGGCTTACTGGCCGCCGCGCCACTCTCATTTCGGAGCCTGGCAGCGGGGAAACGACCCGTCTTCTGAAAACCGGCGCCCTTCTGATAGCTGCTCTCAGCAATCCGGCCCGGGTCATGGCGCTTTCACCAGCGGGGGACGGCGCGGCCGGCTTCTACGAGTCGCAAATTCATGATGCCACCAGCGTTGCGCATTGGGGTCATCTGCAATGGCGCGGCACGGGCTCCGGCGTGTTATTCCGCACACGTTCCGGAAACGCGGCCCGTCCAGACAGCACCTGGAGCAACTGGTCGTCTCCATTGACAGATCCGGCCAATGCCTTGATCTCCAGTCCACCTGCCCGCTTCGTGCAATGGCGCGCCGAATGGCCCGCGGGCAGCAAGGCCATGCTCGATGACGTTACCATTTCGTTTCTTCCGCAAAACAACCCTCCCTCAGTGCACAGCATTACAGTGAGCTCGATCGTCAGCAGCAATCCCGTGAAAACGTCGGCACCATCGTCGAGTTCAGCCAGCACCGGCGCTTATTCTGTTACAGTCACCGATACAGGCACTCAGCCTGCCGCGAGTACTGCGACGGCAACGACCCAGAATGTCTCACGCTTGCAGACCACACAGACCCAGATCTCCTGGCAAGCGGACGATCCGGATGGCGACAAGCTAGTCTATTCCGTCTATTTCCGCGCCGAGGACCAAACGCAATGGCAGCTTATTCGCAATCACATGTTCGAGAACACGCTCCTCCTCGATGCAGACGTATTCGCGGATGGACGTTATTTCTTTCGTGTAGTCGCCTCCGACGCTCCATCGAACGCTGCACAATACGTACAGACCGCGGAGCTGGTCAGCAGCCCCGTGTTGATCGACAACACGCCGCCGGTGGTGACGTTAGGAGCGCCTCACTGGACCGGTGAGTCGTTGGATATCGATCTGGAAGCAGTCGATCAATCGAGCTCGCTGCGGCTTTGCGAGTACTCTCTCGATGCTGGTCTCTGGCAGCCGATTGAAGCAGTGGACGGTATCACAGATTCTCCACGGGAGCAGTTCCACCTGCACCTCGCGCACCTCCACCCCGGCGAGCATCTCTTGGTTTTCCGCGTTTATGATTCAGCTAACAATGCTGGGTTGGCGAAAGTAGTATTGCGTTAGATGTTGCTGCGCCACGGCGGGAGGCCGGCCTCCGCTACCGCCCCCAGGCCGCCGTGTTATGTGTGGATTCGCTTCTGTTAACCCTACGTGCAAGATTCCACCGAAGCCGCACAAAATAAAAGCGAAAAACTGCGGCTTGTTAGCTTTGTCGCTCTTTGCCGCTGTTAAGGCCTAAGTACCTTGTATTCTGAAGCGGGACATCAGGACCGTCCAACGATGGGAGAGAACGGAAGGTCTGCCGGTCCACCGTCGTCGCCATCAGAAGTTGAGTTCGGTTTATGCGCATAAATCGGAGTTAGATAGCTGGCAAGGCGGTTCCCGCGGCATCCTCGCGGAAACGGCAAACACTCCAGACAATGGCCGATCAAGCCAGCTCTTCCGGTTGACATTATGGGATGATCGGTGCTTTGTTACTCATCTTACTCACGGCAGCCGCAGTCATTTATAGAATGACGGCCGTTAGATCGCGTGGCGCACTCGAATCGCGGATCTTTCCGTTCACAACTTATCCGGGAGGTGAGTACGAGCCGAAGTTTTCCCCAGACGGCAGCTGGATCGCTTTCATCTGGAATAAAGAGAACGAAAGCGCCGCACACCTTTACATCAAGTCCGTGAAAACCGGCGAGCTTCGCCGCGTTACCTCGGGGCTTCGCGCGAATACTGGGGCTACTGGACGCTCGATCGCAATAGTATTTACTTCCTTGAGCCGGAAGCGTCAGGCCGGAGCGCACTCGAGCGCTACTCGCTGGCGTCTGGAAACATCGGCCTGCTCGCCATGATTTCGACCCAGCCGCCATTCGGAGACTCCGGACTTAGCGTCACTCGGGATGGACGTGAATTTCTTTTTAACCAAGTGGATCATTCGTCGAGCGACATTTTGCTGGCGAAGAATTTTTTCTGAGGGCTGGAAACCGAGGCAGAGGGAGATTTTGGTGCCGGCGGCAGGAGTTGAACCTGCGACCTACGGATTATGAGACCGTCGCTCTAACCACCTGAGCTACACCGGCAGAGTCGCCATCCCAGGGTATCACTGCTTGACGATGACCGAGTAGATGCGGTCCAGGTCGTCTTGCGAGTAGTATTCGATCTCCAGACGTCCCGCTGCCTTGGATTTTGGTACCAAACGAACTTTGGTTCCGAGCGCCATCGCCATCTCATCCAATGCTGCGCGGATGTTCGGATCTAGTGGCTTTGGATTAGCTGACGCTGATTTCGCTTCCTGCCACGTTCCTGCTGCCTTCTGTTCGACGAGGTCATTGGCGAGCTTTTCCGTTTGCCGCACCGAGAGCTGATTCCGAGTAATCTGTTGGCAAATATGTACCTGATCGTCCCCTAGTAGATTTACGACAGCGCGAGCGTGGCCCATGCTGATTGCGCCTGAGAGGAGCATCTCCTTTACTGGCGCCGCCAAGCGCAGAAGGCGAATAAAATTCGTAACCGTAGAGCGGTCTTTTCCGGTGCGCCGCGCGATCTCGTCGTGGCTCAGCTGTAGTTCCGTTGCGAGGGTATAGAATGCCTCGGCGATTTCGATTGCGTTCAGGTCTTCGCGCTGTAGATTTTCGACCAAGGCTAACTCGAGGAAATGCCGGGGATCGACGGCTCGCACCAGCGCGGGAATCTCTTTCAACCCAGCTAGTTGCGCGGCCCGCCAGCGCCGCTCTCCCGCCACAATGCGGTACTTGCCCGTGTCAGATTTGATGACGGTGATAGGTTGAATCACGCCATTGGCGCGGATCGATTGCGCTAATTCCTCCAGCTTGGCGTCGTCGAAATGGGTTCGTGGCTGCTGCTCGCCCGGCTCGATCTGATCGAGCGCAATGCTCTGGAACTCTTCGAAATGCTCCGGCACGGCGGGTTTTTCAGCCGGGCTCGGCATAGGGACTACCGAGAGGGCGTGGTCGGCAGGCGGGGGGCGGTGCGGAAGGAGGGTGTGGATACCTCTACCGAGCGCTTTTCGCGGCTTCCGATCGGGCTCTTTGCTCATGGCTCAGGATCTCCTTTGCGAGCTGGATATACGCCTCGGCACCGCGGGATCGCGGGTCGTAGGCCAGGATGGTTTTTCCGAAACTAGGCGCCTCTGCCAAACGAACACTGCGGGGGATCACGGTTTTGAAGACTTCGCTGCCGAAGAACTCGCGCAGATCCGATTCGACCTGACGCGTGAGGTTCATCCGGTCGTCATACATGGTCAGCAGAACGCCTTCCACTCGTAAGCGGGGATTGAAGGCAGCTTTAACGCGGTCGATCGTGTCCACGAGCTGCGAAATCCCCTCCAGAGCGAAGAACTCGCATTGGATGGGGACCAGAACCGAGTCCGCCGCGACAAGGGCGTTCAACGTCAGGAGGTCGAGGGCAGGCGGACAATCGATCAAAATGTAGTCAAAGTGGTTTTTGATGGGTTCGAGGGCGGAGCGAAGGCGGTCCTCGCGCCGGTCGGCATCCACTAGATCCAGATTTGTAGCGATGAGATTTTGATCGGCTGGCACGACGGAGAGCCCTTCGAACTCTGTTTGAGCGATGGCTTCTTCCAAGTGCGCTTGCCGGAGCAGAATGTCGTAGAGCGTCTTCCGGTCGGCGGTTTTCTCGATTCCGACACCGCTGGTCGAATTTCCCTGGGGATCGGAGTCAATCAGGAGCACTCGGAGTTCCGAGGCCGCCAATCCCGCCGCAAGATTAATGGCAGTGGTGGTCTTGCCTACCCCGCCCTTCTGATTAGCTACCGCAATTATGTGGGCCAATATTGAGGTTCATCCTAACACGTTTCACGTGGAACATTTTCATTTAGTTTTGAAAGCGCAATGTTCCACGTGAAACCTGTTTTAGACCAGACTGGCTCGGGCTCCCAGACTCAAATACACATCCAAAACCGCGACGGCGGCTGGTGTAACGCCGGGAATGCGCCCTGCTTGGCCCAAGGTGGCGGGTCGAACCCGGCTCAGTTTCTGCTGGACCTCGAGCGAAAGCCCAGGAATGCCTTGATACGCGAAGTCTGCAGGGATTCGCCGGCCCTCAGCATCGGCCAACTCCTGAATTTGACGCTCTTGCTGGGCAATGTAGCCGGCATATTTCAATTCCGTTTCGATCGTTGTGAGAACGCCATGCGCGAGCGGCTGTCCCAACCGGCCCTCGACCCAGCTCTCTAGCCGGGAGATACTGGCTTCCGGCCGCCGCAGCCAGACGGCTAACGTTGGGTTGTCGCTGGCCGCATCCAACCCAAGCAGCTCGGGCACGGCGCTCGCTCTTGTCGTATCCAGCAGGGCCAGAATTCGTCCCTTCTGGTCCTGTTTCCGGGCAAATTTCGCCCAACGCTCTTCGCTGACGAGGCCGACTCGCCTCCCAAGCGGGGTTAATCGCTCGTCGGCATTATCGATGCGCAAATGCAGGCGGAACTCTGCTCGCGAGGTAAACATCCGGTACGGCTCGTCCGCTCCTTTACTCACCAGGTCGTCGATCAGAATCCCTGTATATCCGCCGCTGCGCCCGATGCTAAAGCAACGTTCGCCTCTCACCTTCGCGGCTGCATTCAGCCCGGCGATGAGGCCCTGGCAGCCTGCCTCCTCATACCCGGAGGTTCCATTGATCTGCCCCGCTAGAAAGAGCCCTTCGATGGCCTTCGCTTCCAGTGAGTGCGTCAATTCGCGTGGATCGACGGCATCATATTCAATGGCGTAGCCGGGCCGGATCATCTCAGCGGTCTCCAATCCCGCAATGGACGCCACCATTGCGGTCTGGACGTCGATCGGCATGCTGGTAGACATACCGTTCATGTAGATTTCGTGCGTATCCAGGCCTTCCGGCTCCAGAAAAATCTGGTGCCGGCGCTTATCGGGAAATTTGACGATCTTGTCTTCGATAGAAGGGCAGTAACGTGGTCCGACACCTTCAATTTGGCCGCTATAGAGCGGCGATCGCGCGATGCTTTCGCTCAGAATCCGGTGCGTCTCGTCGGTTGTGTAGCCCAGATGGCAACAGATCTGCTCACGATCGATTCGTTCGGTCAAGAATGAAAAGGGCGTCGGGACGGGGTCACCGGGCTGCAACTCGAATTTCGACCAATCAATGGTTCGACCGTCAAGGCGAGGCGGCGTTCCGGTTTTCAGGCGCGTCCACTGCAAACCAAGCGTTCGTAATTGGCCGCCAAGCGTATTAGAAGGCGCTTCGCCGTTCCGACCGCAGGCATACTTCTGCTCGCCGACGTGCGCTAAACCGTTAAGAAATGTGCCGGTCGTGACGACGACCGCTCGGGTGAGCAGATCGCGCCCGTCCTTCAGCCGTACTCCGGCGATTCGTCGGTGTTCAGAGGATTCATCGCTGGGCCCAAATAGCAGTTCGCCCACTTCCGCCTGCAGGATTCTGAGATTCGGCTCCTGTTCGAGCCACTCGCGCATGCGAATCCGGTACTGCTTCTTGTCGCACTGTGCCCGTGGCGACCAGACTGCCGGTCCCCGGCTGGTATTCAGAAGGCGGAACTGAATACCCACCGCGTCAGTGAGCTGCCCCATCACTCCTCCGAGCGCGTCGATCTCACGGACCAAGTGGCCCTTCGCGATCCCGCCGATTGCGGGATTGCAGGACATTTGGGCAATCAGGTCAATGTTCATCGTGACCATGGCGGTCGGAAGGCCCAGACGCGCACAGGCGCGAGCCGCCTCGCAGCCGGCGTGCCCGGCACCGACCACCACTACGTCATACTTTTTCTGCATGGGAGATAAGGGGAAGCAGGGAGCTTATCAGATATTCTAACGAGGGAAACCCGCTCGTGAAGATCCTGATTGTCGGCGGCGGCGGCCGCGAGCACGCCCTCGCGTGGCGGCTCTCGAAATCTCCGTCCGTCAAGGCTCTGATTGCTAGCCCGGGCAATCCGGGAATTGCCCAAATCGCGACCTGCGTGCCTGCTCCGAAGGACGTCACCGGGTACGCGGCGATTGCGGAGTCTTACGGCGTCGATGTGACGATCGTCGGCCCGGAAGCGCTGCTAGTCGCCGGGATCGTCGATCACTTTCACCAGCAACGCCTTAAGATTATCGGGCCTACCCGAGAGGCCGCCAAACTCGAAGGCTCCAAGGTATTCGCCAAGCGTTTTCTCGAGAGAACGGGTATCCCTACCGCGCGGGCGATCAACGTCGATTCGTATGACGAAGCACTTCTTATTCTAAAGTACTTTAACTTTCCTGTTGTGATCAAAGCGGATGGCCTCGCAGCCGGTAAAGGAGTCATCATCGCGCAAGATCATGCGGAAGCAGCGGAGGCTATTCAACGGCTCGGACCCGATCTGGTGATCGAGGAGTTTCTCGAAGGCGAAGAGGTCAGCTTCATCGGGATCAGTAACGGCCAGACGATCCTGCCGCTCGCCCCGACCCAGGACCACAAACGCATCTTTAATAATGACCAAGGCCCGAATACTGGCGGTATGGGCGCCTACGTGGATTCGCGCATTCTCAGTTCAGAGCAGACGGGCCAGATCATGGACCGCATAATGATTCCGGCGATTGTAGGGATGCGGGAATCGGGAACACCGTTCACGGGTTTTCTTTACGCCGGTCTCATGCTGACAGCGGACGGTCCCAAGGTGCTGGAGTTCAATGTGCGGTTGGGCGATCCCGAGACGCAAGCGCTCATGCACAGCTTTCGTGGGGATTTTGCGGAGTTTCTCGGCATGATGGTTTCGGGCGTTGGTGGAGTAACGGCGCGGGCCTGGGGAACGTGTTCGGTGTGTGTTGTACTGGCGGCGGCTGGCTATCCCGACACTCCGCGAGCCGGGGATCCGATTACAGGAATTGAAGAGGCGGAGGCGGCCGGAGCGACGATCTTCCAGGCCGGCACGAAGCGGGTGGATGGGCGGCTGGTTACGAGCGGCGGCCGGGTTCTGGGCGTTACAGCGGCGGGTGACACACTGCCTTCGGCCATAGCGCATGCCTACGATGCGGTTCAAAACATCCATTTCGAGGGCATGCACTATCGAACCGATATTGGCCAAAAAGGCGTGCGCCGCTGGTAGACTGCAAACAGAATACAAGAGAATAAAAGGGAGAGTCCGGGGACGTAGCTCAGATGGATAGAGCGGCCGCCTCCTAAGCGGCAGGTCGGCAGTTCGAATCTGCCCGTCCCTACTAGAACAGGGCACGGAGTGCTGGTCCGCTTTGACCTAGTGACCGCGCCCGGCGTGCCTTCGTAGGCTAAGAATGTTTGTACGCGGTACCATATCCTAAAGTCCAATTTGTATCGGGTTCCGCATTCGCAGGAATCCTGCACGAATCGTAGTCATTCCCGCATTGAGATACAGAACCGAGGAGTAAGTAATGATGTCTGGCGTTAATGCCCTGTTCGCATGGCTGAATATGAAACAAGTTTCGAGCCGTTCCCGCGCAGTCTTCGCGGCACTGGTGAGTGCCATGGCGCTATTCCTGCTGAATCCGTCGACAGCGCACGCACAGGACACTTCCAAGACGGGCGGCGAAGCGAATCTTGTGCTCCCGGATCTGTCCCTCTCAAAATTTTTCGGCGGTGTAGTGGACGGGCGTTCCTTCCTGATCTGGGGCTTTATTATTGTCGCCCTGGGTTTGCTGTTCGGGATTATGGCGTACCGGCAGCTCAAAGCTCTCCCTGTTCACAAATCGATGCTGGAGATTTCGGAGCTGATTTACGAGACTTGCAAAACTTATCTGGTTACGCAGATCAAGTTCCTGGTTGTGCTGGAGATTTTTATCGGAGTAATCATCATCTTCTACTTCGGATATCTGGAGCACTTCGCGGCGCTGAAAGTATTCATCATTCTGCTCTTCAGTATCGTGGGCATCTGCGGAAGCACGGGCGTCGCATGGTTCGGCATTCGCGTCAACACATTCGCGAATTCGCGGACCGCATTCGCCAGCCTGCGCGGCAAGCCTTTCCCGTGTTATGACATCCCCTTGAAAGCTGGTATCAGCATCGGGATGCTGCTGGTCAGCGTGGAGCTTGCCATCATGCTGATCATCTTGCTCTTCGTTCCGCAAGATTATTCGGGGCCCTGTTTTATCGGCTTCGCGATTGGCGAATCGCTCGGAGCGGCGGCGCTGCGCGTCGCAGGCGGCATCTTCACCAAGATCGCGGATATCGGAGCGGACCTCATGAAGATTGTCTTCCGTATCAAAGAGGACGACGCGCGCAATCCGGGCGTGATCGCAGACTGCACCGGGGACAATGCGGGCGATTCCGTGGGACCGAGCGCGGACGGTTTTGAAACTTATGGCGTTACCGGCGTGGCTTTGATCTCCTTTATTGTTCTGGCGGTCAACAGCACCCTAGTCCAGAGTCAACTGCTGGTCTGGATTTTCGCGATGCGCCTGATGATGGTTGTTTCTTCGGCTCTCGCGTATTTCATCAATGCCGCGGTCGCCAGGAGCAAATACGGCAACGTCGTAAAGATGAACTTCGAGGCGCCGCTGACTTCGCTCGTTTGGATCACTTCGCTGCTCTCGATCGCTCTGACGTATGTAGTTTCGTACCTGATGATTCCCAATCTGCTCGGCGATACTTCGCTGTGGTGGAAGCTTTCGAGCGTCATCACCTGCGGCACGTTAGCGGGCGCGGTGATTCCCGAACTAGTGAAAGTGTTTACGTCGATGGAATCGCGTCACGTGCGCGAAGTGGTTTCGTCTTCGCGTGAAGGCGGCGCTTCGCTCAATATCCTTTCCGGATTCGTTGCCGGCAACATGAGCGGATTCTGGCTTGGACTGTGCATACTCGCTCTGATGTCGATCGGCTATTTCGTTAGTACTATGGGCTTAGACAATCTGATGGCCGCGCCGTCGGTCTTCGCGTTTGGCCTAGTGGCGTTCGGCTTCCTCGGCATGGGCCCGGTAACGATCGCGGTGGATTCGTACGGCCCAGTGACGGACAATGCGCAATCGGTCTACGAACTGTCGACGATCGAGCAGATTCCAGGGATTGAGAATGATCTGAAGAGCGCGTACGGCTTCGATGTAGATTTCGAGCGCGCCAAAGAGAACCTGGAGGAAAATGACGGCGCAGGCAACACCTTTAAAGCCACGGCGAAGCCGGTGCTGATTGGCACTGCGGTGGTGGGCGCTACAACCATGATCTTTTCGATCATCGTGGCTTTGACGAACGGTCTGCGTCCCGATCTGATATCGAATCTTTCCATATTGCATCCGCCGTTCCTGCTTGGTCTGGTCGCGGGCGGGTCGGTGATTTATTGGTTTACCGGCGCCTCCACGCAGGCCGTCACGACGGGCGCTTATCGCGCGGTCGAATTCATCAAAGCGAATATCAAGCTGGAGGGCGTGACGAAAGCTTCGGTGGCTGACAGCAAGAAAGTGGTCGAGATCTGCACACGGTATGCGCAGCGCGGCATGTTCAACATCTTTCTGATGGTGTTTTTCATCACGCTGGCTTGCGCCTTCGTTGAACCCTACTTTTTCATTGGCTACCTGATCTCAATTGCGCTGTTCGGCCTCTATCAGGCCATCTTCATGGCAAACGCGGGCGGCGCATGGGACAACGCAAAGAAGATTGTGGAGACTGAACTGAAGGAGAAGGGAACCGACCTGCATGCGGCTACAGTTGTGGGCGACACGGTAGGCGATCCGTTCAAAGATACTTCGTCGGTTGCCTTGAACCCGATCATCAAGTTCACGACGCTATTCGGATTGCTGGCAGTAGAACTTGCGGTTTCTCTCTCCGCCACAAATGGAACCGGCTTGAGCCATATCCTCGCTGCTATATTTTTCGTACTAGCGCTGATTTTTGTGTGGCGCTCGTTCTACCGCATGCGCATCAGCGACGCTCCAGCAATTGCAGAACCCGAGTCGGCTGCTACGGCAGTGTATACGCGCTGAAGGGCGCGTTGAATCTCACCGGCCACGCCCGGTAGCAGCATCGCGTTAGGCTAAACTTGCGGCAGAACAGGTCGCGAGGTGACGCGAATGAAGCAAGTGGCATACGAACGTTGCGGGCTTCCAGCGGTTGAGGGCGTCTTGCAGGATGGGAAATACGCGTTGCGCCAACTTCGCAAGGCGCTCGGTTTCACTCTCGTCGCGATTTCCGTGCTGGCCCTTGGGGTGGGCGCAAACACTGCAATATTCAGCGTGATCGACGCCGTCTTGCTGAAACCTCTGCCGTATCCGGCGGCCGATCGCCTCGTATGGATCGGCGAAACGCTCAAAGGAAACTCGACCGATCAAGTGACACTCACGCCGGACTTTCTGGAGTGGCGAGATCGGAATACGGTATTCACGGCGATGGCCGCGTTCAACCTCATGACGCGCACGCTGACCAACGCCGGTGAGCCTTTGCAACTGCACACGGCCAAGGCGTCCTCGACTCTGCTCGCTATTTTGCAGGTCGAGCCGCTTCTTGGCCGGAACTTCTCGCAAAAGGAAGATCGCAGGGGCAGCGATCAAGTTGCGCTCATCTCGTACGGTCTCTGGCAAAGAAGCTTCGGAGGCGATAGGAACGTCCTCGGCCGGTCCATCACGCTCGACGATCGCACATACGCGGTCGTCGGAGTGCTGCCGCCGTTCTTTTTCTTCCCTTCCAACGGCTCGATTGATCTGATCACTCCGCTGGCCAAGAACGAGGATACGGAAAGGAAGCGCGGCCAGGAAATAACCGTGGTCCACAACGTTATTGCGCGCTTGAAGCCTGGAGTTTCGCTCGAGCAGGCTCGTATCGAAATGGAGGGCTTGGAATCACACATTGCACCCCCTTCGTTCATGCCAAGGCTACGAATGACGGTCAGGGTGATCTCCTTGCGAACGCAGTTCGTGGGGAGTTTGCGGACATCGCTCTTCGCACTACTGTGCGCCGTAGGCTTCCTCCTTCTCATGAGCTGTGCCAACCTGTCGAACCTGCTGCTCAGTAGAGCGATAGCAAGGCAGCAGGAGATGGCAATCCGTTCGTCTCTTGGCGCCTCTCGCGCGCGCTTGATAAAGCAGCTATTGATCGAAAGCGTGGTGCTTGCCATGCTCGGCTGCGTAGCAGGCCTGTTTCTCGCCTACTGCACGAAGGGAATCCTCATGCACCTTGTGCCGCAAGGCATCCCAGGGCTCGAAGGACTTCCTCTCGATTGGCGGGTCCTCTCGTTTGCGTTGCTGAGTGCCCTGCTCAGCGCGATCGTCTTTGGACTTGGGCCTGCTCTGGTCAGTTCCGGTGCTTCGATTTCCCACGGTCTTGCGAAGCAGGGCCGGTTTGTTTTTTTCGGCGCCCACCGGCAGTTGCTTCTCAATGGGCTCGCGGGCGCGCAGGTAGCGATCGCCATTGTGCTGTTATGTGGCGGCGGACTTATGTTGCAGAGCTTCTGGAATTTGCGATACCGTGACCTGGGCTTCCGGACAGAGCATCTGTTAGCAACGCAACTTCATCTCAGCGGGGCAAAGTACGCGGACACTGGCGCACAGATCCGTTTTCTTAGACTATTGCTAGACAATACGAGCGTGCTGCCCGGCGTGGAAGGCGTTGCAGTGGGCAACTTACCTCCCGGCGAGGGCCATGCCACCAACGGGTTTGCCATTGAGGGCCAAGCGCAAAAACCCGCAGGCCACAGGCCGACAGCCAGATCGTATGCGATCAGCCCCGGCTATTTTCGCGTGCTTCAAGTTCCGCTTTTGAAAGGGCGCGGCTTTGCTGAAGAGGACGGTAGCGGACCCCGCGTTGCGATCGTTAGCGAGACCTTCGTGCGGCGCAATTTTGTAGGACAAGATCCGCTCGGTCAAGGAGTGCGTTTGGAAAGAGGCGATCCTTGGAGCACGATTATTGGCGTTGTCGCTGATCTAAAGACCGGCGGAGTTGTGTCCGGCCCCGAGTCGGTCATCTATTTTCCGTATTCACAAGTCGGGACGATGAACGAGGATGTAGGCATATTGGTCCACACTGCGATAAGTCCCACCTACATAGAGCCGGAGTTGCGTAGGCAGATCGCGCGGCTAGACTTGCAGCAGCCGATCATCGGCGTGCAAACAATGGACCAGCGTTTTAATGACGACGTTGCGAAACCACGGCTGGCGGCGGTTTTGTTGGGATGCTTTGCAGCACTCGGTCTCATATTGGCGAGCGTGGGCCTTTATGGCGTGATGTCACTTTGGGTCCGAGCCAAATTTCGAGACATCGGCGTTCGCCTGGCCCTTGGCGCTCGCCCCTATGATGTGTTGCGCATGGTTCTCATGCAGAGCGTTCAGATTATGTCACTGGGCATCGCAATCGGAATCTGCTGCGCGCTCTTTCTGACCCGGCTAATGCAGAGTCTGCTGTATGGGGTATCGGCTTCCGATCCGCTGGTTTTCTGTGCCGTCACACTATTGTTAGTTCTCGCAGTTTTGACCGCATCATATTTCCCGGCTCGCCGGGCCTCTCAAATCGATCCGATGATGAGTTTGCGGGCCGAGTGAGGCGTTCGCAACTGAAGCCGGTTTTCGCGCGGAAGAATACCCCACCAATACCGTGACTTTCTCCATCGGGCGTAGTGTATCGCCTGCGAGGTCTTCGCTTCATACTGCACCTCTTGTTTAGCTGCATGAACCCGCGGGCAATGTTGTGGTCTCCTTCAGATCATATTGCGTTCCGCACGGCACAGTCGGGCTTCGGTAAGATCACGATGCATCGGCTTCGGCAAGTTTCCGAAACCGGACTTCAAGGCCATTGAGCCAAATATCGGCCAATACTACGCCGTCAGGGCGGATGTATCTTCCGCCGTTGCGCAGTTCCGACCTACCGATGTGAGCAAAATTTTCGGTTGGTTCCGCGGGCACTTGTCTATCCTTCAAGTGGTTCGATTCTGACGGTTGCGGCGCGTGCGCGCGAACCGATCATTGGATCGAGATACGGACTGCCTTTGTACTTCGTCCTGTACGCGTCATCAACGCGGTCGTTTATCGCGCCTTCGACCGGCTCGAAGGCGACTTCTTTTGTGATCCCGGCTGCCGTGATGCGGCCTGCCTTCTGTCGCAAGGCGGCCCGATACCAACGCGAACTCTTCCCGTTATAAGCGCGGGCGTATAACTGATCGTCGACGACAACGGACCAAATCCAAGTGGGCGTTCCGTACGTTGTCCCATCTTCGGGAAACGGTGAGATGTGGAGGTCATCCGTTTCCGCAATCTTCCGCAGTTCGTCTTTTGACCATGCACTCATTACTTCCTCCGTTCTGTTTAGGTTGGCGTCGTTAGCGCGCTGTGTATCCGCCATCGGGAACGATCACTTGCCCCACCATGAATCCCGCGCCGGGGCTGCACAACCAAAGGACGGTCGAAGCAATCTCTTCGGATCTGCCCAGCCGACTCAGCGGGATCTCCCTCATGACGGCTTTCATCGTCTCCGGTTCGTCCGCTAGCGCGTTCGCGACCATGGGGAGTATCCGTTGCCCCTGGGCATACTGCATTGATGCGGATACCCCGCCGCATACTCGAGGGCAGCACTTTTCGTCAACTCAATCACGCCGTGTTTAGACGCGGTGTACCCGCCCAGGCCCGCCGTACCCACCAATCCACTGGTGGATGAGCAGTTGACGATCGCGCCGCTTCCTCGCTCACGCATGTGGCGGAGTTCGTATTTCATGCAATTCCAGATTCCCCGCAGGTTGATTGCAATCACGCGGTCGAAGTCCTCACCCGAGCATCAGCGGTTTCAGCAACGGGAACCTGAATCCGGGCATTGTTGAATGCAATGTCCAGTTGACCGAACGTGGAAACGGTCTGGTGGACCACGGCAGCAACGGCGTCCTCATCAGAGACATCACAGCGGACCGCCCTCGCATTATGCCCAGGCGAGCGCAGTCGCTCGCCGCCGGAGCCGACCGCGTTCTCGTCAATATCACTCAATGCCACGGCGGCACCTGCTTCGGTGAAAGCCCGGGCGGGCGCCAATCCTATGCCGGAGGCCGCACCAGTGACTAACGCGACCTGGTTCTCAAATGAGTGGTTCATTTCCGTTTCCGGAGCATCAATCTTTGACGTTGATCGGCGGTCTGCCGGAATTACTGCATCTTGCGCAACTTGGCGATGTCCTCGTCGGTGCGGTTGCCGTGGGTCTCGATTTTGGCCAACTCCGACTCGATTCGCGCATATTCCTGCTCCGTCAGTTGCACGTCAGCGGCGCCCAGGTTCTCCACAATCCGCTCGAGCCTGCGCATTCCGGGGATGGGGACGATGAAGTCCTTCTTGTGGAGCATCCAGGCGAGCGAGATCTGTGCTGGAGTGGCGCCCTTTTCCTTTGCGAATGCCGCGAGTAAGTCCAGCAAGGGCTGGTTCGCGCGGATGTTGTCCTTATCGAAACGGGTGATCACCCACCGGACATCATCACCTATGTAGCTACCATTCGCGGTCACCTTGCCGGAAAGAAACCCGCTGGCGAGCGGACTGAAGGGCACGAACCCGATCCCGAGTTCCTCGCACGCGGGAATCACGTCTTTCTCGAACATGCGCTCCATTATCGAGTACTCACTCTGGATAGCTGTCAGAGGCGTAACCGCGTGTGCTCGGCGGATTTGCTGCGCAGTGGCTTGCGATTGGCCCCCACCGAGAATCTTGCCTTCTGCGATCAGTTCACCCATCACAGAGGCGACGTCCTCGACTGGGATAGAGTCCGGCACCCGGTGTTGATAATAGAGTTCAACGTGATCCGTCCCGAGCCGGTCGAGCGATGCATCCAAGCGGCGTCGGATCTGCTTGCCGAGCTCCGCGGCTGAAATAGGGCCGGCGATAAAAAATTTGGTGGCGATCACAACCTTGTCACGGATCGGTGCTAAAGCCCGGCCAACGAGCCGTTCGTTTGCACCTGCGCCATAGCCTTCCGCTGTATCGAAGAAAGTGCAGCCCAGCTCGAAAGCCTTGCGCATCAGGTCAACCGCTTCGTTTTCGTCCGGCCCTGGTCCGTAGCCGTGGCTGAAACCCATACAGCCAAATCCAATGGCAGAGACCTTAAGATTTCCGATTTGTCGCGTTTGCATTCGTATTCCTCTTTCGCTGACTACCGATTGCTCATCCGCTCCAGTTGCTCGGGATAGCGAGACCCTTGTACAGTGATTTGTGCAGCGGCACCTTCTATGTCGTTCAGATCATCGGTCGTAAGCTCTATCGCTGCGGCTCCGATGTTTTCTTCCAGACGGTGCGGCTTGGTAGTACCGGGGATGGGAACAATCCACGGCTTTTGCGCGAGCAACCAGGCGAGCGCGATTTGGCTGGGTGTTGCGTTCTTCTTTGTCGCGATGTTCTGCAGGAGATCAACTAGAGCCTGATTGGCCTTACGGTTCTCGGTATTGAACCGGGGCACCATATTGCGGAAGTCGGAGCTGTCGAATGTCGTGTTTTCGTCGATCTTCCCCGTAAGAAAACCTTTCCCGAGCGGACTGAACGGAACGAAGCCAATACCCAGTTCTTCTAATGTCGGCAGAATCTGCTTCTCCGGTTCCCGATACCAGAGCGAGTATTCGCTCTGCAACGCGGCTACCTGCTGAACAGCGTGTGCGCGCCGGATGGTGTTCGCTGCGGCTTCCGATAGTCCGAGGTGCTTGACCTTGCCTTGCCGAATCAGTTCTTTAACCGCTCCAGCCACGTCTTCAATCGGTACCTCCGGGTCGACCCGGTGCTGATAATACAGATCGATGGCATCTACCCTGAGCCTTTTGAGCGAACCTTCGACGACGTGCTTGATGTGTTCAGGTTGGCTGTTAAGACGAGTCCATCGCGTTTCACCTTCGGAACCAGGTGCCCAACCGAACTTGGTTGCGATCACAACACGACCGCGGAATGGCGCGAGCGCTTCGCCCAGGAGTTCCTCGTTCGTGTACGGACCATAGACTTCGGCCGTATCGAAGAATGTGATGCCGCGCTCCACCGCCGCACGGAGGAGTGAAATCATTTCGTTTCTATCCGGGATCGGGCTATAAGACCAGCTCATGCCCATACAGCCGAGGCCAAGAGCTGAGACTTCAAGATCGCTGCTGCCAAGTTTCCGGTTTTGCATCCTCACGATTCTTTCTCCAGTCGTTTTTGAAAAATTTCTTTCACCACGGGCAGCGCAGAAAACACCGGTGGCCAACCGGCGTAGAAGGCGAGGTGAGTCAGCAGCTCGGATGCCTGCCGTTGCGTCAGTCCGTTGTCCATTGCTCGGTTCAAGTGGTATGTGATTTGTGCCACTTGGCCGGAAGCAATAAGCGCACTAACCGTGATGAGACTCCGGTCGCGCGGCGCAAGGGCCGGCCGAAGCCACAGATCGCGAAACAGCAGGTCCGTTGTGTACTGCACAACGCCTGGCGCTACAGCCCCGAAGTTCTGCTCCACAGTTGCCGCGCGCTGAGCTTCCGCCTGCTCATTCAACGGAAGCAGCTGAGGCGCGACCTCCGGGAGTTCGTCCATGCCTATTCCACGTTGCGCGAAGATCTCCTTCAGAATTGGAACGGCAGATAAGGCGTTGGACCAGCCCGAATAAAAGGCAAGATGGGTCACAACTTCTGACAGTTCGCCTGGCGTGACGCCGCTATCCAGCGCGACGTTGAAATAGTGCAGCATTCCAATCGTTTGAATACGGGCGATGAGAACAGCTACGGTTATGAGGCTGCGGTCACGAGGCGACAGGTTAGGACGCTTCCAAACATCCTCGCTAATCGACGTTTGTGTGTAATGCGCCAGTGCCGGCGATACGGCTCGAATGTGATCAGGTGTGAGTGCCGAATGCGGCAGATTGGAATTGGTCATGTGCCCCCTTCAGTAACGCTCCCAGGCAACCCGCCAGTGCTCATCTGGGCGAGTTGATTTGACGATCAATTGTTTTCCCGAGAACTCATAGGCACGCGGCAGGTCTTTGCCCATGAGGGATCGCACCGCTGCTCCCTCGATGTGAAACGTGAATGTATGAGCGCCCTCATCCACCTTGTAGGTACCCCAGGACGCCTCATATCCACCCGCCGAGTATTGCTGAGGGCCAGCGTCGGCCTTCGTCTCCGGGTTGCGTTGCATCACCTGCACAGAGGCGTGCCCATCACGCGTGAAGACGAACATGCCAGTGCAATCAATCTTGTGTACCTGTCCATCGGCGCCCGACCGTTCCAGCCAGGCGAGCCGCCATGCTCCGATGAACTTATTCCGTACGTCCGCAGTTCCGGTTCGGTCCTGCGCGATCGTCCGACCAACTGCCAGCAGGACGAGGCAGATCGCAAGGATGTTCTTCACTCGGTTCTCATCCCCCTTTCAATTCCAAAACTAGCGGCAAAATGCGCAGCCGCGCTTACCTGATCCTGCCGATTCTTTGCCTGATTCTGTTTGACATTCAGAATTTGTGCACGATGTTGGTCCCTGGAGGGTACGCTGAAAAAAGGCGTGGCTCAAGCAAATGGCAAAAGGAACTGAACCGCTTCACAACATAGATGTCGCCGAGATGCGGGCCGCGTTAGCCAGCCGGATATTGACCCTCGCGCAATCGCCCGGAGAGCACGTGACCGCAATCCCAGGCCTATCCCTTTTCCGGCGTATCGAGCCGACCGCCTGCCAACGTGTGTTCTACGAACCCAGTCTTGCGGTGTTCACACAAGGACGCAAGTTCCTGAATGTCGGGGGAACTGAGTACGAGTGCGATGATTCTTCATTTGTGTTATCGGCGATCGATATGCCGGTTCAAAGCCGAGTTGTTCAGGCATCGGAGAAGGTTCCTTTGCTCTCGATGCTTCTGCGGCTTGATATGGGGATCGTGCGGGAGGTACTGAGCCGGGAAGATCTGCCGGACGTCCAATCAACATCTCAACGGCGGGGGCTCGTTGTCGGCGAAACTACACCCGAACTGCTGAGCGCCTGCGACAGATTGATCCAACTGCTTCATAGTCCAGAAGACATACCGTTTATGGCGCCGTTGATCCACCGTGAGCTCGTGTACCGGATACTCCGAACGCCTCAGGGCGAGCGATTACGATCCATTGCGACCAGAGGCGATCTCAGCCATCGGACCGCAAGAGCCATCGCTTGGCTCAGGACGAACTACACAAAGCCGCTTCACATGGAAGAGCTCGCCGCCATTGCTCAGATGGGTGTCTCAACACTTCACCATCAGTTCCGCGCGTTAACTACTATGAGTCCACTTCAATATCAGAAGCAACTCAGGTTGCAAGCTGCACGCGAACGGATGCTGACGGGCGGGATAGACGCTAGCACAGCGGCATACGAAGTTGGTTATGAAAGCGTAAGCCAGTTCAGTCGCGAGTACAGTCGACTCTTCGGTCAGCCACCAATTCGGGACATCAAAACACTGCGAGACGGCATAGGCAGCGCGACTCAGGTAGCCTAACTGTGTCTTCCTGTTTTGAACTTAGCTCGTGCGTGATCAGCAAAGGTTTGCCAATCCCGGCGTTCGCATGCTGGTTGGGCCTGTGAAACCGCATTATCGGAAAAGTAGCTCTGAGCGACCGCACGGCGAATCACCGGTGGTCGCAGAGCCATGTTTACTTATGGCAGTTCATCTTCAGCAAAGCCCGGAACTGCCGCGCCGTCAAACCATCATCGCTGAGGTCGTTTGCCTGTGCTTCTTGGGCAAAGGTGGTCCGGGATTTTCAAACAGAAATGATTTCGGTCGTTAATGGCATGCCCGCGAAGCAGGCCTTTTGCCGCACTCCGAGATGGTCTTAGTGGAAACGCCACATGCCTGGGCCCAAATTTGTAACCGGCCAGCGAATGAAGGATGTGTAATCCGAAACTTTTTTGGGCTTCCATTCGAGGAACGCGTGTAGTGCGACGCCGTTTCGGCTGCTTTGGCCACTTAAGGTGACGATCACTTGTCCATCTCACAGACGTTGGCCCCAGCAGGCGTGAAGAAGGGCGTTGAGAAACCAAAGCGATGGGTCGCTCCAAGGAGCTGTGAGCACTTTGTACTCTTCTTCCCGCGCCTCCGTTAGGCGATCCTCACTCTGCTCCCATGCTCGGATGGCGAGCAGCGTCTCCTGCCACCACTTTGCCCACAAGCTACCTCCGCGAACTATCTCCGCTGTTGCCTCGCTGCGAATGTTTTTCAAGCCGCACTTCTCGAATAGCACTGGGAGCTTGCGTCCAAAAGTTGGATCATATCCGCGCGCTGCCCACCACTCACCACCCTGCCAGGCCCCCTCATAGCGGGCGTAGTAAGGATGAGACGGATCGACTGGAGAAACCGTACCCCAGTCACCATCCTCATCAACGAGCCATCCTCCCGGCCGCAAACACTCCACCATGCGCTGGATAGCTGTTTCCTGTTTGCCGGCTAGCCAGAATAGCATCAGCCGTGAGCAAACCAGATCGAATGAACTCGGGCCGAGCACATCTAGAGGATCCTTGAGGATGTCGTGCCGGCGTATCTCGAGGTTCGGAAGATTCATTCGCTCCAAGTAGGTGACATCTATGTCCGTCGCCATGACGTGGCCGCTTTTGCCGACCCGCTCCGCTAGCCACACTGCCATCGATCCACGACCCGCACCGACTTCAAGGCACCGCCAGCCAGGCTGGACCAGTTCACGCCGGTGACGTGAGGCCGGGTCGAAAATTTGTTCCAAGAGAGCTAGCCGATCATCTTCGGCCTCCTGGCGCCCTCTCGCGGCGAGTCGGTAACCCGGGCCGAGATCAATAGGCTCAGCGACTTTGGATTTATCCCGGGGGTCTGGCATGGCGCAACCGTCGATCGAGTTTGCCTCTGAGATTACAGTTTCCTCCTCGCGTGCGTTGGTTGCGGCCTATTGATAACGAGCGCGGGGAGATTCAGTATGAGGGAATCGATCGAAAATTTACTAGGAACTCTAAACCCTGCACACAAAATGGACGAATTTCCGCGTAACATTTCCGGCTGAAAAATCGCCCATTTCGCAGCATTCGCGAGCTTTCGAAACGCGGAGGCTAAAGAGGAGCGCAAATGTTGAGAATTCCACTCGCGGTCCTTGCGATGTTCACACTGGCAGCGGGAACCAGCAGTGCGGCATCGTACAACTTTCAAACTATAAACAATCCCCGGGATCTGAATTTCAATCAGTTACTCGGTATTAACAATGAAGGAGTCATCGCCGGGTATTTCGGTGATTCAGTAGTCGTGCCGAATAACGGTTACACCTGGACCAAGGCGGGCGGTTTCGTGGCCGAGAATTTTACGGGCGCCACCCAGACACAGGTGACGGCTATTAACAACGTGTTAACCAAGGGAACGTACAACACTGCGGGGTTTTACGTCGATACAGCGAACGCGAACCACGGGTTCACGCAGATCGGGGGCACTCAAAGCACGGTGGATAATCCGGCCACGACTGCTACTCCACCCTTCAATCAGTTGCTTGGGTTGAACGATAGCAACACTGCCGTCGGGTTTTATACCGATGCCGCCAACGACGCGCACGGCTACGAATACAACGTGAGCACAAAAACATTCACGCCGATCATTCTTCCGACGTCATTCGGCGCGGTAAGTACCACGGCTTCCGCGATCAACAACGGTGGATGGGTTGCGGGCTTCTACACAGATGGCGCGGGAAATGTGCACGGATTTCTCGATGAAAGTGGAACATTTGTGAGTCTCGACGCTCCGAAAGGAAATGGGACGAACACCAGCTTTTTCGGGTTGAACAATAAAGGTGAAGTGGTCGGAAGCTATGTGAATGCAAGCGGCACGAACGGCCTGGTCTATGACTGGATGACCAAGACCTGGACGACCGTCAATGACCCGAAGCAGTCATTCACGCCGGCATTCGGCGTGAGCGGAACAACCATCAATGGCGTAAACGATCTGGGTGACCTGGTAGGCTTCTACTCGGATGGTACGCACGTAAATGGCCTACTGGCGTCGACACCCGAACCGGGTTCTGTGGGATTGCTGTTGCTGGGATCGGGTCTTGTTCTCGGCGCAAGACTGAGACGCAGACATCGTAGCTAAGATCAGTTACATTTCAAGTGTTTGAGGGCTGTTTCCCTAACCGGGCGTGCAGCCCGTTGGGTTTTTTCGGCCCCCGCAGCCAGCCGGAAGCATGTGGACCGGGAAGTCTCCAGCTTCAAACGAATGGTGGAAGGCATCACGCTGGTCCTCTCGCCCTCCGAGTCTTAGGCCAGAAGTATGAGTTGGCTCAAAGATCTGACCAGGCGAGAGAGGCTTGATCCGGTAGAAACGCTTCGGGAACAATAGAGCGTTCCGCTAATAGAGCTGCTTGGCGGAAACGCGCCTGCGCCTCAATCCAGCTTGTCTTGCAATTCCTTGATTTTTCCGACCGGATACCTATTGCTCGACGCGCCTCAGGTGCGTTTCCCCTTGAGATCGATGAAGAGCGGTACGCGCCGTAAAGTGATCGCAAGGACAACGACGGCGATGGGCAAAATTGATCACGAATGCGTCTCAGGTTGCTCAATGCAGCTTGTCGTTCAACTCCTTGATTTTCTCGACCGGGTACTTGGGCTTGCGATCGAACGTTGCAAGTCCATTCACTTCCTGTTCAACGTCGGTGATCTGGGTGTAACAGATGCCGGCGAGATTATTCAGCTTCGCAATTCCTTCGAATAGCTGCGTCAAGCGCGCTAGCGCGGCTTCCTGCGTTTTTTCCACGCCCGAATACCCCCAGCTCTCCGCAGGTACATTTGTTCCCGGAGGGATGTAGGCGATCCCGCCGAATTCGGACAGATACAGCGGCGAACCGTTGTAACGATAGCCCTCAATTAACGCCGGGCGGCCGTTCGGGGGAACAGTAGCACTCTGTCGCGTAACATCTTTGTATTTGTCGTAAAGGACCTGGCCGGACTTCTCGTAGTCATGGATGGCAAACAGGTCGGTGCCGCCGGTGTGCTCCCAACCTTCGTTATCGATGACGAGACGCGTGTTATCCAGAGTGTGCGTGAGTTGGTACAACTCCTTTAAGTACGCCTGCTGGCGGGGATCTTTCAAATCGGGCACGCCCCAGCTTTCGTTGATGGCATTCCAGATGATGATCGATGGGTGGTTGTAGTCTCGCTGGACGGCTTGCATCCATTCACTCGTGAAGCGCTCCGCTTCTTCGGTGGTGAATTCGTACGCATCGGCGATTTCTCCGGAGACCAGGAACCCGCGGCGGTCGGCCCAATACAAGAAACGGGGATCGGCTACCTTCTGATGCTTGCGTACGCCATTGAAGCCCATCGACAGCGCCAGATCGATATCGCGCTGAATGGCTTCCTCGGAGGGCGGCGTTAAGACACTTTCGGGCCAGTAACCTTGATCGAGCAGAAATTTCAGATAGGTGGGGCGGCCGTTGATTGTGACGCGGTCGTTTGCGACCGCGATGGTGCGAAAGCCGAAGTAAGAATTCACTTCGTCGATGGGTTTGCCGGCGCGCAGCAACCGGTACTTCACGGTGTATAGATTCGGCGAGTCTGGAGACCACAGTTTCGGACTGTTGACCTGCAGCATTGCGGAGACCTGGTCTTCATGGGTTTGGGAGGTAGTGGTCGCGACCTCGGTGCCGCCGTCCGAAACGGCTACTTGAAACCTTAGCGGCTCGGCCTCATGCTTCGCCATCACACCAGCAAATCGCGCTGTTCCATCCTGATCCGCAGTCACCTGTACATACAGCAGATGATTGTCGCCGGTGCGCTCGATCCAAACGGGCTGCCAGATACCACTGGTCCGCGTATAGAAGATGCTGGCGGATTTCGGCTTCCAATATTGTTTCCCGCGCGCGATGGAGCGATCGGTGGGAGGATTTTCGACGCGAACGATCAGAGTGTTTGGGCCATCGCGAAACGCGTCCGTGATGTCGAACACAAAGGGCACGTTTCCACCTTCGTGCGTTCCTAAGAATTCGCCATTCAGCCAGATCCAGGCGCGATAGTAGACGGCTCCGAAATGCAAGAGGACGTGCTGGCTGCGCCAGTCGGACGGAATCTCGAGCGCACGCTGGTACCAGACCACGGGATGAAAGCTTGTATCCGCGATGCCGCTCAGGCGGCTTTCGAAGCAGAAGGGAACAACGATGCTGCGGGTGTTCTTGAGGCCGTTTTCAAACCATTTGGTGGAGAGCCCCGCGTCCTGATCGTCAAACGCGAACTTCCAAGTGCCATTGAGGCTTATCCATTGCGTGCGTTCGAACTGAGGCTCGGGAAATTCGGGACGAGGAATCTCAGCGGCAGCTAATTTCGAGGCAACGGCTGCCACGAAGAGGACAGCACCGCAGCGCAGTCGCGAGGAAAGCATGCGGTCATTGTACTGACGGACAAGCTCTCAAGATGCGTTACTGTCTTGCCTTAAAGCGACGTCATTCCAAGAGAAGGGAAGAGATCTTGCGTGGGCCAATCCGGCTCAGGTCCCAGCCGAGGGAAGACTAGCGGTCGCGAATTGCCCCGTGGACCTCGAAAGGAGTCTATAGCACTCACAGAGAGAGCGAGTGCAGGACGTGAGGAAAATATCCAGATATTTAATGCGCTCGGCTGTGTTCATCCCCTTGATTCGGTTCGCTCTTACGCTCAAGGGGTGATTATTACCTTACCGCGGGCATGCCCTCTTTCCATATACCGGAATGCCTCACTCGCCTCATTCAAAGCGTACCGCTTATCGATAATTGGTCTTAACTTTCCGGCCGCTATGTACTCGCCCACGGTGGTCAAATCCTGCTTATTCATCCGCGCGATGAAAAAGACCATCTTCTTGGTTCCGAATAGTGACCACACAAGCGCGCCAATGATGCGAGCTAGAAGACCGATTGCTCGACCATCGTCTGGCGCTCCGACCATCACAAGCCTGCCTTTGGGATTCAAAACGCGTCTGCATGCAGATAAAGAATGATTCCCAATGCAGTCCAAGAAGAGGTCGCAACGTTCCCCGCTCTTGGTGAAATCATTTTGGGTGTAATCAATGACCCGGTCTGCGCCGATGGATCGAACCATGTCGACATTCGCCGTGCTGCACACACCCGTCACATTTGCACCTAATAGTTTGGCAATCTGCACTGCGAACGTACCCACGCCACCCGCCGCGCCGTTGATCAAAACCGTCTGCCCCGCTTGAATCCGTCCTTTGTCGCGAAGACCCTGTAACGCGGTCAATGCCGCCACGGGTGCGGAGGCCGCCTGCTCGAAGGTCACGTTCTCTGGTTTTATGACTAACGCCGATTTGATGCCGAAGACGGATGCGGAAATCGCATACTCGGCAAAGGCCCCCACGCACGTGCCGAACACTTCGTCACCCGGTTTGAACTGTGTTACATTCCTGCCGATCGCCTCAACGTGGCCGGCCACATCCACGCCGGGTCTTCGGAGCTTGGGTTTGCCGAGCCCCAGCAGGATGCGGACGAGGAACGGGCCGCCCTTCATTAGCTTCCAGTCGAGTGGGTTGATGGAAGCCGCACGGACCTTTATTAAGACTTCGTTCTCTCCAGGCGCTGGCTTTTCAATGTCCTGACATCTTAAAATGTCGGGGGAACCAAAGCCCTCATAAACAATGGCCTTCATGAGCTTCCTTCAGGATTGCGCGAAATAGGTTGTTGCTGCAGTGGCCCTTGAGAGCTAAGGCCGCTGCGAAGCGACAGATCGTCTGCGCTCCATTGCCCTAGCTTCCAAGCCGCCCTCCGGGAGGGAGTGGAGCACGTTCAACAGGATAATAGCGCTTCAGTGCAAAACCCGCTACTGAGGATTGGGATTGTCTTGGTGCGTACGAGGCCATCCGCCGCCAGCAGAATTTTGGCTGCCCTGGGCTTGTGTATTCGACGGAGGAGTACCTTGGCTCGCCGGTGCCTGGGCGTGCGGAATTGAAGGATCGGAATCATCACTAGGGAGGTTTACGCGAGGCCCGCTCTCCTCATTGACAGCAACACGCCGGTGTCCCGAAGATGAGGGTTCGGCCGTCGTCTCACCGTCCGAGCCGCTGACATTGTTCGCGGCATCGTTGACGTGGGAGCGAGTGATCACCGTAGGTCCGGAGTGCTCGCCAGATCCTTGAGCCGAAACGAATACCTGGCGCGAATGCAGCTCGGCATCCATGTACCGAATTCTGGCTTCCTGTGAGAGATCTACATGTACGGCTGCACGCTCGGCCACGTTGGGCGGGAAATAGAAATTGAAGGTATAGCGCTGGCGTAATCGGGCCAGGGTGTCTTCAAGTGCGGAAGCTTCATCCACGCGGATTGTGTCGCCGCCCGAGTCACCGGCGATGGTCGCGGTTCCGGCCGTATGCGAGGGATCACCACCATAGCCGCCGGGCCCGCCGCGCCCCAAAATCACCGGACCGCCGCCTGGAAATCCGACGCCTCCTCCGCCCGGCCAGCCTGTACCAGCGCCCGGCCAACCTCCACCACCCCACGTGCGACGAGGCCGCCGCCCGCCGCCATTCATGACGGGCGGTTCATACGGCGCCTGAAGAAAGCTGAGCACCGCATTTGCCTGTGCAAGCGCGTTCTCGACGCGCGGCTCGTCCTCGGAATCCTGCGTCTCATCATCGGTGAGAATTACCATCGCACGGCGCGCGTCCGGGCGAGCCTCTCGCTGCACATAGCTCGCCGCCTCCAGCAAGGCATGGGTGATATGAGTACCACCGTTAAATCGCTCCGAGCGGAGCAATCGGTTCAGCTCCGCCGTGATCTCAGTATGGCTTGCCCGAAACGGTAAGCGCAGGCGAGTGTTTGTATCGAAGACCATGATCGATACACGATCTTTGGCGGCAAGCACATCCAGCGCCTGTTGCGCAGCGGAAGAGATACGTTCGATATGAGGCTGCATACTGCCGCTCACATCCAGCAACAGAAGAATATCGATGGGCATGTTTTCGCTGGCGAAATTGCGGATAGGCACAACGCGCCCGTCGACTCGAAGCACAAAATCGCTCGCCTCGAGGCCGGTCACCGCACGCCCACCCCGATCCAGTACCTGTGCATCGACGCGTGCCAACGCGACGTCGCTCTTAAACGTAACCGGAGCTTCCTGCGCAAACAGGCATGCGGTGAGAGTCGGAATCAGGGCTAAAACGAGACGGTGCATATCGGTAAGGCGAGAGTCGATTAAGCATACGCAGCAGGGTCAGGGTACGTTTCAGATTGCTCCAGGCTTTCGAATACGGCGCTGCCGCTTATGCGGGTTGGATGTTATAAACTCCTCGACAGAAGAGGCGCAGTTCTGATCTCACTCGAACGATATCTGCACCGGAAGCGAGGAGGAAGGGCGTGAAGAAGCGCATCCTGGTAATGGCAGCCGCGATTGCTTGCTTGCGACTTGGGATCAAAGCGCAAGATGGCGGCCTTAGTGCCAGTGACGATGCCCAGATCAAGACAAAAGCAAGCGATCTGCTTCGACAAATGACGCTCGAAGAGAAGGTAGCACAGTTATCGCAGCTCCCCGGTTTTCCGGTTCCCGAGTTCAAACAGAACGTGCAAGAAACGCCCGAACAGATTATTCAGCGGCTCGGAGCGGGCTCCGTGCTGTGGGTTTCCGATCCGAAAGAGATCAATCGGTTGCAGCACATTGCCGTGGAGCAATCGCGGCTGCACATTCCGGTTCTGTTCGGGCTCGATGTGATACATGGCTACCGAACGATTTTTCCTGCGCCGATCGCGATGGCGTCGTCGTGGGATCCAAAGCTTGTGGAGCAAGCGCAGAGTGTCGCAGCGGCCGAAGCGCGAGCCGCAGGGATTCAATGGACGTTCGCGCCGATGGTGGACATCGCGCGAGATGCCCGTTGGGGACGCATGGTGGAAGGCGCCGGGGAGGATCCATACCTCGGGGCCGCGATCGCACGCGCACAAGTCCGAGGGTTTCAAGGAAACGAACCAGGTGGCACCGATCGCTTACTCGCGTGCGTGAAGCATTTCGCGGGTTACGGAGCGGCCGATGGCGGCCGCGATTATGACTCCTCGTATATCCCGGAAGAGGAGCTTTGGAACGTTTATTTTCCGCCATTCAAGGCGGCACTCGACGCGGGTGTGGGCAGCGTGATGAGCGCCTACATGGACCTGAATGACGTTCCCGCCAGCGGCAACCGTTTCCTCTTGCAACACGTACTGCATGAGATCTGGGGCTATCGAGGCTTCGTCGTAAGTGATGCGATGGCGGTTCACAGCCTCATCACTCATGGGTATGCGCGCGATTCGCAAGATGCCGCCTACAAGGCGTTCACCGCCGGGCTAAACATGGATATGGCCAGCGGGAGTTATTTCAAGTACCTGGGAGAGGAAGTGCAGCAGCAGCGCATTTCCATGCAGCAGATCGATGATTCCGTGCGGCCAATACTTGAGGCCAAGATCCGCATGGGCCTTTTTGAGCACCCCTATACAGATGAATCGCGAATGGAACAGGTGGTGAACGATCCTCAGCATAAACAAGCTGCACGTCAGGCGGCGCAACGCTCGATCGTGCTGTTGCGGAATGAGAACGCATTACTGCCTTTGGATAAGGCGGGCAAGAAAATCAGTTCAATCGCAGTGATCGGCCCTCTGGCAGATGCAGAGATGGATCTGCTGGGAATGTGGGGCTCAATGGTGAAGCCGGGACCAACGGTCAGCGTTCTGCAAGGTATTCGGGAGAAGGCCGGTAAGGCGGTGCGTGTCGAGTACGCACATGGGCCGAACATCTGGCGCGACATTCCATCGCCTTTTGAAGGCATTCCGATCTCAGCGATGAAGGAGCAGCCGAAACAGAGCGCTGAAGAATCTCGTAAGGCCGTCGAGGATGCTGTGGCAGTTGCGCGGCGCGCGGATGTTAGTGTGCTCGTGCTGGGCGAGCTTGCACTGATGAGCGGCGAGTCGGCATCGCGATCCTCGCTGAAGCTTTCGCACGGCCAGCAAGAAATGCTGGAGGCTGTTGCAGGCACCGGTAAACCGGTCGTGTTAGTCCTCATCAACGGGCGTCCGCTGGACGTCTCTTGGGCTGCCCAGCATGTCCCAGCGATCGTGGAGGCGTGGTACCCCGGAAGCCAGGGCGGAAGCGGTATCGCCGACGTGCTGTTTGGGGATGTCAATCCGGCTGGGCACTTACCCGTTAGCTGGCCGCGGGTAACGGGACAAGTTCCGATCTATTACAGCCATAACGTCACGCAGCTGCCGGAGACCTCGCCCGAATTCAAGTCGCGATATTGGGACGTCCTGAGCACTCCGCTGTACCCGTTTGGCTACGGTCTCAGCTACACAACGTTTTCCTTTGACCACATCGAAGTGAGTCCCACGGAGGCGCACACGGGAGCCACGATCGAAGTATCGGCCGATGTGACGAACACAGGTAACCGCGTGGGTGATTCCGTGGTGCAGCTCTATATTCACCAGCGTGCCGGTAGCGCTTCGCGTCCAGTGCGACAGTTGAAAGGATTCGAAAAAGTGACGTTGGAACCGGGCGCGAAACGCACCGTTCGCTTCAAGCTGGGTCGGGACGAGTTGCAGTTCTGGAGCCCGGCTAAGAAAGAATGGGTGGTCGAGCCGGAGCAGTTCGACGTCTGGGTGGGCGAAGATTCAACCGCCAAGCTGCATGGGGAGTTTCGCTTGAAGGAGTGACTGCGCGAATTGGGCGTATGGAAACACACGATCGCGAAGCCGGTAACAAATTCCCGTCTTCTCTCACCTGTTAGGGATCAGGGAAATAGATATGCACAGGGTCGGTCTCGGTTTGATGTTGCTCTCTCTTTCGATTCAGGCCCATTTTGACCAAACCCTCACTGACCTGACTACGCAAGAGTCCGTCTACCGGAGCAAAATGCTGTGGGACAAAGATGCCGAGACGCTCAGAGAGATCATTGCGGTCTGGTCGTCCGGCATGGGTCATCGCTCGGTTGGCATCGCGCAGTACTACTCGAAGCTCGGAGCAGCCCTGATGCACACGGGAGATTACGCCGCTGGCGAGCAGGCACTCCGTTCTGCGCTGTCGATTCTGGAAGCGAACGGGCCTCTTTACCAGGAAGCGGCAACCGTGGTCAAACGCAGGCTGGTCAAGGCGCTGCTTGAGCAAAACAAAACAGAAGAAGCCAAGGAGTTACAAAATTCTCTGCCCCCGCTTTATCCCAAGCTCAAGAATGATAGTGAGCCTCAACTAATCTCAAAGGAGGAACCGCAGTACACACGAGCGGCGGCCTCAAGGGATGTTGGTGGAACCATATTGGTTTCACTGACGGTTGATGAAACGGGCCATGCCAGAGATATTCACGTAATAGAGCCGCTCGGATTTGGCCTGGACGCGAGTGCGATCGAAGCCGTCAAGAAATGGAGATTCAAACCTGCGATTCGAGGCGGCGCTCCTGTGAGTAGCGAGGCCGCGGTCGAACTGAGTTTTCGACACCCTTGAATCTGGGTGATGGTGACGAGCGACTCGCTCGCGTACAACTCACTGCTCTCTGTGGGGATAATTCCAGCATTTTCGACCATGAGGATCAGTGTATTTCTCCTGTCTGGGCCTAAACCCTCAGCGAATCGGACGCTTTATAGCCGGAATTGGCCGCCGGTAATAGGCGCCACTTGATGCGTGTGTAAGCGATTCGGAAACCATGATGTTCGGCATTGCGTTGGGAATCGCTGCCGGCGGCGGCGACCATCATGGCCAGATCACACCCGTGGTTAAAGGCGTAGCGCATGCGTTCTCGAAAGAGCGCCGCTTGCAGTCCCAAACGACGCAATTCGGGAATCGTCGCGGCGCCTGCAAAGAGGGCAACGCGCTCGTGTAGACATAATGCACCAGCGGCGCCCGGTTGACCACCAAACTCGGCCAGAAAGCAGACACTTTGCTGGCGAGCCGAAAAGATCGCGCTACTTTGCTGCAAATACTCAAGCAGCTCCGGGTGCTCCTGCGCCCATCCCTTCGCGTTCACGTCGATCCACACTTGGCATTCTTCCGGACCGATGACTCGCACCGAGATATTACGATCTTCTTCGGCCGCAGGCTTCTCCACGGGACGATACATGACGTTACCAATCTCGATCGGCCGGTAATGGCGAGCACACAGCAGGCAGATCGCCGCAGTACCAGCGAACGGACTCACTTCATGATCCCGCGGGCGCACCGCGGTCAAAAAAGAACCGGTCGATTCTGTCTAGCGAAGCTGCCGTCAGTTCCTCAAATAGGCCGAGTCCGAAGCTCTGAGTAACGGGCGAGTGCGGACTATCAAACACGGCGTAGGCTCCGGTACATTCGATCCACTCGGCGCCGCAATCCGGAAACAGACGGCGGCGTGCCTCGGCCGATTGGACACACGCGTACCCTTCCGCCCGCTCTAAACGCCTGGACAGCGCAAGATCAGAAGGCACGATCACGTTGAAGTATTATCATACGAGACAAAACGAGAAGGAAATGTTTTTTGTAGCTGAACAGCTTAATTTGAACTGACGTCTATGGCTGATATCAATATCTCGCAAGCCGAGGCTGATGCGCTCATTTCGATGGAGAAGCAGCGTGTCGATGATAAACAATGGTTTTTTCCAGAGCCTGGCAGCAGACTCGCCATTCCTCTCACCTCTCCCGATAAACGCGAGAACTTTATGCTGGACGTGACGCGCGGCCAAATAAAGCTGACCAAAGCAACCTACCAAAACCGTGCCCGTCAGGCGATAGTGCTGATGCGCTTAGACTTGGATGGCCGTCCGCACCGTAATCCCGATGACCAGGAAATACCCTGCCCACACCTTCACATTTATCGAAGGCTACGGCGATAAATGGGCTATTCCGGCACCTGCCGACATCTATCCCACAACCGGCGACCTGTTCTCGAAATTTCAAGCGTTTATGCGGCATGGCAATGTCACTTTGGCTCCCGACATTCAAATGGGACTGTTCTCATGAGCATCGCTGAAATCGAAAAGCTTTTGAATGATTACCGCGCCTGGCTGAAGGACAAAACCACCTTGCGGGAGGTGAATGGTGATTGGGTGGAAATAACAACGCCCTATCTCGACCGTCATAACGATGCACTCCAAATTTACGCTCGGCGCGAGAATGGCGGATACCTTCTCAGCGATGACAGTTACACCATTCACGACCTGGAAGCTTCGGGATGCAACCTGAATACTGAAAAGCGGCAAGACCTTCTACGAATGACCCTCGCCGGTTTTGGGGTGAGGTTAAACAATCAAACGCTTGAGATTCGAGCAACTGGCGAAACCTTCCCGCTGCGCAAGCACAATCTCATTCAGGCGATGCTTGCAGTCAATGACCTGTTTTTCCTTGCAAAGCCTGTCGTGGAGAGCCTTTTCTATGAAGATGTAATTGCGTGGCTCGATGTGAACGACATCCGCTATACCCCAAAGGTAAAATTCACGGGCATCAGCGGATTTGACCACCTGTTCGATTTTGTCGTGCCGAAATCCCGCAAGCAGCCAGAGCGCATCGTCCAGGCCATTAACCGCCCTACCCGCGACAATGCAGAAGCATTCATTTACGCCTGGAACGACACGCGGGAAGTGCGTCCTCCGGAATCGAAAGCATATGCCGTACTTAATGACGCGGAGCAGACAATTTCAGGGGGGGTTATGGACGCCTTCAACAATTACCATATTGAACCGGTGCCTTGGAGCCATCGCGCGGAAGTTGTCACTGAGCTTGCCGCTTGAACTGAAATACAGCCTAAGGGAAATGTGACATCGAATACAGCCGGGGCTCCTGGGCATCCCCATCCAGAAGACGAATCCCCAACGGATTCGCTTGCCCTCTTTGCCGCGAGCCACGCCGCCATGCGCATCGTACAGTGCCCGGTTGCAGGGCGGCAAGCTGGACGTTCCGCCGAGTCCAGCGAGGCTTCGAGGCGGTGCGTGATAGAACGCCTGCATGGACCGAAGGTCGTTCTTAATCAGCTCAGTCACGGGTGTGGCGAGCACGGCGGTAAAAGCCCCGGACCAAGCACCCCAGGAAAGCCGGGCTAGGCGCCTACATGCGATTCAGCGTCCATTTGCCATCACGATGTGGGATTTCTCGTGGCTGGAGCGACGCTGGCCAGGGGCGGGATATGAGGACTGGGATCTCGCGCTGGATGGCCTTATTCAGCGTGGCTACGATGCGGTTCGCATTGATGCCTATCCGCACTTCATAGCGGCGAATCCGAGCGCGGCCTGGGAGCTCATCCCGTGCTGGAGCACTCAAGACTGGGGAAGCCCTGCTAAAAACATCGTCCAGGTTCAACCGGCTCTCAATCAGTTCATTCGTAAGTGCGGGGACCGGAAGCTGCGCGTCGGGTTATCCACTTGGTTCAGGCATGATCCCGACCAAACGTTTATGCGCATCCACACGCCTGAGGATCATGGCCGGATTTGGAAGGTGACGCTTGATTCGATTGCTCGCGACGATCTGCTCCCGCACATTCTCTACGTTGATCTGTGCAATGAATGGCCGCTTGACGTTTGGGCGCCCTTCCTGCCCCCGGGGTTCAAGCGAGCTTCGGCAGAAAATGCCGACTGGATGAGTCGCGCCATTCAGGAGGTGCGCAGCGCATATCCGGATCTCGACTATACGTTCTCGCAAACGAGTGAGTACGAGACATGGAAGCAGCAGGATATAACCATGCTCGACTTCCTGGAACCGCATATCTGGATGGCGCAGGCACCTGGGTACTACGAGGAGGTTGGCTACCATTACGAGCGCTTCGATCCGGAAGGTTACAGGAACCTGGTGAACAACGCGAAGCGCGTTTACATGCAAAGGCGTGATTACTGGGATAACAAACTGAAAGAGCGCATCGAGATGTGCGCTGATTGGTCTCGTACTTCCGGCAAGCCGTTGATTACTACGGAGTGTTGGAGTCTGGTCGACTACAAGGATTGGCCCTTACTGGAATGGGATTGGCTCAAGCAGCTATGCGAACTGGGTGTTCGCACTGCCGCTGCGACGGGGCGTTGGGTCGCGATGGCGACCAGCAATTTCAATGGGCCGCAGTTTGCGGGTATGTGGCGGGATGTGGAGTGGCATCGCAGGATGACGGATGTAATCCATTCGAGTTCGGTGAAGGTTGCGTAGAGATCGTCTGGTGAGATGCAATGAGTCGTAAAGGTCCGGCATTGACCGATAATGAAGGGGTAGTGAGGTTCGACGAATACACAAGGTTCAACGCCCCGCCTGGCAGCCGGGACGAGCTTATCAACGGAGAAGTGATCTTGTCGCCCAGCCCGAGTCGCCGTCATCAGGATCTATGCCATGCGGTACAGCGCCTCCTCGAAGCGGCGGTTCTGCCAGGCTATGTGGTCCGGCTTGACACAACGATAAACCTTGGAATTATGGAAGGTCCGCGACCTGACGTATTTGTGATCGACCGGGCGCGCTGGATCGCTGCCGATGAACACGGCGGGTACCCTCAGGGCAGCCCACAACTCGTGGTCGAGGTGAGGTCCGAGTCGAACACGTGGCCGGAGCTTCAAAAGAAGAAGGATCTGTTCCTGCGGGATGCCCACTGCCTTGCGGTGTGGATTGTGGACCCTCAGGAACTGCGTGTCCATCTCTGCGAAAGCGGTTCGGAGCGGGTCCTGAATTTCACACAGACGGTTCCGCTCCCGGGCTCGATCGGCAATGGCGCGATTAGAATAGCCGACATTTTCAGCGGCATCGTCCAGTAGCATCCCGCTCTCTAGAGCCCGACCTTCCACAACGCGGATGCGACTGGGGTAGTATGTTGAGCAGGTATGGCGAAGTACTCCAAGTTGACGGACTTTCTCAACGGCAGAGGTCCAAGCGAAACAAGTCTCACGCTTACCTTGGATGAGTTCAGTCGGATTGTCGGCGGCAAGTTACCACTGAACGCTTCGAAGGCCTCCTCGTGGAACAATAATCAACCCCCATCGGGTCAATGTCGAGCATGGCTAGCTTCAGGCTGGGAAGTGAAGAAACTGTCAGACGATAAGTTGATGTTCATCCGTGCGACCGAGTCTGCACATTCCGCCATTTCTGCACCACCTTCCTCGTCGCCCAAATCCGCTTCATCGCTTGATTCCGCACAGCCGCTCGTGGACCGCTGAAATTTGCCGCCTTAAGTTCGCTATTCGCCGCCGTCACTGCAGCGATCCTGGAAGCGAACTCGGGAGTGCTTAAAAATGCTGGTGAGCGCGGTAGGAATCGAACCTACAACCTAGTGATTAAGAGTCGCCGCCCCCGGGGTGTTTCCAGCGGTACTCACGATTGTGCCGGAGTGCTCAGAACCCCCGTAACCAGGACTTCCCTGCATGTGGACGCTACGCAGGGTTGTTCACCAGATTGCACAAAATTGAAGCAGAGTCCCTATGAGAGTCCCTGTATGAAAGAGAAGGGTGGGCGCGCCGTTCACATCGTTTAAGCCGGTGCGCGTATAATACTTCCGCGAATCCAGATCACCGTGAACGGGGGTTTGATGCAATGGCAGGAGCCGAGGCCACGAACGGGAACTACGAAGAGCGGGCAGCGCTCTATTATCCATACATTCATATTCGGAACGAGAACTGGCTTAAATCGGCCCTTCTCGCTTTCCAGAAAGTTCATCGCATAGTTCCGAACCGCTTTACATTGTCCGATAACAATGTAATTCAGCCATATCTCGCTCTGGTGGATAAGAAGGGAAACCCGCTGCTCGATCAAGCTCGCATCTACAGTGACCGCGTGCAGCGGGCGCAAAACGATCTGTTCGAAAACCTGAAGAAACATGAGAGGACTCTGGTTAAGCGTTACTCAGAGAAGCGCACTCCAGAAGAGTATCGGACCGGTGCCAAAGCGTTTCAAGTGCACCGAATGAAGATTTTGAATTTTACTTTCTCCGATTGGCTCGTCGAAAAGAAGCTGGCTTGGAATACGCGGGGGGTTCAGGAGCATGACACGTTCGACTGGTTAACTATGCATCCACAAATGGGTGCCGCCATCATGTCGGTTCTGGCTTTAGCAATTGCCAAGCAAGACGGACTCAAGGTCGTGACACCCTCGCCCGAGGCTCACAATGCGCTTCTCGCGGGCACCCAAAAACAAGTTTTCGACCGGCTCTTGCAAGTACCCGCCTTACCCGACGATGAAATCGGTGAACAGCTAGTAGTGCAGGAGCTATGCCAGGTCGTTTTGGCTACGGGGTTTGATCTCACCCGCTTGAAACCGGAGGACATTCGGGACATCGTGGTTGAGGGCGGCCGCGAACTGCGAAAATTCTACGGCAAGTTGAGCAGCTTTGTGACCCATATACCGGCTGGCATAGACGAAAAACAACGCGATGACCTCCTGAAGGCCAAGGCGGAAGAGGTGCTAGAAGACTGGCGTGGATGCGTGAAGAAACTGCCCCAGCTTCAGGAGGCTTTGAAGGACGCGGTAACCGACAAAGGTCTCGAAAAGGCGGTCGATCTTGCAAAGGATGCGATTGGGGCTCATTCTTTTGCGTTGTTCCTTGGTGGGTTTAAAGGCGTGGCACTTGCTGTTGCGGTGAAAGCGGGGTCTAAGCTGATGCGCGCCCGTGAAGCACCATATCCGTTCTTAAATCGGGTGGAGGAAGCTGTCGACAAGCGTATTGGTTATCTCTACGTTCCACAGTGGCGAGAACTTGCGGCTTAAGGATGTGGGGATACGAATTCGATGGCTTCCGGTTGCTAGTGATCTGCGCCTCAACTCTGGCATGTGCTTCGACCAACGCCTTCGACAGAGTCTAGTCTCTGCCCAGTTCAGCCTGACGAGAGCCACGCAATTTGCTAAGAAAGAGCAGCGCAATACCCGTTCCACACAGATACCAAGCTCGCGGCTCCGGCACAGTCGAAGGAGGGAGGGGAACATTGCTCGCGATGATCAACGCCCCTGGGGCCGATCCGGCCCCGAACGTGTCGGTGAATCGAACATCGAACAACACAGGATTACCGAGGCCCCCAACAAGTTGGATGCCTGACGATGCGGAAAACTTGTCGGGCGGTGGCGAAATAGGCCCTAGCAGCGGCAGCATATTGGGACCTGGAAAAAACTGTAAGGCGCTGCTTGTGAGCGGCGCAAACCCTCCCCCAAACTCTCCAAAGAAACTTTCTTGTGCGCGGCCAGAGGAGCCGCCCAAGTTTTGATAATTCTGCAAGAAATCAACCGTCAGAGTATCGTTGCCAGAGTTCGTACCAGCTTTATTCCCAACGTAGGTGGCCGTGAAGACGGGGACCAGGGTAAAGGCAGTTGCACCCGAATTTGTTGCGACCGCTGTCCCATTGACTGAAAACGGGTCTGTGTTGCCGAAGGTGAACAGAAAATTAAATGAGGTGGTTAGCGTCCCGTCGGAGGCAGTGAGCGTGTCTGGCGTGGCGCAATTCCCCAGCTCACATGTGCCGTTTACATCTATTGCAGTTGCTAATGCTGTACCCGCAGCGAAGGCGAACAACAACAGAAGAACAAATCCCTTCAGACAATGCCGGGTTACATGAGCCGAGCCATGTTGGAGCGTTACTCGCACATCCGGCTCGCGCCAAAACGAACCGCACAAAATGCACCACAGTAGGTTGCACTCGTCCGGGAGTTTGGAACTGGTTTATAGATGCTGGTGAGCGCGGTAGGAATCGAACCTACAACCTAGTGATTAAGAGTCACTTGCTCTGCCAATTGAGCTACGCGCCCGTCTCGGTGGGGAAAACAGACTGCGGCGAGTGCCGCTAACCCAAACTATACCATTGGTCGGGAAACGTGCGGCCGATTTTCGGTTATGACTGATATGTCACTCGTTTTCACCAGCTTGGGCCAGATTATGGTGACTGGGTGTCTGATGGACTGATTCAGGAAGGCCGGATTCGGCTTCCTCCTTGAGAGAGCCCGCGGCAGTCGTGCCACGGGCTTTTTCGTTCTCCTGCCAAGTTCTCGAAGAACCTTCCCCCCAAACCGCACCAAAAGTTTACATTTGCGTAATATAACGGTACTCCGGTCTCAACCGACAAGTGGTAGAGTAGGAAACCAGTTTGGGGGCACTGAGAAGTGACAATTATCCCGTGGGGACTAAAGTCAGCTACCTGGGCTGCTTTTTCCCTTGCCTTTCTATCCTGCATTTGGTCCGCGGATTTGCGGGCTGCGGGTGGCGCCAATCCGACGCTCGATGACGAGGTATTTCAAAAAGAGGCTGCCGGTGATTTGCGCGGCGCCCGCTCGCTGCTCGAGCAGCAAGCGAACACACCAGGAAATACTCTCGCCTCGCGCGATCTAGCTCTGTTTTTGGACCGGCATGGCGATCCCGAGTCGCGCCAGGCGTACCGGAAGTGGGCCGATGAAGAGCAAGACCCAAGCTTGCGCAAACTCGCGTTGCGCGAGTTGGTGCTGCTCGATTTCATGCAGGGAACCAATACGGATCTGCAGGACGATCTTGCTCGGTATCGGTCGGCCGGCGGCGACGATCTCACACCGCCTCCACAAAACTTGAAGCCGCCGTATTCCACCATCCTGATTCCAGGACCGTTCCGGTCCTTTGCGCGTATGGCCGCTTTGTCGCCCGATATGCCCGCACAGGATCTGCTGCCCGCGCTGGCCCGGAATGTCGTCACCAATGGCTATGAGGCGTCCGGCAACGAATTGCTTCAGCAGACCGAATATATGCGCCTGCTGGTCCGCTATATCGGGCAAGCACGCGAATTGCAAGCTATGGCAAATAAGGAGGGCAAAATCGCGATCCCCACTTGCGACAGCGAACAGACGGGCGCCCTGCTGAAGATTCTCGGCTATCGCATGCGAGGGAGCTGTGGCGGAGACCTAGTGCTTGAAACGGTCAACGCCACTCGGGCCTTTCTGACCGTCGATTCGGCCTTTCCGATTTCTGAGCTCGAGCAGGACTTGCGAGCGAATCACCCGTTCGAGCTTCCGTATGCTCCGAGTCCGGTCCCGGTGCTCTATACGGCACAGTATTGGATGACCGCCCTGGGTCGCCCGGGTCAGGGTGACTTCATAGACGCATTCCTGTCAGATCCATCGCTAGCCCGTCTGTATCTCGGGTTATCACATCTCGACCGCGCTACAGCGGAGGCTCTGCGAAGCCAGTCCACTCCGGCCAAGTTGAAGGTCTACGCGCATGTGCTGGACTTTTTCGGGAGCATGTTTCAGGTCCAGAACGGCGCTGCCGTTGTGCCTGGTTCTCCGAAGGTTTGGGCTGGGCTCGTGGGCGTTTCACCATCAAATCCCGGAGCTTTCTTCATCAAGTTGATCGCCACCGACGATGGGTGGCTGGCCAGCTACTTCGATGCTCTCTCGCGGAGCCGCGGCGCCACGGCAACCTATCTCACCCAGCCCGACCGCATGAAGCGGTTCTATGACGCGCTGCGCGGAAAGATCACCAGCCCTGGACCTGCGCGTCCGGTGTTCCGCTCGAGCACGGAGCTGATGCTGCTCACCACATCTCTCTACATTGATCCGAATGGCCAACCGCATGTTCCCGGCGACCTCGATGTCTGGCGGAACCTGTTCATACATCACCCGAACGGCAAATACGATGGGAGACTCACCCGCTCGGCGACAACGTGGCGCACCAGCGACGATCTGATCGAAGCGCTATTTGCTTTGAGCCGCAAATCGGTGGAGAATGAGCCGCTGAAGATCTTCCTAGCTTTGAACGATATCGACCGGCACCGTGCGAAGCCGATTTCACCGGAGCTCGCGTCAGCTCTTGTCAGCGCCTACCATACCTACGGGTCCCAATACGCCGTGTTCGCCGACGCACCGAATCTCAGTGAGCCTTCTATTCAGCACTATGTGGACCTCATGTCCGAAACGGCGAGTATAAGAGATGTTTTGCTCAAATCCGACACGATGGGTAGTCTGCAATCCGTTGTCGAGCTATGGCGGATTCTCTGCCGGCAGGGTTCGATCGCGCCTGAAGCGCAAGATGCTTCGTTCAGCAAGCTGATAGGGCCTTTTGGGCGTGCCAGAGGAGGCTCAGAGCTGTTTGACGCAGACCGTGCTGCAGTCGAATCGCTGCTCGCGAGTGCCGGTGCCACGAAGCTCTCGCCGCAGGAGTCTCTGACGGAACTGCTCGTCGGGAAGATACACGCGCCGGCGAACGCGCCGAATAGTCCGGTTGAGAACTTCATGCGGATATTCGATGCCCAGCGCCTGGTTTCGATAGACGCCTTATTTGCTGCCGCGGACCACCTAGGAAAGGGTCCGGTGGATCCAAAGCTGATGAAGAACCTGACCGAGCAGTTATCGCGGCTCGAGGAGGCTGAGACCGTGCGCGGTTCTTTATCGGCACCGGAAAAAAGCGCCTATGTTCCGGGCTACTGGAGTGAGCGGCACATTACGCAAGAGCGAAAGACGAATTTCGATAATTTGGCAAAGGGAAACGAGAGGAAAGACGTCAAGGCAACCTTGGCGCCCTTCCTGCGGGATTCTCTGGTCGGGATTCTCTATAGCTACTACGCACCCGATGGAGCCCAACTCCTGCTTGCGAATCCGCTCTTCGTTCGGAGCCACGACTTCATCGGCCCGGACGGCTCTCCCGCCATCTGGCGCGCCACACAGGTTGCGGGAACAGGATGGCCGGAGAGCGCCGGCGGCCGCCTCGCGGGATCGCTGATTTCATTGCCCTATGCGATCGCAGAAGCGGAACAGAACTTCCTCACCCCCAAACGCGAACAGGCCCTCATCTGGGGTGATCTGGTTCCTCAAATGATTGTGGATGTCACCGTAAATCGCTGGCGTAACATTTCTCCACAGCAAGTTCGTTGGGTTGGGCTGCACATGCAGCGCGGCGAAGCGCTGCTGGCGGCCGCGGCGCTGAACAGCGAGGTGGAATCGAAGGTTATGGATGCGTTGCGGCGCTATGAGACTCCCGGTGATGTGGAGAGGATCGATGACCGGTTGCGGTCGGCCGATTTCGCACACGCTTTGGGCCAGTTGCCGCCCTCCATTCTCTACAGCGTGGCGGAAGATCCAAGCCTGAAAAATGTCTCTCCCGATCTACCCTCGAGAGAGATCGCCGAGATGGCAGCGAAAGACGATCCGGAACTTCTCCCCGCTTCGATTTCGAGAGCATTCGGCACTCCGAAACCAACCCTGACGCATTCCTATTTACCTGGGCTTTTGTATCTGCGGACGTTCCCGGCGCTTATGGGTTATTCGAGCCGCATTATGGCGGAGAGCTGGGAATCGAACAATCTGTATTACGCCGCGCTTGCCGATCGCGTAGGGGTGCCGGTCTCGCAGCTTGATATATATGTCCCAGACTGGAATCGCGCGGCGATTGAGAACATATTCGCGACACATCTTGAAGATTGGCCGGCACTGCTCCGCTCTCTGAAGACGGTCTCGGGGACCGTTATGCAGAGCGTGAACCAGCCGGTTACGGAAGCAACCAGCTCATTAAATTAGGAAGGAATCGTGAAAAACATTTTGCGAATCGCCGGCCCGCTCGCTTTGGCGGGTGTCGCCGCGTGCGTCTGGTTGCGCGCGCAGGATCAAAATGAGGATCAGACCACCTTCCATGTCAAAGTCGACATGGTGGTCCTGAGCTTTGAGGTTATGGACACGCACGGCAAGTACGTCAACGGGATCAAGCCTTCCGATTTTAAGGTCTACGAGGACGATATTCCGCAAAAGGTTGCCACATTTGCGGAAGGCAACCGCGCGCCCGTACAGGTGCTGGATAACGGAAGCACGCGCGCGGTGCGGACAGCGCCGGTCGATGGGGCGAACGTCGCTCCTCCGGGCGTGGCTGATCTGCGCCAGGATGCCAGCGGCACAAACGTTTTTGTGCTCTTCGATACCAGCAACTACATGTATCGCGGGTTTGTGTACGCCTCCGATGCGATTGCTGATTTTATTCGGGGTCTCGATCGCGCGGATTCGATCGCCGTCTACACTTACAGCCGCAATCTGAATCGAGCGGTGCCGCTGGTTCGGGATCGGAACCGGGCCATCTCGGGGCTCCGCACAGCCGTCGCCGGAGACGACTCGGCGCTCTACAACTGTCTGCTGCTCACCCTGCGCGATGCCGCTAGAGTGCCGGGACGCAAAGTTGTCATCGTGTTTTCAAACGGACCCGATAACGCGAGCATGGTGGCCCCGGACGACGTTCGCGCCGTTGCCGAAGATGAAGGCATTCCAATTTACGTCATCTCGACCAGCGAAGTGAATAACGATCCGATTTCGGCTACGATTTTCCGCCGGATCTCCAGCAACACCGGAGGCAAGAATTATTTCGCGAAGACCTGGCAGAAGCAGGTGGAAGCATTCGAGAACATTCGCGAAGATCTGGGCAACAGCTACACGGTCACTTATTATCCGCAGCCGAATCCGAATGAAGGCTTTCGTCGGATTCGTATCGAGCTAACGGACGAAGCAATGCGGAAATTCAAGATTCGCGCGCGCCCGGGTTACCGGCCTCAGCGGGGCTTCTGATTCATCCGGCTATTTGTTTCGCTTGACCGCAAGCGGAGCATACGCCTGCGCCACCGGCATAATCTGCATCATGTTCACATTCACGTGCGCAGGCCGCGTCGCGACCCAGTGAACAGCGTCCGCGATGTCTTCCGACGTGAGCGGCTGTGTGCCCTCATACACGGACGCGGCTTTTTTCTTGTCGCCTTTGAATCGGACTTCCGAAAATTCCGTGCCGCCTGCGAGCCCAGGTTCAATGGTGGTCACCCGCACACCAGTGCCCAGCAAGTCCGCCCTGAGATTATTGCTGAACTGGTGTACAAACGCCTTGGCTGCACCGTAGACGTTGCCGCCTGGATACGGCCACTCGCCCGCGGTAGACCCAATATTGATGACGTGTCCTCGGTTCCGTTCCACCATACCGGGCAGCAGCAGTCGCGTGCAGTAGACCAATCCTTTGACGTTGCTGTCGATCATGGCATCCCAATCGTCCAGGTCCGCGGCTTGCGCCGGATCGAGTCCAATAGCTCCGCCCGCGTTATTGACGAGGATGTCGACGGCGGCAAATTCGGCGGGTAGTTTCGCGATCGCCTCTTCGACCTCGGCGCGTTTGCCGACGTCGAAGGTGAGGGGAAGAAAACGGTCGCCCAGTTGTTTGTGCAGACTCGCGAGGCGTTCGCCGCGCCGTCCGGTTCCGATGATTCGCGCGCCATCTTTTGCGAATTGGTTTGCGATTGCTTTCCCGAATCCGGATGTGGCTCCCGTTACAAAGACAGTCATGTTCCCAGGATAAGAGCGGGGCAGATTGTGATGCGCCTTGCGTTCGCTACTACCGTGGCCTCAGGTTTTAGTACCGCTGGGAAACAAAGGAGGTACAAAGCGAGGTACAAAGGAGTACTCCCTTGGGGATATCTAGTCCTATGCAGAGCGCTGATCTCGTGTAACTTGGAACAGCAGAGGAAGCAGGAACAACCATAAATGAACAATAGCGGAATGTGTCTTAGCGGGAAGTTGTGCCCCGTCACGGTTGCGTTTGCACTGGCGCTGGTGCTCGGTGTCCCTGCGAGTGCGAATACGATCTCATTTGCGCAAACTATTTTCAATACAAATTTTGTGACGTCTGACATTGGGCTGCGGAATGTCGGGGCTGGTACCCTTAACGTTTCCGGCATCACTGGTACGGTCACCGACTCTTTGCTGTTTTGGCATGGCCCGACGAATTCGACCGATCCCAACGCGAATGCAAACGTGAATTTCAATGGGACCGCGATTACAGGCACGAACATCGGATTCTCACAGGATAATTTCTGGAAGTCGCTAAATAGTCAGGCATACCGCGCCAACGTTACCTCTCTGGTGACGGGTAATGGATCTTATGCCCTGAGTAATTTCCAGAAAACAGACGCTCAAGTGAACGGTGCGGCGTTGTTCACGTTCTACAACAGCGGCCTAACCACCGGCAAGCGGGACGTTGTGTTGTTTGAAGGTAATGACTCCAATTTCGCCAGCAAATACGATGCGGCGGGGTGGAACTTTACGCTTTCGGGAATCGACTATACCACCGGTAACGCATTTCTGACTCTGTATGTTTCCGACGGTCAGAATTTCGGACC
>JAFATG010000226.1 GCA_019244055.1 Acidobacteriaceae bacterium | reverse complement strand
CCAAACCCCTCTACGATTTGAGCTTTAGCACGATAAACAAGGCCACAGTGGCCATTGTCATTGTTGCGAAAAACATTGGGAGAAGTGTAGCCCTCGACGTCGGCATTCACGGTAGCATGACCCTTACAGAAGACGAGAGAGGATTGTACAAGGAGCAATTGGATACGTGTTCCCGTGGTGCTTTCCTGAGTCCATTGCTCACGGTATTCCCGAACGACGATACGGACAATACCTTTTTCATTTACGGCGTCGTAGATATTCCCGCCAAAATTGACCACTCTTTCACAACCGGCCGGGATGCACCTATCCTCGCGCCTAGGAATTCCAAACTGGTAGCGCCCACGTTCGTCGGATGCATCACTTACACGTATCCAAGTACTCGAAAAACCCATTACTCTGGCTTCCGATTCGGGCTGGAATACAAAGAAATGCTGCCACGGGATGCGCATCTGGACCGGTTTACTGCGCAGATGTTCAACAAGGACCACGTCCATATCGCAGGCTACTTCGTGGTGGGGAGAGACGTTTCCAAAGAGAAATTGCTTGTTGAGCGGTTCTTTTCCGGCTTCTACGCTAATTAAGAAAACGGCAAGCAAAGCAATCGCGCCAGCCAGCCTGTCACGCCACTTCCTACTTTGCCACATATTGATTAGTCAGCGCTATTATTGCCCGAAATCTAGTCTTGTTTTCAACGACTTAGTTGGCTATCCTGAAAACAGAGGCACCGCAGACCGCGTCGCGGTTGACTTTCTATTCGGGCGCGGCTACAGCGTCACGATTCCATACTGGAAGTTTGAAGATCTTCCTGTATTACATCGGCAAGCCGCGTGACCCTCACGCGAATGCTATCACCGCCGAGTTCCTGAAGCGCATCGGCCGTTACACCATCTGCGAAATGCGCGAGATCGTTCCGCAGCGGTTTAACCTTTTCGATCGGCATTCCGCCGCACGCAAGATCTTCCTCGATCCAGCCGGCCGCGCCCTCGACTCGCCGGGTTTCGTTCAGCTCATCGGCCAGGCTGAGCAAGAGGCCCGCGATCTCGTGTTCCTGATCGGCGGACATGACGGCCTCCCACCCGAGTGGAAGCCGCGCGCCGACCTGCTTCTCTCGCTGTCGCCGATGACCTTCCCGCACGAACTCGCCCGCGCCATGCTGGCCCAACAGATCTACCGTGCCTTCACAACTCTGCGCGGGCATCCCTATCCGAAATAAGACGCATCAACCTGATCGAAGCACAATAAAGGTATGGCCCTGGATGGCAGTAGCGGCCCCGATTCACCGCTCGTCGATTTACGCAGGCGTGGGCAATTCCTCTTCGGAGTGTTGCTCTGGGCAAGCGCGGGCGGCCTTCTTATTGTCCTGTGCGGCTCTGCATTGGTCGCGTATCATTACGCGATCTCGCTTGCGGACCGCGTGCGACTCGGGTTCGGTTTTGCTCCGCCTCTTCACGGGCCTGACTGGTTCCTACTGATCGCACTTAGTTCAGTCCCCCTGATCGCGCTGCTCGCTCTGGTGCTCTTCGTGCGGTGGTATGGGCGGCTTTGGCTGCGACGAGTTGCGCTCGTTTGGCCAAACAGCCGCGAGAGGCGCCAGCTTTCACGCTGGCAGCATCCGGCGTTACACCTGACTGACTCTAAGCGCCACCAACGCGCGGGCTATATTGCCTCGCTGCTGCAATCGCCGGCCTGGTCAAATCGAAGTTGCCCAAGATCTCAGGACGATTACGAAGGGCAAGCTGAGTGGCTCCTGCAAGAGTTAGAGAAAGATATAGCCGAGCGCGCCCTAGCGACCGGCCTAACGGTTGGTATCAGCCATAACCGATACATCGACCTTTTCACAATTTTTGCGGCAGCTCTGGAGGTACAACTCCACGTTCTCTCACGACTAGGAAAGCGCCCGTCCGCCTACGCCTGGCGGTTATTGATTCAGCGCTGTGGGGCGAGTCTATTCATCAATAGCTATCTGAACCGCCAAGATTCGATCGCTCTGAATCTGATGATCAAGAAGGCTGGCATGGGACTCAAGGCCAGTGGCGATCTCATGGACAGCGCGTCGCAACATCTCGCTGACGTCGATTTTGATCTGGACGAGGCGCTCAACGTCCAACACAGCGGGATCCTGGGCATGGCAACCAAGAGTCTCGAGCTGGGCGCAACGATGGCTCTGACCGTGGGACAGGTTGGACTTCACATTCTGGGAACGTTGATTGAGTCGGTAGGAGATGAGTTAACGCAAGGGGCCTTGGCGGCGGGCATTCTTTACTACCACGGAATGGCTCTCGCTTCCGATACGCTGGCGCTCGATGCAGCACACCGCGCCAGCCCGGGAATGAATCGCAGCTTTCGAGAGGGCGTTTGGAAGATGGGCGAAATCGCAGGATCCATCTTGCGGGATTTAGTTCGTCAGCGGCGCACGGTTTTTCGAGACCGTCGCAGTCAGATTATTCGCTCGCTGCCGAAGAGCGCGTATGCCCGGATTCAAAGTTTGTTTGGTCGTGGAACCCCGGCATCACCCCAAACCGATCAGGTCACGTAACGCTGACCAAAACTTCTCTCCACCCTGCGGCATCGTGAAGAGCAACGCCGATTACATGCCGGACAAACCAGACCGGCAAGGACGAATTGCCAAAGTCACAGGCCAAGCCGTGCCGTTCTGGTGCCCGCCCAATCACCTCAGGATTGTTTTATATTAGGACCCATCGAAGTCAATAGAACTGCCGATCTAGAAAGGAAAGCTGGCATGTCCTGGGCGTTCAGGTGTCTCGCCGTACTATTTATCGCAGACGTATGTTTTGCTCAATCGGAAAAGCTCCTGTTGCTGCGCAATCCCAGCGTTAGCCGTACCCAGATCGTTTTCAGTTACGCAGGGGATCTATGGATCGTTAACCGGGACGGCGGCGATGCTAGACGCCTCACATCCGGCACTGGCACTGAAACAGATCCGGTGTTTTCCCCTGATGGAACTCTGGTCGCATTCACCGGAGAGTACGACGGGAACCGTGATGTGTATGTCGTTCCGGCCGCAGGCGGCATTCCGCAGCGCCTGACTTATCATCCGGGCAGCGACGAAGTGGTTGGCTGGACACGAGATGGGAAGAGTGTGCTGTTCCGTTCTGGGAGGAATAGCTATTCGTTTGGATTTCATCGGCTCTTTACCATCCCGCTCACAGGCGGTATGGCGGGTGAAGTTCCGCTGCCGCGCGCTGAGGAAGGCTCTTACTCACCGGACGGGTCGCACATGGCCTATGTGCCGGTTATGCAATGGCAGAAGGCCTGGAAACGATATCGCGGGGGACAGACGAAGCGGATCTGGATCGTCAGTCTCAGCGACTCACACATCGAAGAGGAGATCCCCCGGAACAATTCGAACGATTTCAATCCCATGTGGGTCAACGACAAGGTCTGGTTCCTCTCGGATCGTGACGGCACGGTCGGCTTGTTTGCATACGATTGCAACACGAAGCAAGTCCGCCGCGTCGTAAACGGAAATTCATTTGATCTTAAATCGGCAGGTGCAGGACCCGATGCCATCGTGTATGAGGAGTTCGGTTCGATTCACCTGGTCGATCTTAAGTCCGGCCGGGATAAAAGAATCGATATTCGTATCGCCGGCGATCTGCCAGAGGTGAGGCCGCATTTTCAGAAAATAGAGGCCAAACGAGTGAGTTCCGCGGGCATCTCTCCCACGGGTGCGCGCGCGTTGCTCGCGGTTCGTGGCGAAATCCTTACGGTCCCTGCCGAGAAGGGCGATATCCGGAACCTGACGAACACACCAGATATCGCCGAGCGCGATCCAGCGTGGTCGCCGGACGGCAAGTCAATTGCATACTTCTCGGATCAATCGGGCGAATATGCGTTGCACGTGCGCGATCAGAGCGGGATGGGAGAGGTACGCAAGATAGATCTCGGTCAGCCGCCCAGCTTCTACTACTCTCCCGTATGGTCACCCGATAGCAGCAAAATCGCGTACACGGATAAGCGGCTCAATGTTTGGTACGTCGAT
>JAFATG010000014.1 GCA_019244055.1 Acidobacteriaceae bacterium | reverse complement strand
TTAAGCATGTCCCCTCCTACACAGCCTCCAAGACTTGGGCAATCGCAGCCGTTAACTGGCGCCACGTGCTGGTTTCCACTTCGAGTCGTTTGGCGCCGGCTTTCGTCAGCTCATAGTATTTGGCACGGCGATTATTTTCGGACGTTCCCCAACGAGCCTTAATCCAACCGCGGCGCTCAAGGCGATGAAGGGCGGGGTAAAGGGAACCCTGTCGCACGCGGAGTACTTCGCTTGAAATCTGCTGAATGCGTTCAGCTACCGCCCAACCATGCTGGGGACCGAGCGCGAGACTTTTCAAAATCAGCAGATCGAGTGTGCCCTGAGGTAATTCGATATGAGAATCGGCCACGAATGCTTCTTCCTTTCCGCTTCGACAAGAGCATAGCACCTGCCCTTTCGAAGCGCAAGGGTGATCGGATGCTGAATAAGCCTGAAAAGCCCGCCGGATTAACGTCGCTTGCCCGCGCGGATCAATCAGTCAAAGTGCCCTATGGCCACAACAATGCCAGCGGTCACGCCCTCCATTTGGGGTAGTTGTCGCTCGAAACCCGAAGCCCCGAAAACCGCACTTAACAAGGAGTAGAAAGTATTAGACCTACATATGCTGAGATCGCCGATATTTCAAGCGACGCGTGTCGCAAAACCGATTGTGAGCTCCGATCGGTTCTTATCGTCAGATCGGCGGCCACACAACTCGGATTGATTTCGCAGCCTTCCGCCGCTCCATACACCTGCCACTCGGTTACCCGCCAACCTCTGACTCCTCGGGCTTATTGCGGTCGAGCGCTGTATTTGGGGCGATTCGCCGCCGATCCAAAGTAGGGCTGGAGCGTGCTTCTCCGAGCGGAATGATTGTCGTCTCGCTTGGAAATTTCTTATAGTCACGATGGGTAATAGTACATCGACATCGAAGTCTTTCAAGAGAGCCAAGCGAGAGTCGACATCCGCCGCGACGCGCCGTTGCAGCCAGACTTCATCATTGAGCCGGGTTGTTCAATAATGGCTCGCGAGCCTTTGTGTATCGGCAACAGGAACCGTCCAAACTAAACCATGTCGATGCACAGAATCCCCGGGCGCGCTTTACGCGGTGTAGCGGCAGAATCAGGTACACGGCGCTTCCGGACTACATCAGAACGTATCGCGATCAGAACGTATCGCGCCGGCATAAGGTGGCACTGAGCCGACGAGTGTTCCTGGGTTGATATGCGCGGCTTCCCGTTTGCGTCACGGGAGCTACATGTAGCCCGTTCGTTGTGCCAAGACCGCCTCTGTAACCGCTCTACGTTTCAGCGGCTCTGCGCGCACGTTTGCCGCAGCCACCGCGTCCTGAACTGTAAGATTGATGCCCACGCCTACAGCCCGGGCACCGAGCGCAACTCGCACACGATTCGCTAGATGTTCATTAGCGGCCACGGTGCATCTCCTTTCGTTCACCCGAAATGAATCTGGACACCGCGTCCAGAAATTCTTCCGGCGCTTCGACAAATGGAAAGTGTCCCACGCGTTCCACGATGTGAAGCGACGCCGAGGGAAGCTCCTCGGCCAACCATTCCATATCCCTCCTGTAGCGGTCTTCGCTCCCGACGATCAACAGCGCGGGAACCTCGAGGCTCCGCATTCGGAAGCGGAGATCGTAATTGGGAAGCTCGCGGTCGAAGGCCGCGCGATACGGTGCCGCTGAAAAACGAAGACTCTCGAAAAGCTCCCAGTGCTTATTCGAACCGACAAAAAACGCCGGCCAAATTTTTTCAAAATGCTGTCGTAATTCGTCATCCCTCGAGCATGGGGCCGGGACAAATCGAACCGGTCCGGCGGAGGTTGCAACCAGGATCAGGTGGGTTAATGTGTGAGGCCATCGAACGGCATACTCGAGCGCGATGAACCCGCCATATGAATGACCAAGCAGCGCGAACTTTTTCCATCCGAGATGTCGGGTCAGTTTGAATGCATCCGTCGCCCAGGTTTCGTGCGTGCACTCGGCGGACATAATTGCGGACGATTCGCCATGTCCGCGGTGATCGACAATCACAACGTCACATCCGCGCGCCGCAAGCGACCTGATTCCCGCCACGCGCAAACTGGCCGAGTCGATACCCATACCGCCGTGGAGGCAAAGCAGCGGTTGACCAGTGCCCTCCCGAGTGTAGGCGAGCCGCGCGCCTGTCAACGTTCGCGCTGCGCATGGCAGGTTCGCCCGTCGCGATACTTCGGTCGGCTCCAGATTCTCCTGTTTGAAAAACCGATTCACGTGAATATCGATCTGGTTGAGCACCCTGTCGCCGATATAGATGAATTCGTGCGGCGTTCTCGACTTTACTACGATGATGCGACCGCGACCGCCTCGCGTATTTCACCGCCGACCACCAAACGCGAGCGCCCGTCCTGGACCATCACGATTTCGTCGTATTTATAGGATATACAGCGGGGCGTCACGTCCGGGTTGCGCCTCCATGAGGCAGATCGAGATCGTGACGTTCTCGTGGTCTTCTCCGATCAGGTTCGCCCATGAACAATCGTCCAACGAACACTGGAACGATGTCGCGGCGGTTTAGCTCCGATCGCTTTGGGCAAGTTCAGGCTGCCAGACAGAACTTCAGCCGGTTCATTATCCACGATATTAAAGATCCCCTTCATTTTCGATTGCAAACCGTGTCGCGCTTGGATCGGGTCGTCCGACGGGAAGCGTCGTCATGGCCTTCAATAACTGCTTCCACCTGATCGGTTGGGCGCTCCTACTCAGGTGGAATCACGCATGACAGTTGAGCGTGGTCGCTTGGGACCACAATTTCAGGTACTGGTGCTTTAGGACCCCACTACTCAATTTCACGCAGGGCTCGATCTTTTAGATATATTGGCTACTGTTCGCGGCTGCGCACGGGACCGCGAAGAGTCGTTCCGAATGCCTTCACCACCACTCGTCCTGGCACATGGATACTTGGGGTTTGGCACCCTCGGACCGCTGCACTATTTCAACAACATCGCTTCAATTTTAAAGGCCGCTGGAGCTACACAGGTGTTTGCTCCAGACGTGCCGCCAAAAGGCACGCTCAAGGATCGCTCGGCGCAACTGGCCCAGGCCATCAATGACCACTTCCCAGGTCAGAACGTTCACGTAATCGCCCACAGCATGGGTGGGCTCGATGCCCGCTCTCTCATCGCCGGCGGTGCCACAAACATCGCCAGCTTAACGGTGCTCGGCACTCCGTTCCGGGGAACGCTGGTCGCGGACGTGGTGACAAATCCCGCCATCCTGCTTCAGGTGAATGCAGCGCGGCTCATCGCCGCGATCGGACATTATGAGATTCAGGTGGCAGCGACGTGGCCGTTTGAGGCAGAGGCTGAAAGTCACTTTGCAGTCGGCGAACTGCGGAGTGCGGTGAGTAACCTTGGCAACGGCGATTACTCCGGGCTGGCAGCTTATTTTCGCGGCTTGTTTTCCCTCGATGACGATGCCCTCAGCGAATTGACAACGGAAAAATGTCGGCAGAATTTTCCCGATGACCAGCACGATCTGCGCGGCGTGCCCAGTTACAGCTATGCCGGATCGATAACACCCGCTCGCACGACGCCGCTGTTAAGTGTGCCTGGGATTCTACTCGATTCGACTGGACAGGAGAACGACGGCGTGGTCCCCGTCGCATCGGCAACTCTAAAGAATCACAAGGGAACTTTTGAGGTGGATCATTTCGGCCTCGTCGGCTGGACGCCTACGGACGTTTCTCATCTTTACGAGGAAATCTACGGCACGATCACGTCGTTGCCTTTGCGATGAACAGTCGGAACGACGGGGATCTTATGAACACCGGGATGTGAAGTGGCTATTTACAAGTGCTGCATCGGCAACTCGTGAAATATCTGCCGGGTCGGTAATGCAGCAGGTCGTGACGGCGCCATGCTTCGTTCACGAAGCGTTTGATTCGCCGCGGCTGGCGCATTCAGTAACAACGCACTACAAACCAAAGCCGATCAAACTCCCACTGCCCTGGGCGCAACCGCACGCTACGCTCCAATTGCACCGCCATCATATGAGGCTTGATTGCTTTAAGCTGGCGGCCGAAGAGCCCAGCCGTCGACGAATATTTCCTTGTATCTGAGAGTGGGTCCAAGCCTTTTACGAAATCTTGCGGTACTATCGATCGATCTTTCGAATGTCGGGCCACTCCGAGGCACTGAACAAAACGAGGATAGGTCCGTGCCCGGCTCCCAAGAAAACCGGACAAAGATCCATCTGGCCCTGCCTCGTTTCCGCCCTGTCCAAGGCTGTTCCCGTTATTTCCGTATCGCCGACTCCCCGCTCGGAACCTGAACGCAAGTAAATCGACGAGGCAGCAGCGAAGATCAACTCCGATTTCTCGACCGCGAGGTTTTCCACGGCCTTCCATTCTAGTCCCCCACAGCGCTACTCATTCCGCAGAGCAGTCGCAGGATCAATCCGAGACGCTCTTCGCGCAGGCGCCCAACACGCCATAGCGGCCACCCCAAGTAGTAGAGCGACCACCGCCAACATCGCCGCCGGATCGCGCGCGTCTGTGCCGAACAGAAGGCTTCGAATCAGCCGCCCCGCCGTCAATGCGCCCGCCACTCCAACAAGCAACCCGCCGATCACGGGGCGAACACCCTGCCGAAACACCAGCAATGAAACCTGTGAAGGTTGCGCCCCGACCGCGATGCGAATCCCAATCTCATTTGTCCGCCTCGCCACGCTGTATGAAATCACGCCATAGATTCCAAGGCATGCCAACAGTAACGCCGCGCCCGCAAAGACGGCGGCGAGTAGTGTCTGGAATCTTCGACTGCTGACAGACTCTGACATAATCTCCCGCATCGTGAGCACGTTTGCGAGGGGCAGTTCCGGGTCCAACTTATGAATCGCCGCCCGCAGTGAGCTGGCCATTGCCGCCGGGTCCTGTGCTGTGCACACGACATAAGTCTCATCGCCCCAGACCGATCCCTGCCAGTACGCGCCATCCCAGTAGGGGACGTAAACCATCATCGGCGGCTGTTTGTCCAGGCTGTCTGTGCGCACATCGGCGACAACACCGATAATCTCCGCCCACTCGGTTCTGGGGTCGTTGCGTATCAGCTTACCGACCGCATCTTCTCCCGGCCAAACCTTGCGTGCCGCATTCTCGGAGATCAACGCTACTTTGCGCGTGCGATCACGTGCTGTCAGAAACCGGCCTTGCTTTAGCTCCACTCCCATCGTTTCGAAATAGTGCTCGCTCACAAACCGGTAGTCCGCCAGCGGACGCTCTGCGCGGGCACGCGTGTCGCCTTTCTTGCTGACGGAATCCCCCCAAACCTGAGCCTTCAACGGCAACGAGCTGATCAACCCCGCCGATCGCACTCCTGGTAACGTCTCGAGCGCTTCGAGCGCCCGCTGGTGGAACAAGATGCGCTGCGCATCCGTTTGATAACGGGAATGGGGAAGCGTCACATCCGCAGAGAGTACGCGATCTACGGCATAACCCCGCTCCACATGCATGACCCGGAAGAAGCTCAAGCCGAGCAGCGCAGCTATCACCAACAGTACTGTGCTCAAGGCCACTTGCACTCCCACCAGCCATTCCCGTGATCGTACGCCGGCGCTGCCTTGAGTGGCCGACCGCGAACCGGATCGGAGAGCGTCGGCAGGCTCCACGCGCATCCCGCGGATTGCCGGCCATAATCCGCAAATGAGCCCGCAGACAGCCGATATGCAGAAGGCAAACAGCAGCACGGTAAGACTGACATGCACTTCGGTCAGCCGTGGAATGTCCATGGGCGACGTTTTCACCAGGATCTGTGCTCCCGCGTATGCCAGCACCACGCCCAGCGCTCCGCCGCTGAACCCTAACAGTAGACTCTCCGCTAGAACCGGCCGGAAAAGCTGACCCGCATCGGCTCCTAGCGCCCGGCAAATCGCCACATCGCGAGCCCGCTCGTTCGCGCGCACCAACATCAGATTGCCCAAATTGAGGCAGACGATCAGCAAAACCGCCCCCACGGCCCCGAGAAGGAGCGTCAGGGCGCCTCGCGAACTTCCCGTGACCTGCTGCTGAAGTGGAACTAAGTGAGCATCTATGGGCGTCTCCATCTGACGCCCTGCATCGGCGATCGCGGCCGTCATCTCCGCCTCTGCTCTTGAAGGATTCGCGCCACGTCGCAGCCGCATCACGCAAGCATAATTGAACTGCCCAACTCGGCTCATCTTTGGCAAATCAAATCCCATTGGCTTGAAGATCTCCGCGTGCTTGGGAAACTGATTTAATGGGCCGAGCCCTTCTCCTGACGGGAAGCGGAAATCCGGACGCAGTACCCCGACAACAACATTCGGCTCCCCGTCGATCTGAATCGTTTTGCCGATTACACGGGGATCCGCTCCAAGCCTTCGCCGCCAAAGCGAGTCGCTGATTACGACGAACCGGTTTGCATTGGGTTGATCGTCGCTTGCCTCGAACGTCCGCCCGAGCTCGCGTTTGACCCCGAGCACTTGAAACACCGGCCAAGTGCATGTGGCGCCGTCAACCACTTCGGGCTCCCCCGAACCCGTCAAGTTGAACGTCGCGGGATTGAGCAAAGCCCCGGATTCACACGACCGGCACTGCTTTTGCCATGACCAGAAATGCGACCCGTTGACGGGCAGGTCCGGATACACATGAGCAAACTTCGCCACCGACTCCGAAGCCGCATACAGCCGTCCCGGATCTTTATAAGCCAGCGGTTCCAGCAACACGCTATCGACAATTGAAAATATTGTGGTAACCGCGCCGATTCCCAACGCTAACGTCAGGATTGCGAATGCAGCGAACGTTTTCTCCCGGCCAAGGACACGGATTGCGTACCTCATATAGGTCAATACTCCCGATACTGCCGTAAGTTACGAGCATCGAACCGGAATTGTTCCTCTCCTCGGAAAGTGGGGGAACTCAGGACAGACCCAATCACCGGCCCGGAAGGTAAAAGGCTACTGAGCTTCGAGAGGGTCCTTCCGTTGCTAGGCGCCAGGAAGTGTTAACGTTCCATGCATTTATGAGCACTTCGGTGCACTGGTCGATGCAATTGACAGCGTACGAGCTAACCTCAATTGGATTCGGGCATGATCAATTCGCGGTTGCGAGAACCGCCAACGATGCGAAACCAGCACCCAGGGAAGAAATGCCGCGCCGGGCCGAAAACCGGCCGCGTTAAATATACCTGAAGGAACCGACAAACTACGCCGGGCCAACCTCGGCTCTAATTCCATCGATCAATTATCGTCTTCAGGCCGAACGTCGCCAGGAACCCCAATACACGCAGAGGAATGACGGCGAGCCAAACGCCGTGCGTGAGAGAACGGAATCAGGCCAAAGCACGAGAGACAACCCCTTGACCGTCATACATGTAGGCAGGAGCGAGCGAGCATAGAGATTCTCGCAAAGTCAGCGCGCGGCCGACAGCGATTTGTCCTGCATCGCTTTTAACGCTGCCTCAACCTGAACATCATGCCCCGCTTCGATCTCGTCCCCTTTATCCACTCCCTTCGCCTGCGTAACGATCTCCTGCTTGAGGCGATTGCTGATCCAGGTTCGCTCCGCCCCCCATTCGGCGATGTTGGGCTGAATCTGTCGCGCCGACAAAAATACTCTTAATTCGTCGAGAATCTCCGGTGTGACCTCGAAAGGGCTTGACAGCGGCCCATGCTTTGAAAGGTAATCGGTCGCGAACTGAGTCACGGCGCCGCTGGCTTCCAGAACGGTTTCAAGACGACTAAGGGGCGCTGGGCTAATGAGCACGTCGGGCTGAATACCACCGCCTCCCCGAACCACACGCCCGCGATCGGTTTTGTACTCCGGAAGCTGAGGCGCACTGCTTTCGGCAAATGTCTCTGAAAGAGCGGAATTCCGGAGGGGGCGCTGAATCGACCGGCCACTCGGAGTGTAATAAAAAGCCGTCGTGATAGCCAGTCCGGTGCCTTCCGATAGCGGCAGAACACTCTGCACCAACCCCTTGCCGTAACTTGGCTCGCCGACAATCACCGCTCGGTCATGATCCTGCAAGGCGCCAGACAGTATCTCGGAGGCGCTCGCGGTCTTTTCATTAATAAGGACCGCGATCTTGAATTGATAAGGGGAGACCTTGTCTGGTACAGACGCCGTTTCCACTTCGCTGGTACGGCCTCTGGCTGTCAGGATCTTTTGTCCGGGTTGCAGGAATAGAGCGGCCGCATCGAGAGCCGTCTTCACAATTCCGCCCGGATTGTTGCGCAGATCCAGAACCAGTCCGGCCAGCTTGTTTCCTCCCAGCTTCTGGATCGCATCTTGAAGCTGTCTGGCGGTTTGCAGATCCCAGCTTGATACGCGGATGTAACCATAGCCGGTTGCGAGCAGGAAGGCCCGGTCTACGCTGGGCGAATCCACCAGTTCCGGAGTCAGCGTAAACGGCAATATGCGCGCATTTCCTGGGCGGCGAATGTAAATTGTTACTTTCTGTTGTCTCGCTTCCGTCAGCAACTCAATTATCTGCTGCGGCTCGAGTCTTGCGATGCCGACGTTATTTATTGCTACCAATTCATCGCCGGCTTGAATGCCCGCCTTATTCGAAGGTGTTCCGGGAAGCGTCTGTAAAAAAATCACCTGCCCTGGAAGAACGGAAACGATGCTTCCAAAGCCCTTCTGCTCGGAATCTTCCATTTGCTTGAGCTGATTGAATTGCGCGGGGTCGAAAAACTGAGTGTGCGGATCAAGCTGGCGCAACATTGACGGAATCGCACCCTCGTAGACCAGCTTATCGACCGGCTCCGGATCTGCCGATTCCGTTTGAACCGTGGCGAGGATGTCGATAAACTTCCGCAGGTACGGCGTCACGTCTTTTGCTGGGTCACCCTGAAGTTCAGGTTTATCCACCGCTTTGCCCGCACTCTCCAGAGGGGCGGACGACGGCTTTTCAGGTACCTGTTGCGCCTGCAACGCGCAGACCAGGGCGAGTCTGCATACCGTGTTGACCAAGCACAGCTTGGCTGCCAGGCTACAGCGCATACTGAGTTTGCAACCGGGTCTCAGCGCGTTCGATCGCCAGCTCGATCAGCCGGTCCAGCAGCTTTGGATACGGCAAGCCGGAGTATTCCCACATCTTGGGGAACATGCTGATCGAGGTGAAGCCAGGAATCGTATTGATCTCGTTCACGTAAAATTGGCCTGTCGCGCTGTCCATGAGGAGATCGACTCGCGCCATGCATTCGCATTTCACGACCTGAAATGCGGAGACTGCCAGGCGTTGTATCTGGGCTGTCTGCTCGTCATCCAGTTTTGCAGGTAGATCGATGCGAGCCTGATCAAGAAAATACTTATCTTCGTAGGTGTAAAACTTCTGAGATGGAATGATCTCGCATGGTATCGATGCTTTCGGCGGATTGCCGCCCAGGACTCCGCATTCAAATTCGCGTCCGCTCACGCTGCGCTCGATGATAACGGAGTTGTCGAAGCGGGCTGCCAGCCGGAGGGCATCCATCAATCCTGCCTCGCTCTCGACCTTCGATATGCCAACTGAGGACCCGAGATTGACGGGCTTTACAAAGACCGGATAATCGAACGGTAGCGCAATGGCTCCAAGCTCGATGCACGTACGGCTCACTACGACATGCTCGACGACGGGAAGGTCGGCCAGTTGGCACAAGCGCTTCGTCATCGCCTTGTCCATCGATACCGCGGATGCAAGCACACCGGCGCTGACGTAGGGCAGTCCCGCTAATTCCAAGAGGCCTTGAAGCGTTCCGTCCTCCCCGAAGGTGCCGTGCAGCATCGGAAAGGCAACGTCGATACCGGGATTGGCACCCGGTTCGGGTAAAAGGGGGGCAGGCATCCACTTGCCCTCTTTAGTGATGAAGATGTCGGAAACTTCATAGCGGGAGTGATCAAGTGCCGCTCTCACCGAGTTGGCGGAGCGCACGGAAATTTCGTGTTCTCCCGACCGGCCGCCATACAGAAGGGCCACGCAAATCCTGTCTTGTGTTGAAGCCAATCACTATTGTCTCTAATCACTGCTCCCGAACAACGCAAAGGCCACCCGCCTCGTTTCCGAGGGGGTGGCCCGTGTTCTTCCTGAAGGAGACGCGAGTTACTTGCGGGAAGAGATTCTGTCGAGCGTGTGAATGAAAGCCTGAGCCGCTTCCGGCGTGTGCTCGGTACCTCCGATGATCTGTTTATTCGTGATCGACTCGCCGTATAGCTCGTCATTCGACTTCTCATCCTGGGTCACCGCGGCACCAGCTAAATCAAGGCCGCCAAAGATGCCTCGCGAACGCGAGTAGGTCAGGATTTCGGCATGCATCTCAGCGTCTGTCATTGCAGAAGAATCTCGCCCTACGGGACCCCCTGCCGCTGAAGCCTCTCCGCCGAGTTGGAACTTATCGCTCAAAAGATGCTCCATGCCGTTCTTATTCATCACCAGCATGATCACATCCGTTTCCTTGCCACCGATGAGAAGGCCGAATTTGCCGCCTTTCACCGAAATGCAACCCGGGCTGCTCCAGCCGACCCCGCTAGCCCGGCGGCACGTAAAAAAGCCTCTTCCGTACTCAGCACCAACAATAAAGCCGCCCGCCTTCACACTAGGAATCACTACTACGCAAGATGCCTTGTTCAGCAGATCTTGCGGAATCCCCTTGTCATTCGCATTCATCGCTGCTTGTAAAGTCTCAGTCGCTGCTTGAAGCCGGGCGTCAACGCCCTTCTGCGCCAACGCTGGAATAGCAACCAGCGTTGCGAGCAGCGCTCCCATTAATACCTTCATATGCTTCACACCCTCCTTTATACGGGATTTCTCATTCGCATTTATTCTCGATTCGGAATCAACTCACATATATGAGACGTCCGGCTATCCGAAGATTAGACACATAGATTTCCCGGCCCGGTCGAAGTTCCTTTGTCGAGGGTGAAATTTTATTCACGTGAGAGACGATCCGCTGCCTGTCTTGCTAAATGAACGCAGTCCGGTATTCCTATGCCGTCATAACTATTGCCGACGAGATACAAACTGGCAAAGTGTTCCAGGCAGTCCGCTATCGCACGCTGCCGTTCTTTATGTCCCACCACATATTGAGGCATAGAATCAGGCCACCTATAAACGCTCGAAAAAACTGGTTGTCCTTGTACGCCAGTTAGGCGGCGAAGCTCCTCACGAACCAAGTTCAGTAGTTCGGATTCAGGTGCATTCAGCAACTCCTTTGCCTCCTTTCCGACGATGAACGCGCGAATACCGGCCAACTCCGGCGGGATCCGGCCGGGAAACTTGTTATGGATGAACGTGGCAGCGGCAATAGACCGGCGCTCTGCGCGAGGCACCAGAAAACCGAAGCCGTCCAGTTTGCCCTTAATTTCGGACGCCCTCAGTACGAGTGTTACCAGAATTGCCGAAGAGTAAGGAATCGAACTCAGGTGGGAAGCGAGAACCGGTGAAATGTTTGCCAGCAGCTCTCCAGTTATATAGCTTGGGCAGGCAAGGACGAGGGCCGCCCCCTCCAGAGTCTTTCCGTCTGCCGCCACTCGCCATCCGGCCGTCGTCTGTTCCAGGTTGGTTACTGCCGAATGGACGATCTTGCAATACGATCGAGAGCCACTCGCCAGAGCATCAATCAGCTCCCCCATGCCATTTCGAAAACTCGAAAAGAGAGGGCCGGACCTGGGTGTTTTGGCGCTTTCCTCGCGAACACCTTTTATGAGGCTCCCGTATCTGGCTTCATAGCTCAGGAAACGAGGTAAGACACTTTCGGCGCTCAAGCTCGCCGAGTCTCCACCGTAGACTCCGCAGAGTAGCGGTTCAGCTATGTATTCGAGAATCTCTTTCCCGAAATGCTCCTCAACGAACTGGCCGACCGAGACATCTTCAGACCGAATGGTGGGTTTCTCAAAAATCTCGGCAAGCAGCCGAGCCTTAGTGCCCGTTGAAAACAGACGCGAATGAAAAACCGGCCCCCACTGTGCCGGAACCATCATGACCATTCCTTTGGGCATGGCAACAAGCTTCCCGTCGCGTACAACGTAAACCCGGCGGGCCTTATCATTCGAGCCAATGATGTGATCAGCCAAACCTAGCATCCCGGCAATTTCAGTAACGGCAGGTTTGGCTGAAAGGAAGCTGTCAGGCCCGGCTTCGAGACGGCAGCCCTCCACCAGATCCGTCTTGATTAAGCCGCCTAAGCGATCGTTCTTTTCAAAGAGAGTGGAGGCGACTCCCCTGGTGGCAAGAAAGTTCGCAGTCGCCAGGCCAGACACCCCGCCGCCAACAATAATGACGCCGTCGTTCGCCACTTCAGCGATGGAACTCGCGGACGATCTGGACCACGGACTTCACGTTTTCGACGGGAGTCTCAGGTAAGATTCCATGACCAAGGTTGACGATATGGCCCGGGCGTGTTCCCGTTCGCCGCAAGAGATCAGTGACTTTGGTGCGCAGCTCGGGTAAGGGTGCAAACAATGCGACTGGATCCAGATTCCCCTGAATAGCCGATCGATAGCCGATGTCCATCCAGGCCTGGTCGATGTTGATACGCCAATCGACGCCGAGAACATCGCCGCCTGCCGCGTGCAACTCGCGGAACAAGCCGGCTGCTCCCGTTGCAAAATGAATGACCGGTACGCCCGCTGCTCGAATACGCTCAATCAAGGCCCGTGAGTATGGTTGGACATAGCGAACATAGTCTTCGGGGCTCAGCGCTCCCACCCAACTATCGAAAACTTGAACCGCTCGCGCGCCAGCGCCTACTTGCAGCCCCGCAAAATCCCCGAGCACGTCGACCAGTTTGCCCATTAAGCGCCGCCACATAGTTTCGTCGCCAAACATCAGCTTCTTGGTCTTTAGAAATGTCTTCGAGGGGCCTCCTTCGACCATGTAGCTGGCGAGTGTGAAAGGTGCTCCCACGAATCCGATAACGGGAACTCTGCCGCTGAGAGCGCGACCTACAAGTCGAATCGATTCGCCGACGTATCCCAGGTCGTCGGTGCGGCTTGTAGAGAGATCGTCTATATCCTCCGGCGCCGTTATCGGGTTGTGGATCGATGGACCCTCGCCGGCAATGAACTCGAGATCTAGCCCCATCGGCTCGACCGGCAACAGCAGATCTGCGAATATGATCGCGGCATCCACATCGAGGATCTCGACAGGTTGTAGAGTCACGGCAGCGGCGAGCTCCGCCTTCTTGCAGATCTCGAGAATAGAGTGTTTGGAACGAATATCCCGGTACGGCTTGAGATAGCGCCCGGCCTGGCGCATGAACCAGACCGGGCGAACGTCCGTGCTTCTCCTCCGGCAAGCCTCCAGAAACCGGCCACCTAAAGGAGCCAGTCGCATAGATCCTCCTCGGGTGCCATCCTCGGGAGGCAAGTACAACTGTAAGTGGGGCCAAAGCGCGAACCCATGCTGTTGACTATTAGAGTCTACACGCTAGTGGCGAAATGCTAATGTCGAACGCCTATTCTTGGCGAGGACGCCCCCGACGAATGCGCTTAAGTAAGTGCTCCATCCGCTGGTCGCCCGTAAGGGATACGTCTGCTTCAAAGTGCAATTCGGGGACGCGATAGAGATTCAGACGCTCGGCAAGCTGACGCCGAAGGAAATGCCTGGCGCCATCCAGCGCCTGGATAGTTTCCCTCTGTCCGGACTCATCGTCTGACAAATGGAGTCTCACTTGAGCGTGCCGCATGTCCGGGGATACTAGCACCTCGGTCACTACGGCGTCTCCGATCCGAGGATCGGACAGCTCATACGCGATCAGCTCGCCGAGTTCTTCGCGCAATGCTTCAGAAACGCGTTCAACTCGATGACTGTCCATACGCCCTCACTCTGAGTGTACGGCTGGTTTGCCTCAGACCCACTCGATGCCGGTGCCGGTCAAATCGCCGCCAAGCAATGATTCGGCGTGCGCCTCCACTGCGTGGAGAATTTGCTCCGCGTGCACGCGATCATTGGAGACGGTCACAGCCACTACGACCGAGGCCTGCCAGGAATCGAGGTGATCGACCTCAGCTACCGAGACGTTGAAGCGCTGACGCAACCGGTCTTTCAGGCTCTTAATCACGTGCCGCTTTTCTTTCAAAGAATGCGAGCTCTCTACGTGAATGTCGAGCGTGAGAATGCCGATCGAGGCCATTGCCGTAGCAGCGCGGCGATCAGACGTAGCCCCTGAAACTACTGCACCAGCGCAGGAGGCAGCTCAGCCGCAATCCGCTCCATTGTGAATGCTTCGAGAACGTCACCGATCTGGACGTTATTGAAGTTGACAATCGAAATACCGCATTCGAGGCCGTTCTTTACCTCGCTGGCATCGTTCTTGAAACGCTTTAACGCTTCGATGCGGCCCGTATGCACGACGTCTCCATTACGCAGCACGCGTATCTGGCTGTCGCGCCGTACCGCGCCATCCGAGACGTAGCAGCCGGCAACGGTTCCAACCTTGCTGATCTTGAAGGTCTCGCGCACCTCCGCATGACCCTGAATCGTTTCTTTATAGACCGGCTCGAGGAGTCCTGTCATGGCGCGCTGGACTTCGTCGATCAGTTCATAGATGATGCTGTGCAGGCGAATATCGACCTTCTGCTGCTCGGCGGTAGCTTGAGCGTTCCGCTCTGGCCTGACGTTAAAGCCGATAATCAGCGCATCGGAGGCGGACGCGAGCAGGACATCATCTTCGGTAATGGCGCCTACGCCGGTTCGGAGCACGCGCACGCGAACTTTCTCGTTCGAAAGCTGTTGAAGCGTGTCGGAGAGTACTTCGGCCGTACCGCCGACGTCGGCTTTAATCACGAGATTCAGTTCTTTGAGCTGCCCCTCCCTGAACTGCTCATTGAGAGAAGCAAGAGTCGCGACACGAGCTCCCTTGGCCATCGCTACATCACGAGCTTTGGCCTCGCGGTAGATCACGATCTGCTTCGCCTTGGAAGTGTCGGAAACAACCTGGAACGTGTCGCCGACCTCAGGCAAGCTTTCCAGACCGATAACCTCCACCGGCATTGAGGGTTCAGCCTCTTTGGCGGGATTGCCGCGGTCGTCGAACATGGCGCGGACCTTGTTGAACAGCGCGCCGCAGATAAAGAAATCGCCGACGCGAAGAGTTCCGTTACGAACCAGCATGGTGGCAACTGGCCCGCGACCCTTGTCCAGCTTCGCTTCGAGAACCGTACCCACGGCGGGCCGGTCCGGATTGGCTTTGAGATCCTGCAGATCCGCCACCAGGAGGATCATTTCAAGAAGGAGGTCGAGGTTCTGGCCCATCTTGGCGGAGACGGGGACCATCACCACATCGCCGCCCCAATCTTCCGCCAGCAAACCGCGATCGGCAAGCTGCTGCTTGACTCGCTCGGGCTGTGCGTCCGGTTTATCGATTTTATTGATCGCGACAATGATCGGAACATTGGCAGCTCGGGCGTGGTCGATCGCTTCGAGCGTCTGAGGCATTACGCCGTCGTCGGCCGACACAACCAGGACAACAATATCGGTCACCTTTGCGCCGCGGGCGCGCATGCGGGTGAACGCTTGGTGGCCGGGAGTATCGATGAACACGATCTTGCGGCCATTCTTCTCGATATAGTAGGCGCCAATGTGCTGGGTAATGCCGCCAGCTTCGCGGCCCGCCACATTCGTCTGGCGAATGGCGTCGAGAAGTGATGTTTTCCCATGGTCGACGTGACCCATGATGGTGACCACCGGAGCACGCTTGACCAGGTCCCTGGGCGCTTCGGCTAGCCCGATATCCTGGGTTGACTCCTCTTCATAGCTGACCTGGTTGGTCGATGCGCCAAACTCACGCGCCAGCTCCTCGGCCAATTTCACATCGAGCGTCTGATTAATGGTGGCGAAGATCTTTCTCTCGACGAGTTTCTTAATGACGAGATTCGCCTTCACCCCGAGCTTCTCGGATAGCTCTTTGACGCTGATGCCTTCCGAGACGGTGATCTCGCGATCGATCGGAGGTGGTTCCGCAATGGTAGGCCGCTTCGAAATGCGCTCGCGGAGGTTTCCCTCTTCCAGATCCTCACGCTTGCGAACTGGTCCGCGGACACCCGGTTTGGCTTGATGCCGGCGCCCCGGCTCGGTCGGTACGGTGGCAGGTTCCGGCCGGAGCGAAGTCGGGTGCAAAGGACGGAGGCCGCCAGGCCGGCGTTGGCCCGGCTGCGCGGGGAAGCCGGGACCGCCAGGGCGCACGATCGGCTGGCCAGGGCGGATCGGTCCACGATAGAGCGGCTGACCGGGTGCCGGCGAGGGCCGCGCGGGAGCGCCGGGACGCGCTGCCGTGGGAGAAGCAGCCTGACCGGGCCGGGTCGGCTGTTTGTTCAACCGCTGAAGAATATCCTGACGGGGCGGAACCACTGGGCGGGCCGCCGGCTGTCCCGCTAACCCAGGCCGCGACCCGGCCGGACGCGGAGCAATGGGAGCGCCGGGCGTCAGACCACTAGACGGCCGCGGAACCGGTTGCCGAGGAGCGGGAGAGCCCGGCACAGTGGGTGATGAAGCCAATGGTGCTGACGGACCGGGAACAACCACGTGCGTAGGCGCCAGTGGGGATTTGGGCAGAGGAGTCTGTAGTGGCGGTGGGGGCAGCTCGGCGCCAGGGCCGGGACGAGCCGCGCGTTCTCCCAATACCGGCTTGGGAGATTCCGGCGGAAGCGGTTGACGCGGGCCGGTCGGAGAAGCCACCGGCATCGAAGGCCTTGTTTTGAACGGCAATGTTGGAGCCGGTTTGGCTGGAATCGCAATCGTCCGGTTGACCAAGCCTGGTGTATGCGGTTGGCCCGACTGTTGAGCCAGCGGCGGATGAATCGCGCCGCCGCCTCCTAAAGGTGGCCGGAGAGGACGGAATGAAGGAATCGGCCGATCGTGCTCAACTAGCCCTTCTGGCAACGAGACGGTTCCGGCAGGAGGGTTGGCCGAGGGCGTTGTCGCGCTAGCTGCTTCGGCTTCAGGCTGCGAGGTCTCAATAGCGGGCGGCGGAGGTGTCGGCGCGGCAGGGGGCGGAGTGGCAGTTCCGTGCGGACGAAGTGGCGCGTTGAGCGGAGGCCGTACCACCGGCTCCTGCGGCTCGGATTCTACAGGCGGCGCGACGGCTTCCTCTGCGGCTGGGGACGAAGGTTTGGATACACTTTCATCGCGCGATTCACGCTGGGGACCTTCGGTGCTGCCGCACAAGCGCCGCCGGAGTTCAAGCGCAACCTCTTCATCGACTGAGCTGGAATGCGTCTTTTTCTCGTGGACGCCCAATTCGGGCAAGAGATCAATGATGACGCCGGGTTTCACTTCAAGCTCCCGCGCCAGCTCGTTGATTCTGACTTTCTTCATAGAAGAAACTGCTAGATAACTCCTTGCACAACGGCAATTCGCTGATTATTCAGTATTTTTGATGGTATCAGAAGGAGCGGCGTCGCCGTTCTCATCTGATTCCACAAGACTTCTTAGAGCGGAAGGTGCGCCGGACAATCCTTCCACGCGCCCCAGATCAAGAACTTCACCCTTATCGATTTCCTCCAGCAGGGCGGGTTCATGGCGGGCTAAATCGTGTTCCAATACACCGGTTTCAATATTCTGGAAAGCCAAGGGCTCAGCCTGCTCGGCGCCTTCGAGCAAACCCGCTTCTTCGCTCTCCGTTTCTTCAATTACATTCTCTAACTCTTCTGCGGTGGCCGGAGCGGTTTCGCTCTCCGGTGCCTCTTCTTCATATTGTCCATAGAAAGAGACCACGGTTGATTGGATTTGACTAACCGTTTCCTCGTCGATGCCCGGAATTGCTTCCAATTCTTCCGGCGTCATGGAGCCGAGCTTCTCGACGGTGCCGATTCCGGCGCCCACAAGGATTTCAAGAATCGCCTCAGGCAGCCCATGATCGACCAATACGGAGACGGGCGCTCCCGAGATCACCATATCGGCCATCTTTGTCTCGAGCTCGCGACGCTTTTCTTCCTCGCTCTTGATATCGAT
>JAFATG010000331.1 GCA_019244055.1 Acidobacteriaceae bacterium | reverse complement strand
CCACTTCCCGCAGTTAGAAAAACTCGTGGCGTCACGGTTGCCAACGAACCGCTCGCAACGGCGTACCGCGCCGACATGTGGCTGCACGGATCTCTGGTCGGCCAGCAGCGCAGCAAGTCTCTTCTCCTGTGGCGCCGGGCAGATGGCGAGCGGCGATGCAGGTAAACGGCTAGCTCTAAAGCACGTGGATGGGCTGCCGCTGAGAAGACCGAGTTTGAGGAGGAAAATGGACCCGAAAATCGGGTAAAAGTACAGCCTGGAATACTTATAGCGAGCCAAACGCGGCAGTTTGCGCGCTGTGATGTTCCGGCGACAAGTCAGGCGCACATGTATGCGGCGGGCGCCACTCATGAGTGAGGCTTTGGACGAGGTGCGCAATCGCAGTGTGAATGGTGGGCCGCTGCAACGTCTGAGCGCGTTGCGGGTCCTGGGGTGGGTGACAGACGTGTACCCACTTATTTTGATTGCGAAGCCCGGCGATGTGTGCGAACAATAAAAGTCAGAGAACATGGTATGTTTTCGCCGCTTGCTGGCGAAACGAAGTATACACCGGGCCTTCTCCTCTCTGCATAACTGCTTAACTGGCGCATTGCGTGGTTTGACTTTCAACTGTATCGCCCAGAAATAGCGACAGAACCTAACCGTTTCACAGCCGTAAAGCGCGCCCGCGACACAAGCTGTGCCTTGAACGCCGGCGCGCTCTCTGAGGCCACGTTTCCTCAAACACACTCGGCTCCAGGTAGTGGTCTGGAACCAGAAAGATAATCTCTATGAAAAACTGTCCCCTGACTATCCAGTCCTGGGCGCCCGAGCGCCTGGTCTCCGCCGCGCGCAAGCTGCGCAAGAACGATCCGGCCATCGATCGCATGGTCAGATCGATCCAAGCCTACGGCTTCAAAATTCCGATGCTCGTTTCCGCTACTGGCGAGATCATCGACGGCGACCTGCGCCCGAAGGCTGCGCGCAAGCTGGGCTTCGTTGCAGTGCCCGTCATCGTGTGCGACGACTGGACCGAAGAACAGGTGCGGAGCTTTCGCCTGATGGCGAACCGCTCCTCCAATTGGGCCGAATGGGACCTCGGGGCTGTGGCCGAAGAACTGTTCGAGCTGCGGACCTTGCAGTGGGACTTGAGCTTGACCGGCTTCGACATGAACGAGATCGATGAAATGCTGGCGCCGCGCGCCGACGAACAAGCACTGGAATCGATTCCCGCGCTCCCTGCTGTGCCGGTCAGCGTACCCGGCGACGTGTGGATCTGCGGAGCGCATCGCGTGTTATGTGGCGACGCGACCGAAGCCTCTGCTGTCCATCGATTGTTAGGAACGGCGATGCCGGAGCTGATGATCACCGATCCACCCTATGGCGTGAACTACGATCCGAACTGGCGAGAGCAAGCCGGCCTGGGAGTGCAGCGGCAAACCGGCCGGGTGCACAACGACGATCGCGTCGATTGGTCGGACGCTTTCGCACTGTTTCCGGGCCACGTCGCTTATGTCTGGCATGCCGGTCTGTATGCCGGCGCAGTGGCTTCCTCGCTCGAGCGCTGCGAGTTCGCGATCCGGTCCCAGATCATCTGGGTCAAGCAGCACTTTGCGTTGAGCCGCGGGCATTACCACTGGCAGCATGAACCCTGCTGGTACGCGGTACGGGCCGGAAGGCCGGCCTCATGGTCTGGAGACCGCAAGCAGACCACCGTGTGGGAGGTGTCGAATCTGAATCCGTTTGGCGGAGAAAAGAGCACCGATACCGTGACCGGGCACGGAACCCAGAAACCGGTCGAGCTGATGCGGCGCCCGCTGCTGAATCATACCGCGCGCGGTGGGCTGGTATACGATCCCTTTCTCGGCTCAGGTTCCACGCTGATTGCGGCGGAAGATAGCGGACGGCTGTGTTACGGCCTAGAACTCAGTCCCACGTACGTGGACGTGATTGTGCAGCGCTGGCAGAAGCTGACGGTCCGGAAAGCAGTTTTAGAAGACGATGGTAGAAGTTTCGAGGAGATCGAACGACAGCGTGAGCGAGCAGAAACGGAGGTGGTCGATGCCGCGGCCTAGCTTCCAGCCCACTGAGCAGCAACGCAAACTAATCAACTCAGTGTCGGCCCTGGCCGTGCGGCAGGACCAGATCTGTAAGCTGGTCGGCCTGCGCTCGCCGAAAACATTGCGCAAGCACTTCCGTGCGGAACTGGACCAGGGCACGGCGGAAGCCTGCCTGGCGGTCATCCGCACGGCGTATGAGATGGCGACTTCGGGCCGCTACCCACAGATGAGCATCTTTTGGGAGAAGTGTCAGCGGCCAGCTGGCGAACCGGAGCGGGAACAGCAGCGTGAGCCGCGGAAGCGGCGCGCAGGTGCTCAGCGGGGCAGACTCGTTTTCATCCATCAGGACGAGGATCTCTCGGATGCCGCGTAAGTTCGAACCCACTGAAGAGCAACGTAAGATGGTGCGAGCGCTGGCTGGTTACGGGATGATCCAGGCGCAGATAGCGACGCTGGTGGGAGTGAGTTCGACGGCTACGCTGCGCCAGCACTTCCACGATGAGCTCGTGCGCGGTCCGATCGAAGCGCAAGTCAATGTGCGGCGTACGCTGTTCAAGCTGGCCACTTCGGGACGCAACCCGGGCGTGACGATGTATTGGCTGAAGCGCTGGGCGGGTGGAGTGAAACAGGCAAAAGGCCCGAACCCGTCGAATCTGGGGGCACGCAGCCCACGTTTATAATTCGCGTACACCAGCCGCCCCGGCCAGCAGAGGCATTACAGGGGCTGCAGGAGGCTGCGCAAGGGCTCGCCGGCGGCGCGCCGGATGGCGACGAATGGGAGGAATGGGACGGCGCGGGATCGCCGCACTGTGGGCCGCCTGCGCCGTCGCGTGGGGCGCCACCTAGATGAGCGCAGGAACCGCGTCCGTGCGCCTCTGCCCGATCGTATGAGAGATGAGCATGGCCGATGATCCGCCAGCATCCGCAAAGCGGCCTTGCTTCTGGGTCTCAATCGAGCGTTCATGGACAGGTGAGAGCCCGTGTTCATCGGGACGGCCAAGCATGACGGAAGCCGTTGCGATGAAGATTGAAAGTTTGCGCAAGCGGAAGACGAAAGCGCTGAAGGCCCGGTATCGGGAGTTGTCCGGAGCGGCATCGCGCTCTTCGAATCAGGCACACCTGTTTCGGCGGATTGCCTGGCGCTTGCAAGTCCGGGCCGAAGGAGATCTGACACCGCCATCCGCCAGCCGCCGTGCATGCACCTGCGGCGTGCACGCCGATTTTAACGGGAGATGTCCCGTGCTGATGCGGATTGAGATTCGGAGAAACGAGCTTGCTTTTGAGCGCGAACGGAGCGTGCATGGACTGTGGGGTAAGACCTCAGAGAGGAACAAGCTGCCGTGGACGATGCCGTTCGGATGCAAATCGAGAGTCTCAGGAAGCTGAAGATAGCGGAACTCAAAACCCGCTACCGCGATCTATTCGGAGAAGCATCGCCGTCGTATAATCGAGCGCATCTATTTCGGCGGATCGCCTGGCGCTTGCAGGCACAAGCCGAAGGAGATCTGAGCGAGCGAGCACGCCAGCGTGCGAAGCTAGCCAACGACCTTGATCTGCGACGACAAGCACCTCGCCGCTTCTGGCATGAGCTCGAGTGCAATGGGGAACTTCCAAATCGGGATCCAAGATTGCCGCCCACTGATACGGTCCTCGATCGGGTCTATCAAGGGCAGATCGTGCGAGTGACCGTTCTGGCAAGCGGCTTTGAGTACGAGGGCAAGCATTATGCCTCGCTCAGCGCGATTGCTTACCGCGTCACGGGCACCCGTTGGAACGGCTTTCATTTCTTCGGCCTGAAGCAGAAATGGACGCCTGAGTGAGCTTCCCAAAGCTAGTACGCTGCGCCATCTACACCCGCAAATCAACCGAACAAGGACTCGAGCGGGATTTCAATACCCTGCAGGCGCAACGCGAGGCAGCCGAAGCCTACATTCTCAGTCAAAAGCAGAATGGCTGGCGCACACTGGCTGCTAGCTACGACGATGGCGGGTTCAGCGGAGCTAGCCTGGACCGGCCGGCACTGCAGCAACTGCTGCGAGATATTGAGGCCCGCCAAGTCGATTGCGTGGTGGTCTACAAGGTGGATCGACTGAGCCGCTCGTTGCTCGACTTCGCCCGTCTGCTGTCGGTATTTGAGAAGCGCGGTGTGAGCTTTGTATCGGTCACGCAAGAGTTCAATACCAGCACGTCCCTGGGTCGGCTCACGTTACACATCCTGCTGTCGTTTGCCCAGTTCGAGCGCGAGATCATCACCGAGCGAACGCGCGACAAAATGTCGGCAGCGAGGAGAAAAGGCCAATGGGTGGGCGGCATTCCAGTGCTGGGCTATGACGTCGATCCAGACGGTGGACGTCTGGTGGTCAACCCAGCAGAAGCCGAACGAGTGCGAGAGATCTTCGCCATCCGAGCCGGATATGGAAATTTAGCCGCCGCGCAGCAAGAAATCCAAGC
>JAFATG010000327.1 GCA_019244055.1 Acidobacteriaceae bacterium | reverse complement strand
CCTAGGGCAGGGCTTGCGATTTGTGCAAGAGTATTTTCTCGTTGCGTGCTCATTAGCGGATATGATCCGCCGTTTCTGGCGATCCAATTCCGACTGGAAGCTGCTTCCTGAGCACGTTGCAATTCAGCTCAACGACACACACCCGGCTATGGCGATTCCCGAGTTGATGCGCATTTTGCTCGACGAAGCCGGTCTCGGATGGGACGAAGCTTGGGACATGACGCAAGGAACATTGGCGTATACGAATCACACACTCCTACCTGAAGCGCTGGAAAAATGGCCACTCGAATGGTTCGAAATGTTGGTACCCCGAAACCTGGAGATTATCTACGAGATCAACCGCCGCCTGCTCGACGCCGTGCGCGGGCAATTCCCGGGCGACGAGGGGCGCGTTCAACGGATCAGCCTTGTCGAAGAAGGGCTCCAAAAGAAGATCCGAATGGCGAACCTGGCCATTGTGGGCTCACACAGTACGAATGGCGTTGCCAAAATTCATTCGGAACTGTTGCGGACAACCACGGTCAAAGATCTCGCCGAGCTATTTCCCCAGCATTTTACTAACAAGACAAACGGAGTAACGCCGCGACGTTGGCTGCTTCTATCGAATCCGTGGCTCTCGCGTGAAATTACCAGAGCGATTGGTGACGGTTGGATAACCGATTTAAGCGAGTTGCGCAAGCTGCAGCCGTTTGCTGACGATGCCAGCTTCCCGCGCGCTTTCCTTGGCGCCAAACGAGAAGCGAAGCTGCAGTTTGCCAGATGGCTGGAATCCACTGCGGGCATCTCACTCGATCCCAACACAATTTTCGATGCTCAGATAAAACGCATTCACGAATACAAACGCCAACTGTTGAATGCGCTGCGAATCGTCGTTATCTACAACCGGCTTCGAGAGAACCCCTCTCTGAAGATTCAACCGCGGACTTTTCTGTTCGCGGGAAAGGCGGCACCGGCATATCACTTGGCGAAGCTCATTATTAAATTCATCAACAACGCGGCGGCCAGGATCGATCAGGACCCCCTGGCACGCGGGCGATTGAAAGTAGTTTTCCTGCCCGAATACTCCTGCACGCTTGCTGAGAGGCTCATCCCCGCCTGCGATGTTTCAAATCAAATCTCGACAGCAGGATACGAGGCGAGCGGAACGAGCAACATGAAGTTCATGATGAACGGCGCTTTGACGGTGGGCACGCGAGACGGCGCCACCATCGAGATGGCCGAGGAAGCGGGCGAAGACAACTTTTTCCTTTTTGGCTTGACAGCGGAGCAGGTGAACGCCAGTCGTTCCTGGTACAGCCCCTATTGGCATTACGAACATGAACCGGAGATCCGCGCCGCATTGGATCTGATTTCTTCGGACTACTTCAGCCGAGGCGAGCCAGGAGTTTTTGCCCCGTTGATCGACACGTTGTTGATTCGCGGCGATCACTACATGCATTTGGCGGACTTGACATCATATATCCGCGCTCAGGAACGGCTCGAAGCGCTGTACGAGGAGCCGGACGCCTGGGCGCGAAAAGCAATTTTGAATGTGGCCGGTTCGGGCAATTTTTCGAGTGACCGCACCATTGCCGAGTATGCAAGCGCCATCTGGGGAGTGAAATCGTGCGTCGTGCCGTAGCACTCCTTCATCGGCCACGCAATCGATTCAAGGAGTCCACATGAAAGCTACCCATTCTGATGCCCTGGTTTTTTTTGGAGCCACGGGCGATCTTGCTTACAAGAAGATCTTTCCCTCGTTGCAGGCGATGGTCAAACGCGGCACGCTCGAAGTGCCCGTGATCGGCGTCGCCAATTCGGGTTGGAATATTGAACAGTTTCGCGCGCGTGCGCAAGAGAGCGTTCAAAAGCACGGTGGATTAGACCGTGCTGCATTTGAAAAACTCTCCAGGTTGCTCCGTTATGTTGACGGAGATTATGAGGATCCGGCTACTTTCGAGGCTATTAAGCGCGAACTTGGCTCGGCGAAGCGCCCGGCTCACTATCTCGCCATCCCTCCTGCCCTGTTTGGAACCGTTGTGGAACAGGTTGGAAAATTGTGTTGCGTCAACTCTTCTCGGATCATTCTTGAGAAGCCGTTCGGTACGAACTTGGCTTCCGCCCGCAAATTGAATGCCATTTTGCTCAGTAATTTTCCGGAGTCATCCATATTTCGAATCGACCATTACCTGGGGAAGAAGCCGGTTCGGAACCTCCTGTTTTTCAGATTTGCCAATTCATTTTTGGAGCCATTTTGGAATCGGAACTATATCGAGAGCGTTCAAATCACGATGGCAGAAGACTTCGGCGTGCAAGGCCGTGGCGCTTTCTATGACCAGACCGGGACTATCCGCGATGTTGTGCAAAATCATCTTTTTCAGCTGTTGGCAAATGTGGCCATGGAGCCTTCCGTCCGTGCTGACAGTGAATCGGTTCGCGACGAAAAGGTCAAAGTCTTGAAGACAATTGCACCTCTGAACGAAGAGCAAGTTATGCGCGGTCAATTTCGCGGCTACAAGTCGGAGAAGGGTGTCACACCCGATTCGCGCACTGAGACATTCGTCGCTTTACGCCTGCACGTCGACTCTTGGCGCTGGCAGGGAGTTCCCTTCTTTATACGCGCGGGAAAATGCTTGCCGGTCACCAGTACGGAAATATTGATTCGCCTCCGGAAGCCGCCGCTGATTTATGGATCGAGCGTTCCAGCTCCGAACTATATGCGGTTTAGAATGAACCCCGAATTCACGATCGCACTCGGTATGACCGTCTTATCACCAGCCGACCTGACAAGCGAAGCGGTAGAGATGGTTGCGAGCCGCCATCCGTTTCCAGAGGAAATGGACGCATATGAGAAGGTGCTCGGCGACGCCATTTCGGGAGACGCAACATTGTTTGCGCGTGAGGATTACGTCGAAGAAGCCTGGAGAATCGTTGATCCCATTTTGGAAGCTCAAACTCCCGTCTACGAATATGATCCCGGCACTTGGGGTCCTAGTGGCGTTGACGCGAAAGTCATGCCTCCGGATGGCTGGCACAATCCGGCGGCCTCTGAACGTACAAGCATGAGTGAGGCTGCATAAGTATTCGGTTACGTCTCGGCGAGTCAAACAAGAAACTGCTGAAAACGCTCCTCCCGAATGAAGACCTCACCAGGGCGCAGCTTTCTCCATAACAGCCTTGCGCTTTAGAACTTCAACCACGGTATCTCGTTCAAGCCGATCCAGGTTGAGTACGTGATGACTCAGCCGGCGTAGTGTTCAAATTCAGGGAAAGTAACGCGCGATGTGGTTGCAGAGCGTATGACGTACGCATCTTACGAGCCGCGTAACAATACGATCGGACTGACGCCGATCCGGCGATCACGGCATCAGTCAGAATTGTTCCTCACGCAGTGAATCGAAAACGAAATTGGGTAATGATCAGACGCCTCGATTTCCAGGTGAATCCTTCCGTCGCTTGCTCCGATCGATCCCGAGACGAACGCCCAGTCTATGCGTCGTCCGCGCTTCAGGAATCCTCCTGCTGTCGTGTTCGCGTTCGAAGCTCCCATTGCATTTCGCAGTCCGGCACGCTCGGCGAGGGTTGCAGCCGATTTGTGATGTAGAACGTCGAAATTGAAGTCGCCGGCGAGCACAAGTGCGTCCCGCGCCGTATGCTTCCTCGCGTCACAGACCGCGTCTTGCAGCTGTGAAAGCCGAAGCTTGTCGTTGCCTCGGCTTTCGAGATGCAGGTTATAAACCTTTGAAGTCTCGCCTTCGGATATCTCGACATCGGTTATGAGCGCGATGCGACCTCCAAGCCGCACCTGAAACGGTTCGGTTCGGGGCAGATACCAGCGTGGCCGCCAGAAATTGGATTGGCGCCGAAACCGAATCAATCGGGCGTTTGCTTGTGGGTAACGCGATAGTGTCGCCTGTCCGTGAAACGCGCGCCCGTTGCCTGTTTGCTGGCTGAGTTCCTCGAATTCGCACCCGAAGACATAGTTCATGCGAAGTCGTATAGCGAGTTCTTCGGCGATATTCCGGCAACGCGTCCGCCTTGTACCGACATCAACTTCTTGCAATAAGACCAGATCGGCTCGCTGGCAGGCCAGAAAATCTGCGATTGCATCGAATTGGAGCCCTCGATCGATGTTCCAATTCACGACCCGTATCTCTTGCGGACGCGCCTCTCCGGTTGACCGGGTCGTAAAATCGCCAGCCCAGATGTCTTCCATTACCGACAGTCTTGATCAGTCACCACTGGCGAGTGTTGGAGCGATCGCGATGCGCCTTTTAGAGGCAGTGAAAACGAAACACGAGTAAAGAGACACGATCCACGCCACATTCGAACCGACCGCGCAAAGAATAAATGCTAGCTTCGTAAAATTAAGCACCGCGAAGGCTAGCAGTGCGTAAGGCATGAAGCACCGGCGTACAAGAAACTCGGTTCTGCGACCGATGAACAGCAAGGAATTGGATTTCCTCGTATCCGCCTGACTTTGCCAAATCCGCAAAAGATCCTCGGGCCGTCGTTGCGCCAGGCGATGACGCGAAAACGCAGTCGCCAGGAAAGTCATGACAGCCCCGAAAAGAAGGACGCCGCCCCATGCCAGCCAAATGTCGGATCCTGAGCTCTTCATAAGCCCCAACGTTAAGCCGGCAAAGATAAAAACATAATAAAGATAATCGCAGACGGTCTCAAGCCAGCACCCGAACGCTGAATCCTGCATTTTCAGCCGGGCGACCTCTCCATCGCACCCGTCTAGAATGCTTGCAGCAACACTCACGAGCGCGCCGGCAACCGTGTTCAGGTAACCGCCGCGTGCAAAGAGAACACCCGAACTAAGGCTGACGGCGAGAACGAAAAGGCTAACCATATTCGGCGTTATCGGGAATCGAATCAGCTGCCGGCTGACTGGTATCGACACGATGCGGTTCATCCGAGCGAATAAGCCATCGGTTGGCTTCACCAGCCACCGGTCCAGTTTTCGCTCCGCCTCGGCACACCCGTTTATTGTCGCGATTCGATGACACAGATTGCGTTCAACGGACTCCTTGGTAACGGCTTCAGATCTCGCAAGGGCTGCGTCTACTTCGGTGAGATCTTTAAATTCCGACGCGAGCAG
>JAFATG010000193.1 GCA_019244055.1 Acidobacteriaceae bacterium | reverse complement strand
AGCCCCTGCCGCCCGCCTTCAATCGCGTGCACCAGGCGATCGATCGCCCGAAAATCATCGACGCCTGTGATGATGCGATCAGCATCGAACTCGCCAAACCGCTCAGGAAGTACCCGATGCTTAGGCTCCAAATGTGCGGCGAACTCGACGTCGGCGCACCGTTGCGATAAGTAACGTGTAATCAGCGCGATCGACTTTGGATGGTACGACCGTTGCATCCACGCTGCCCCACAAAAATAGCGATAGCGATCATTATCGAGCCAGACCCCGAGAATGCCGAACCACAACGCCAGCAACGGAGCATATTCCCTTTGATACCCCGGCGCAATGCATGCACGTCCCAGCTCGATGCCCTCTTGTAACAGCGGCATGGCGCCCGTTCCGAAGCGGAACGACTGCGCGCTTGCGTAATCGCGCAGATCTACGGCGCGCTCAGGCGACGGAATTCTTAAACGATACGTTCCGAAGATCTGCTTGCGGCCGGTGTCCCATCCGATCAAATGGTGATTCTCTTCGTCGTACCGGTCGTAGGAGAAGCCGGCTTTCGCATGCACGCCGCAAAGCGTCGAGAAAAATTGCGACGAGTCCGAGGGCTTGAGAAGCAGCACACTGAGATTCCCAGTGCTTGCGACAAGGTGTGTCTCTTTTAGCCGCTCGAACTCTGAGAGCAGCGCAGTGTCGCATTCCTGCGACTTGACGACGACTTGCGAAGAGCCATTACTTTCTGTTCCCTCTCTCCGCGGCATCGCGAACTTGAGCGCATAGACATTCGCTCGCATGTACTCCGTCATGGCAGCCTTCGAAACGCGGGTCAACTGTGACCATGGCAACGGCGCGCCGACCCGAACGTCTAGCCGCGAATTCTTCCGGCGCAGCAACTCGCGTCCCAACAAGGCGGTTCGAACGCTCGGGATAAAGCCCGCAGCGGCAAACAGGGCCGAATTTGAGCCGTGGAAATACACCGGCAGAACCGTTGCCTTTGTATGCGCCACCAATTGACGAATGTGTTCGCTCCACGGGCGATCGACGATCATGCGTTTTCGTACATCGAAATGCGAACAAAAGGTAGACGGAAAGACGGCGAGGGAGCCGCCGCCTTCAAGATGCTGAAGCGCGGCTCTCAGGCTCGCGCGGTTGAGCGCATGCCGCGCCTTGCCGAAGAGATCGACGAACAGTAAGCGCTTTCCATCCAGGCGTGCTGCGCCAAGAAAAGTATTTGCAATGGCGCGCCAATCGTCCCGAATCGTTCCAACGATCGTCGTGAGCGCAAAGGCATCCGCAAACCCGAACGGATGGTTCGCAACCACGACAAGTGGACCACGACCTAAATCGGCAGCCGGCGGCTTCTCCCAACTAATGCAAATCGAGATGTTCAGCTGCCGCAGGAGCGAGGAAGCCACCGTCTCCGCCGGCATGCCGGCCCGCAGCCCCGCGGCGTCGCACGCACGATTTATTTCCGCGAGGCCGCTTAAGTAGTCGAACGCACGCAACACGCCGCGCGGAAGTTGCGGACCGCCAATGGCATCGAGCAGGCCGGCACAGTCCATGATCGGACCGCGCTCCAAAATTGCCTAGCCTCCCGCCTGCTCCGGTGCGCGAACGGTTTGCGAGCCGGCGCTTGCGCTTCGCTGAATCAATCGCCTGAGGATATCGGGGACGAGGCGCTCGCCAAAAAATAGGAACAACGCGCGCTTCATAACGAGCCTCCAGATCGAGTCGTGCTTCGACTTATCAAATCGCGATCGCTTGCAAGAGAATAAGTTAGCTCACTTCGTGAACCCTCTGCAGAAACCGCGCCCCCCAGAGCAAAGGAAGCAAGCACACAGCGACGTAGCTCTGCAGCGCCGAATGGCCGGCGCTCGGAGGTAGTATGCGCGCTATACCAGCCTTGCGATTGTGATCAAAAACGTTCCCGTAGCGCTTTATGTTGTCGCGTTGATCGCCGTCATCGTTGGTATTGACGTGCTGTTCTTCCGGCACCGATCGTGGCTGTGGGAACGACTCATTCTCAACGTTGGCATTGTCTTAGTGTTTCTGGCGTTTTACTTGAGATTCATGAGGAATCGTTGATCGCGGCAACAAAATAGCGTGACAATCGGCGTCATTTCCGACACACACATGCCGCGAATGGCAAAAGCCTTGCCGCGTGCGCTCGTTGACGGGCTACGACGCCACGCGATCGACCTGCTCGTACATTGCGGTGATATCGTTTCCGAAAGCGTCGTGCCACTCTTTGAGGAACTCGCGGCGTTCGACGCGGTCGCCGGCAACAACGACCCGCCTGCTCTTGTTCGCCGCTTTTCTCGCAAGAAGATATTGGAATTTGGGGCAGTTCGCATCGGAGTGGTACACGGCGACGGCGCCAAGAGCGGCCTAAGGACTCCCGATCACGCCTTTGAACAATTTCGAGACAGCGGCGTGCACGCGTTGCTCTTCGGCCATTCACACATTCCGTATCGCGCGACACGGTCGGGCATGCTGCTTTTCAATCCGGGATCGCCTACGGACAAACGCATGAACCCGCGCTATTCCTATGGCATTCTCCGCGTAGATGGCACGAGAATCGATGCGCGACATTATTACTACTGGTCTAAGTCGCCGTAACGGTTCAAATTTTTCGGCTGTCGTAAGCCCAGTGCAAGAGGGCTTGCCGCTGACGTTTGCGGCAGGTCAGATCGCGAGGCGCGCAGTGCGCGCGAACTTGTGCGGCATGACGAGCGATAGCTCGCCACCGCTGAATCTGCCGCTCGTCATCTTCAGTGCGCCTTCCCATGTAATAACGGCAATACCACTGAAACCAGC
>JAFATG010000102.1 GCA_019244055.1 Acidobacteriaceae bacterium | reverse complement strand
ATTTGCTGGTCCAGTCCTTCGTGAGCAGCCCACGCGCCTGGATTTCTTGCTGCGCGGCGGCTAAATTTCCAGATCCGGCACTGATGGCGAAGATCTCTCGCACTCGTTCGGCTTCTGCTGGGTATACGCAATTGTCCCGTGCTCGCTTCGTCTGAATCCGGTTGAGACGATCGCGCTCGCTGGACTCGTTGGTGACATTCGCATCGACGGCCGCATCGTCGCTGGATGGAAGAGAACAAGGCGGCTGGAACGATTGTCGTATTGACCTAACGGCCAGCATCCGTCATCCACAATGCCGATTTCACTGAATTTTTGATCGCGCGTTTCTGCTTCAAACTCTTCTCTTAGGAAGTAATAGAGCTCCCAACGCGAGGCAAACAGCGATGACGCCAATATAAAATGCGCCTGGGTAGAGCTGCTTGACACAGGGGATCAACGTGCTATCGAGCGGGCACGCGCCCACATGAATTCCCGCGCCAGCGCCCGAGAGCGCGCCGCCGGATTTAGCTGCATACTCGAGAGCGGCCTGTCCGCGCGCAATAGTCGCGAACGCGAGCGCACAAAGAGATCTAAAGATCATGTGGTAGGCAGCCGTCACAATACTCGATGGTGGCGCAACGCGGTCACCAGGTCAACAAATGCTGCCCGGTGTCGAAGCATGCGCAGCGCATAACCGGGGATCGTGAATGACGGTCGAGATGGGTTGATCGGGGGTCACCTCGCGGTGGTTCTCGTTAATCTTACGTCTCCATCGAAGGATGTACTCAAAGTTCCATCCGCAGGCTCAAGACAACAAGCAACTTTACCATTTACTCTGCTGGAAACGCTTCATGTCTAACCTATTCAGGTGGGTCCCCATTAGCCTTGTACTGGTTTTTGGCGCTTCGTTCGCGCTGTGCCAGGATCCTACGGGAGTGGTGGAAGGGCAAGTTGCCGATCCAACCGGGGCCGTGATCCCGAATGCGACGGTAACCATCACGAACTCGGCCACGGGGTTCTCCACTGGCCAGCGGACATCAGGAGCGGGCGGGTTCCGTTTTTCTTATTTGCCGGTCGGCAGCTACACCCTGCATGTGTCGGAGAAAAGCTTTGCCAGTTTCGACGCCACCAATATTCATGTTGACGTCGACCGAGTGATGAATCTGCCGGTCAGTCTAACGCTGGCCGGCAAAAAGGAAGCCGTCGAGATTAACGCGCTCGCTGCAACGGTGGATGTGAGTTCTACGATCGGCAACGTTGTGACTGCGCATGATGCTGTGGACCTGCCTCTGAATGGCCGGAATCTAACGCAATTGGGGCTGCTGCAGCCCGGCGTTTCACCGGTGACCTTCGGCTTATTGCAAGCGGGTGGAATCGCACGCGCAAATCAGGCTTACGCGGTGAATGGTGAGCCGCCGGAGAGTAACAACTATTTGCTCGATGGCGTAACGAACGTCGATTGCGTCAATGGCGGCTTTGCACTGCGCACTCCGCCAGATGCGGTGACTGAGTTCCGTATTCTCACCTCGAACGCACCCGCTGAGTATGGCGAAACGAGCGGGGCGACTACCAGTGTCGTCACGCGGTCGGGAACCAACGAGTTTCACGGAGCTGTCTACGATTTCCTGCGCAATAACGCCTTCGACGCGCGCAATTTCTTCGCTGCCTCAACCGAGCCACTGCACCAGAATCAGTTTGGCGCGACGCTTGGCGGGCCGATTCGCCGCGAAAAGGATTTCTTCTTCGCATACTACGAAGGTCAGCGAGATCACCAGGGCGAAACCCGCACAGCGATTGTGCCGACGACTGCCGAACGCAGGGGCGACTTTTCCGGTCTGACGGACGGCAGCGGCAATCCGCAGCCTCTGATCAATGAGTTCACCGGCCAACCCATCAGCTTCAACGGCGTGATGGGCCAGATTCCGCCGTATATGTTGAGCCCGATCTCCCTGAAAGCGGAATCCCTTATCCCCTCGCCCAACATCGGTCCATCGCTTTTTTCTTCGACGCAGTTATTGACGAACGACTATGACCAGGGCGGATTTCGCTTAGATCACTACTTCGGCAACAGCGATCAGATCTCTGCGCGTTACGCAACGTCCTCCGTGCACGAATTGGACCCTCTTCCGATAAACGGATCGGGCGTTCCGGGCT
>JAFATG010000336.1 GCA_019244055.1 Acidobacteriaceae bacterium | reverse complement strand
AAAGGAATTACATGCCTCGTCAATACACTCATATTCTTGCCCAAACATCAAAATGGGCGCTCCTGTTGGGGGCAACCGCTGCGCTCGCATTTGCCCAATCCAGTTCCTTCGGTCAAGCCGCGCAGGGAATTGCCCAAGAGATGATCGCAATCGCGAAATGGGTCGGCATCATTCTGTGCATCATCTGCGGGATCGGCTTGATGGCGGGAGGACCAGGCACAATCGCCAAGGTGTCAGGCCTTCTTCTCGGACTGATCTTCGCTTTATTCGCATCGCCCATCATCACGTGGGTGCAGTCCCTATAAGGCCAGAGATTATGACCAGACTTGCGGCCCGAGCCTTAAACAAACCACTGCTGATCGTCGGTATCGACAGGAAGCTTGCGGGCCTGGCGTTTATTTTGTCAGTCATCGTAGGCGCGAACGGTTCCAGAATCGTCGGGATTGTTTTATTTTTGGCGCTCTGTGCGGTTGGGCGTCGCTTATCGCGAAAGGACCCCGACATCTTTCTGGTTTTCAATTTGCTGCGAAAGCAGAAAGCCCTCTATGACCCGATGAAGCGCGAGTGGTTTCGGCTTTCGATTGAGCAAAGGACGAGTAAGGCGTGGTGAAACTGAAGAAATTTCTCAAGGCTTACAAAGACGCAGGCGCGTTCCACTCGTTGCTTGCGCCGCATCGGTTTATCGACGACTCCGTATTCCTGACCAAAAGCAACCAGCTCGGAGTCGTGCTCACGGCTGAAGGTATCGATTACGAGTGCTTGACAGAAGCGACGCTGGAATCTCATACCAAGCGGGCAGCAGCAGCGTGGCGCTCCTTTGACGAACGGTTCCGGCTTTATCAGTACGCGGTCAAACAGGATCGCGCTCCCATCGATCAGCGCATTGATTATCACAACCCGGCAGTTCGGAAAACCATCCGAGACCGGAGAGATCACCTCCAGTCCAAAGCCGCCGGGCTGTACACGATTCGGCTTGTGTACGTGTTGCTTTATGAGCAACCCACGCTCACAGAACAGAACGCGTTGAAGCGCACCGCATCCACAAGAAAGGTTCTGCGTATCGTTACAGACGAGCTGGAGCGTAACCGTGCCATCCTGCTCGGTCGCGCTCAATCGTTCCAGAGAACCCTCGGCGATTTGTTAAGGCTCACTGTCCTTCGCAAGGGGGAGGCATTCGCGTTCTTCCGCCTCCTCGCAAATCTCGATCCGAGCATCGCCGCAGCGGAGCAGCTCAAATACGACGGCCACATCGATTACTACATGGCAAGTTCCACCCTGGCATGCACCGGCGAGGGGATTCGCATCGGCCAAGCCCAGCTCGAAGTGCTTTCGCTAAGAGAGCCGCCGCACAGCACCTTCCCGAACATTTTGCGGGAATTGCTCGCTCTCGAAACCAATTTCATTCTCTGCAGCGAATTCAAACGCGTGCTGAATGAAAAGGCGATCACCACGATTCGCGGTGCGCAGAATCACTTCCATTGGTCACAATGGGTTGCCGATATCCCTTCAATCCTCAGCATGATCGTGAATCGGGGCAATCGTCAGAACGTCATCGCCGACAAGTCCGCGCTCAACGATGTCGAAGATCTGGATAAAACGCTCGCGCGAATCAACAATGAGGGCGAATACCTGGGCGAGTTCTCCCTCACAATCGTGCTCTACGGCTGGTCCGACAAGGCTGGCCTTCAAAGAGCGGCAGCAGATGTCATCAAAATCTTCGGCAACCACGAAGGTGCTTTGATTCACGAAAGCTATAACGCGCTGAACGCGTACCTCTCGATCATCCCGGGAAACCAAGCCTTCAACCTGCGTCGAACTTGGCTTCTGAGCGGCAATTATGCCGATGTCTCGTTCCTATATGCTCCCTATGCCGGCGAGAAGACGAACAACTATCTGGGACGCGAGCACCTGGTCGTTCTTGAAACAAACGATCAGACGCCCTACTATTTCAATCTTCATGAAAGCGACAAGTTGGGAGCGCTCGTGTTCGGAGCGCCGGGATCTGGAAAGTCAGTACTTGCGAATTTGCTGATCGATCATTCCCAGAAGCATGCGCCCCGCACATTCATCCTGGATCTCGGCGGCAGCTACCGGCAGATAACACGTAAGCATCGCGGCTCGTACGTTCATATGCAATTCGGTGACGGGCACCAATCGTTTCGTATCAATCCGTTCGTTCTTTCCGGCGCAACAGAAAATCTGCAATTCCTCTTTACGTTTGTGAGGCTCTTACTCACAAACAGCGGATTTGAGCCAAGCGCGAATGATGACCGCGAGCTGTATGACGCCATCGATTCGATGTATGTTCTGGACATCGAAGCTCGCACTCTGGGCAATCTCGCTACGGGTTTGCCGCCGCATTTAGCTCCATTCCTGCAAGCGTGGGTGAAAGGCGGTCAATATGGCTCCGTTTTCGATAACCGCGAAGATACGCTGACGTTCGCCGAGTTCCAGACCTTTGACTTTCAAGGCATGGACGAGTTGTATCCGCAGCTGTTGCAGCCGCTCCTGTTCTACATTTTTCAGCGGATCAGCCAGGTCGTTTATGACCCCACACTGCTGCCGGTGTACAAACAGCTTTGGGCGGACGAGGTATGGCGGTTTCTGGCGAATGACACAGCGCGGCAGTATCTCGTGAGTGCCGGAAAAACATGGCGCAAGCACAACGGCGGAATCGGGCTGATTACGCAATCGGCGGCAGATCTCCAGAACGCCGGCGTTCTCGACCTGGTAAACGAGATCTGCCCGACGAAAATCCTGCTCGCCAATCCCGGTGCGGACTACCCGGTGTACCAGAGGATGTTTCGTCTAAATGACCGGGAAGTCGAGTTGTTCTCGCGATTGATACCCAAACGCCAGTTCTTGTTGAAAACTGATCAGCGCGCGAAGGTGTTGAACGTAGATCTCGACCCGCTCGCGTATTGGCAGTACACGAATTCTCCGTACGACAACCAACGCCGTGACGCGGCTTTCGCCGAGCACGGATTCGAGAAAGGATTGGAAGTTTTGGCCGGTCAGGCCGGTTAGAGGAGTTCAAAAATGCAGCTATCGAAGACGATTGTACCGTTCATGCTCATGGGCTTTGAAGCCGTGTTGGGAAATGCGGCTGAGGAGAAGGTGCTTGCCGGAGATCCAAGCACAACGAGTCGCACCGTCAGTTATCACGATACGGATATCGTGCCGATCTCAACCCAGATCCGGTTCACCACACTGATCGAGTTGCCGAAGGAGGAGTCGATCTTAGAGGTCACATGCGGTGACAAAGAGTACTGGCCAGTGAATTATGCCGCCAATCTTGCCTACGTCAAGCCAGCCAAGCAGGGCGGACGGACGAATATCAACCTGATCACCGCGAGCGGAAATGTGTACAGCTTCATCGCCACGGAAGTCTCCGGTGTGCCGAATGCACACGCTGATCTTAAAGTGTTCGTGAATCCTGCGGACCAGAGCGCCATCGTCGCCATGAAGGAAAAGCCGCGCTTTGTGAGTGCAGACAGCGTGGAGGGTTATAAGACGGCCGCCACGCAGGCCCAAGAGCAGCTTCAAAGGCAGCAGTCCGCTCTACAGAAGGAACTGGATCGAGAAAGAGCAGACTTGAGAGCCTCGTACCCGTCCACGATCAAGCACGACTACAAATTTGAGGGGGGCGGCAAAGGACCGTTCAACGTTACGGCGATTTATCACGATGACCGGTTCACCTATATCGAGGCAAACCCACAGGAAGCGCCCTCCGTTTATGAAGTCAAGGACGGCAAGCCTTCTCTCATCGAGTACGAATTCAAGGATGGCCGCTACACGGTCCCCAAGATTCTCGACGATGGCTATCTTCGTGTGGGCAAGAGTCAGCTTAAATTCCATCGCGAGAACGCAGGCTAATGATTGTGCAAATCACTTTACGGCAGATCATCGGCGCTCTTGTGATCAGCGCATTTAGCTTTTGTCTCGGCTTTACAGCTTCGAGATATCTGATCGATGTCACACTGCGCCAAGCCGGTAACGTGCTCCTGCGATCCGCAAAAGAATACGAGCAGCAACAGCAGGTTGCCATGCGACAGTTCGCGACTGACTACAACACGCTCGAACGCAAGCTGGTGGCGATCCGCCCGAGACAGGTGGAAGGACGTTAATGGCCGACAATCATACTCCTCCCGCACCGGAAGGCACTCCGCCACCGGCACCAAACCCGCAGAACCTTCAGCCAAGCGGATTGAGCAACAAACACAAGCGCTGGATGTTCTACGGAGTTATGGGCGCGGTGCTTCTGATCATACTTGCCAATGTGGTAGGCACCAATCAGCCCGCCACTCCGACGAGTACAGCTCGTCGTGGCACCGCTCAACAGCAACAAAATCCCACGCCGGCCCAGATTCGGGATTGGGAAAATAATCTTAAGCAGCAGGAAGCCCAGCTGCTAGATGAAACCGCGCGGCACGCGCAACAACTAGCGCGCGATCGCGCAACACAGGGTGAAGTTCAGCCCATGACGGCCGATGATTTACAACGTGCCGCAGCGCTTCAGGATGCCGCGCAAGCCCGCGCTCAGTTTCAGCAGACATACGGTACCGGAACTGGCCAGGCGACGCAAGTAAGCGCCCAAAAATCGCAACTGCAGGCCGAAAAAGAACAGCAGGCATATAAGTCTCTGTTTGCGGATAATGTCGTGCGGCAGGAAACCGTAAACGCGTCCGGGCCGCCGCAACCAGCATCAAGTGCTCAGCAGTCCGGTGACTCTTCCCCGCAATCGGTAAGAACTAACCCGCCCGATCCCCATGCGCAAGAGAACCCCATCACGGACACACAGCGCAAGCCTCTGGACTTCAGACCTGATGCGCAGCCCACCTTCTGGTTGCCGGAAGGGACCGTAATGGAAGCGGTCCTGACAAATCGCCTGGACGGTGATGCCGCCGGCCCGGTGAATTGCATGATCACCACCGACGTTTATCTCCCTGGCACCCGCATGGAGGTTATTCCGCAAGGCGCACGAGTCCTGGGCGAAGCCGCCAAGGTCTCTTCTTTCGGCCAACAGCGCCTCGCCGTCGCCTTTCATCGCATTCTCGTACCCGGCGTGCATCCGTACTCTATTCCCCTCGATAAAGAACCGCCTGGTCTCGCGCAGGCCGGTGAAGTCGGATTGCACGACAAAGTGAACAATCATTACTTTTCGATTTTCGGCGCAAGTCTCGCGATTGGCGCAATCGGCGGCCTAGCTCAAATCGGCAACGGATTCAGCGGCTTCGGTTACGATCCCTCGGTCCAATTGCGAAATGGAGTGTCACAAAGCATGGCCGAATCTTCCGACCGGGTTCTGGCCCGTTTTCTCAATCGC
>JAFATG010000259.1 GCA_019244055.1 Acidobacteriaceae bacterium | reverse complement strand
ATCGGAACCCATACGTGCTTATTGAAACGAGAAGCAACCTCAGTGTAACAGGAGAATCGGCGCTAGCCGATGGTGGCGCGAACCGCCTGTAGCTCGTGCTCGAGAGCTTTGAGTTCGGCTTCTAAACCATTCAGGAGATGCTGGCACCGTTCGAGGCTGTGAGACTTGGCAGCCGATTCCAGTTCTTGGGCCCGCGTCCTCGAGCGTATCGCGTGTAAGCTGGCCAGGGAGCCCTTAATGGTGTGCGCAACCCGGCCAAGCTCCCCGAAATCTCCGAGGGTCAGCGCCGATCTCATAGCTGCAGCCTGGCTTTCCTGTTCCGCGAGGAAAAGCTCGATAATTTCCATGAACAGCTCATGGTCATGGCCGACCTGGGCCTGAAATGCTTCCAGCTCGAAGACCGGCAGACCGCCGTCGGCGCAGCAAGTCGGTGCGCTGGTCTCAGGCACGGCGCACGCCAGTTTCATGACGGCCTCGGTAAATGCGAGCGAGTCCATCCGCTTGGAAAAATAGCCGTCGATTCCTGCGCTGGCTTGCGGGCTGCCCTGCATGGGGATCGATGGCCCATCCGCAAGGCAGAAAATTGGAGTGCGATTGTAGGATTCCTGGACCTTTTCCAGCCCGCGCAGTTTCGCCGCAAACTCAGCTACGGAGTTCTCCGGTATAGAGCGTTCCAGCAAGACCACATCAAACTTCTGGAGGGAGATGGCCTCCGAAGCTTCGTTCAGATCGCGCGCCGGCAATACCGTGTAATCCGCCGCCAAGAGCGAGGATGAGACTTCCTCGCAACCTTTGGAATCCCCCACAAGCAGCACTCTTAAATTCATCTCTTTTGCGCCCTTACCCTGCAAGGGCCCTCGCATCCCCTAAACCCCTTAGCGGCAAACGGCCCCCAGCAAAATCAATAGCGACTCTGATACCGATTTTTCTACTTCTGTTTGTAAGTGTTGTATACTCTCGATTTAGTGGGGGTGTGTCTTCCCTAGTCTCACGACGCGCACCGTCATAGCCAATCCGCTCCACAAGTCCAAGCCGCTGTTCGCGGCTGCCCAAAACTTCGCAGGCGTTCTATTCAATTTCATTCTCCCCGATGATTGTAGGCTCTGCGAACAGCCCCTAAGGGAAATCTCGCGTATACCGGTGTGCAGTAGCTGCCTGTCTGCGCCCAAGCCGCTGGAGGCCGAGTTCTTCTGCCGGGCGTGCCGCACTCCTTTCGTGGACGATTACCCACTCGATGAGCACGACCTCTGTAGCGTCTGCCGGAAGAGTCTTGTGAATTTCGACACCGCATACTCTTTCGGCAGTTATGATGGTCCCCTCCGAGATTTAATTCACCTTTTCAAGTACGCCAAAGTGGAGACCCTCGCCGAGCCGCTGAGCCGGCTCCTCTCGCGTACTTTACCCATGGCCGAAAATTTTGACTGCATTATCGCCATGCCCATGCATTGGCGGAAGCGTTGGGAACGGGGCTTCAATCAAGCCGAACTGCTCGCGCGACCTATTGCGAGACGTTACGGCCTGAAGCTAAGCAAGCACTTGCGCCGGGCGCGGTATACGAAATCACAGGCCGGCTTGACTGAGACCCAGCGGCGGAAGAACCTGCAGGGATCGTTTCGTGTGCCGAAGCCCGAACGCCTTCAGGGTAAGCGAATTTTGCTGATCGATGATGTGTTTACGACCGGCGCGACGTTGAGAGCAGCTGCAGCGGCCCTGAAGACGGCAGGCGCCTCACCCGTCTCGGCGTTGACGCTCGCGCGAGTGGACCGGCGCGAGTTTGCGAGTTTCGCCTCACCAGGAAGACAGCGGAACCAGGTGCTGTCGGCCGGAATGGCTAATTAGAAAGGACCCGGTGTTTTTAAAGCGCCGGGATTTTTCAGCGGAGCGTGTTTGATGCCCACTGCGGATCGACTTCATAGACCGGTGCTCGTATTGAACGCGAGCTACGAGCCCATCAACATCTGCGCGGCTCGCCGAGCCCTGGTGCTTATTTTGAAGGGACTCGCATCGGCTGAAGAGGTGTCTGTCTCCCACGTTCATTCGGCAAAACGAACGCTCAGCGTGCCCTCGGTAATTCGGCTACTCGAGTACAGGAGGATTCCTCACCAGACCCGTGCGCTCTCCCGTAAAAATATTCTGATGCGGGATCGCTATACCTGCCAGTATTGCCACAAAACTTTGCCGTCGGGCGAAATGACTTTGGACCACGTAGTTCCTAGGTCCCGGGCCGGCGAGACTACATGGGAAAATCTCGTTGCGTGCTGCCATCCCTGCAACAACCGCAAAGGGAACCGCACGCCTGACGAGGCCGGAATGAAGCTCCTCCGTGCACCCCGGCCTTTCAGCTTACACACCAGCCGCCACTTGATGCGGCTGTTGGGCCGCAGTGACGACCAGTGGCGCAAATATCTGTTTTACTCGGATTAAGCTACTTTTGCAGGCTCGAGCGCAGAAGCCTCGAGAGCGCTGGCTAAAGCCTTTTTCGTCTTCTCTGCAAGGTTGCGGAGGCGGGCGTGCTTGGGACGGCTCAAGCGCCGCTCCACGCTACGGCGGGCGCGAAGTAAACGGATCCGTACCGCCGTTTCAGACCAGCCGTGCTGCCGCGCAATCTCCTGTACTTTGTAACCTTCGATATAGTGCCCTTCCAGCACCACTCGATCGTTCGGCTTGCATTCGTTAAGAATACGTTTCACATCGATGGCAGCCACGTTCATCCGGGGAGGAGCCTGCAATTCCGGTAAAGTCTGTGTCTGTGGTTCGCGCCTCAGAAACGTTCTGTGGATGTTTAAAGCAATGCTGTTGGTCCAGGTAAGAACCAGATTAGGATCTCGAAGTTGTTCTCTCCGTTCCCAACCTTTGGCCCAGGCTGCCTGTGCTGTATCCAGGGCCGTGTCATAGGACAGTCCCCGAGACACTAAAAAACGCACAGTGAGGTTAAACCCTCGTTGGTACGCCTTGCCGTATTCTTCTGTCGTCATTGGCTCCGCCGCTCCTCATTAAATTTAAGTTTTTGATCCTGCTCAGCCGTTAGACTGAACGCCGATGACCTCATAGGGTCACCATGTCCAGGTGACTTCCGTATCACCTACGTCGATAGGGTAGGCAGTTTTGATTCCAAGGAGAGAGAACGCGCCAGAATACCGGATGCTATATAGAAACGCTATAGAATCAGGCGCTTCCGGCCTATCGGGTTCGAGGGGAGGTATTTTTACGACGATTGAGATCGGCTGCCGTGCGGGGCAAATCTTTCCGGCTGGTGCAAAAATTTCTGTTTCGAGCCTACGTGGCGAGAAACCTTTTTGCCGGAGACAAATTTAGATCAGCACTGGAACTGCAGAAAGTACTGGATTTTAAGCAACTGTGGGATGAATTCCTGTAGACATAGAAACGCGGACAAATCAGAGTTGGCGTGGTGCAGCGACTATGATTTGTTTTGCGTGTTTGAATCGCCAGCCTGCGCTGCCGGTGTTTCGATCTTCTCAGGCTCTTCTGTTGCAGCCTTCATGCTGTCTCGAAACGACCGAATTCCTTTGCCGAGACCCTGACCCAGTTCGGGCAGTTTCTTGGGGCCGAAAATAAATAAAGCGACCACAAGAATAATGAGCAGGTGGCTGGGCTGAAGCAGTCCTTCAATCATAGCTTTCTCCGGAGCGTGCACGCATGCCCGCTCCTTTAGTATATACGGACGGGACTATACACGGACGGCGATTCCCCAGCGAACGACTAAGATTTCAGGGTTGGCCGCGGAAGCCCTGACGGCGCCGTTATGTAAAAAAACTGCGGTTTCGGTCGGTTGACAACCTTCAGACGGTCCGCTATAGTTCTGAAGTACTTGAGCTATCAATGAGTTGAGACCTGCATTGAGCAGTTTCTATGTGGTCTGAAATCGATCCGGCTACCAACTTGGCAATGAAGTCGGGCTTGGTCCACACTGGTGAGAAAACGCCAAGAAGATTCTTGCTCATGAACGGCGACTCGGGAACACATGAACATGGCTGGTCCATCTGACGAGTATGTTGAGACGCCGGGAGCCACCGATACTTCCGATTACGAAGCGTTCCTTAATGACTACAGCAGTCACTTCGCGCACGAAGGGGAGATCCTGCATGGCCAGGTCCTCGCCGTGTCCGCCAAGGAAGTCATCGTTGACATTGGTCGCAAGATCGAAGGCCTTGTACCAGCGGAGCAGTTCCCCCAGATAGAAGGTCACCCGGCAGTCAAAGCCGGGGATGCGATCGAAGTGATGATCGATCGCAACGGCATTCCCGTCGAGGGCTACATCCTGCTCTCATACGAGCGCGCGCACCGCCGTCAGGTTTGGGATCACTTAGAGAAAGCCGCTTCGAGCGGTGCGTCCGTTACGGGCCGCGTGGTTAGCAAGATCAAGGGTGGCCTCGCGGTGGATATCGGCATCACCGCGTTTCTGCCTACTTCGCAGGTGGAAATTCGGCCAATTCACAACGTAGACGCGTATATCGGGCAAGAAATCGATGTTCGTATCCTCAAACTGAATCGCAAGCGCGGCAACGCGGTTGTATCACGCCGTGTGTTGCTCGAGAACGAACTGGAAGCGCGCAAAGCCGAGGCCCTGGCCAATATCTACGAAGGTGCGGAGGTCACGGGCACGGTCAAGAATCTTACCGACTACGGCGCCTTCATCGACCTTGGTGGAATCGACGGCCTGTTGCACGTCAGCGACCTCAGCTATGGTAATGTGACGCATCCGTCGGCTGTCGTACAGGTAGGCGAGCAAATTACCGTTAAGGTCCTCAAATTTGACCGCCAGAAAGAGCGGATTTCGCTGGGCTTGAAACAGATGCGCCCCGATCCGTGGGAGGACATCGAGACTCGCTATCCTGCGCAGAGCCGCATAATTGGGCGCATCGTGAGTGTCACCGATTACGGCGCCTTCGTCGAAATTGAGCCGGGCGTAGAAGGACTGATTCACATTTCGGAAATGACCTGGAGTCGGCGGATGAAGCACCCGACCAAAGTTGTCAAAACCGGCGATCAGGTTGAGGCAGTTGTGCTCGACGTTCGTCCGCGCGAACGCAGAATTTCATTAGGTATTAAACAATTGGAAGCTGATCCCTGGACGACGGTTGCGGACCGCTATAGTGTCGGCTCCGTTGTGGAGGGCCGCGTAAGAAAATTGGCCGAATTCGGCGCTTTCGTTGAAATCGAAGAAGGCATCGACGGGCTCGTGCATGTCTCCGATATGTCTTGGACGTCACACGTCAAACATCCGTCCGAGCTGGTAAAAAAAGGGCAACTGGTCCAGGCCGTTATCCTCCACATTGATGCGGCAAATCGAAGGCTTTCGCTTGGGATGAAGCAGCTACAGCCCGATGCCTGGGAAACCTTTTTCCGCGCCCACTATGTAGGCGATGTCGTGCGAGGCCGCGTATGCAGAGCCACTGCCTTTGGAGTGTTTGTGGAATTATCGCCGGGTGTGGAGGGTCTCTGCCACGTTAGCGAGATTCGAGGAGACTCCGGCAAACGGCGCAATGCGAAGCCGCATCCAACCGAAGAAATCGCCTTGCCCATTGGCCAGGAATTCGAGTTCAAAATAATCAAGATGAACGAGGCGCAAAGGCGAATTGGATTAAGCCTGCGAGCGATTACTGAGGAGGATGAGCGCGCTCGCCTGCAAGATTATCGCCGCCAGGCCGCGGTAGCAACCTCTACGGTCGGAGACGCTCTGAAACAGCAACCAGAAGAGAAGAAGCAATAGGAAACGAGCATGACCAAGGCTGAGCTGATCGAAGAAGTGTCAAAAGTAGTCGAGATGACCCGGAAAGACTCGGAGACGATAGTCGAGACGATTTTCGAAAGCATCGTCAATAGCCTCCAAAAGGGGGAAAAAATTGAAATTCGCGGGTTCGGTAGTTTCCGTACTCGCCAGAGGCAGTCGCGGATCGGGAGGAATCCAAAGACTGGATCGCGCGTGGAGGTTCCCTCCAAGAGAATCCCCTTTTTCAAGCCCAGCAAGGAATTGCGCGACTTAGTTAATCATTCGGCTCATGTAAGCGAACCTGCGGTGGAATCGGAATCCGGGGTCCCGGAGCACGCCGCGGGGGAAAACGCTCCCAGGCACTAGCTGAGATCCGATGGATCACTTGTGGGCGCCCTGGCGCTCCACGTATTTCAAGGAAAAGCACATCGAACGCTGCCTGTTCTGCCAAGCAGCTCGGACAGGCGATGACAAGGCAATGCTGGTCGTTTATCGCGCGGAGCACAACTTCGTCATGCTGAACCGGTATCCATATGCCAGCGGTCACCTCATGATTGCTCCCTACCAGCATGCATCGCGGCTTTCGCAGATCGATCCCGCGACGGCAGAGGAGATGATTCATCTGGCACAGCGAGCCGAACAGTCGCTGCAAAACGCATATCACCCGGGCGGTCTCAATATCGGGATGAACCTAGGTGCAGCTGCGGGCGCCGGCATCGAGCAGCATATTCACCTGCACGTGCTGCCCCGTTGGATTGGGGACGCTAACTTTATGACGGCCGTGGGGAACACGCGCGTGCTTCCCGAAGATCTCGACGTTACTTTTGACAAGGTCAAGCAGGCATTCGCGCAATAAAGTTCTTCGTGGGGATTCGCAGTAAATTCGAGGGCTATCTCATCATTGCCGTCCTTGCGGCTTCGCTGAGCTGTGCTCCGCCGCAGACCGTCGCCACCTTTGCAGAGGCGGCCAGCGGAGCCATTACTAGCGGCGCGCCGATCTTCAGCGATTTGTATGATTCGTGTGTTCGACGTCACCAAGATGCCGGGCCGATTGTTCCCGTTTACTCCATAGGCGCGGAGAACTCCGCGTCCGATCCAGCCGGATCTGTCCCTCCGGCTTGCAGAGTATTCGCGGGCGAACGCGACGCGCTGATCAGGATGTCAGCAGTGCTCGCCGCCTACTTCCGAGCGATGCAAGACTTGGCGGAGTTTGGCGCCTCCTCCGTCGCTGCTCCTTCGGCCGAAGCAGGCGTCGGCGCGTCAATGGCGGCGTCTCTGAGTACGGTTCAGGCCGATTCCGTTTCCAAGCTCTCCGGATTAGTGCTTGAGTTATTTACCCGCCGCTACCAGCACGAGCGCATTGCAACCCTGCTTCGAACCGCCGATCCGCACGTTGCTGTAATTACGCGAGGTCTCGAAAAGATCGTCGGAACCGACTACAATTCCCTTCTCGAGGAGGAGGAACGAACCCTGAAAAGGCGCTATCAGCGAGCTGGCGCCACGACTAACGGTACAGCCGTGGTTCTTCTTCTCGATCGTGCCTACTCAGAGGATATGCGGCAGCTTGAACAACGTCGCGCATTCGCTGCCACTTATGTCGAAGCCTTACAGCAGGTGCGCGACGGTCACGGCAAATTGGCTTTGAATTCCGCGCACCTTGGCTCGAAGCAAGTGGGACTTGCCCTGCAGCCCGATATTTCGCGTTTGCAAGGCTTGGCTCCCCAAACCGCCGGCATTTCGAAAGGAACCCACCAATGATGTCCGACTCGGGCGACCAGGCCCGCCGGCTGGCCGCATCGTTCGCTGGGCTTGCGGCCCAGGTCGAAGCCTATCGTGATTCGCATGTGTCTGAGCTGACGAATAGGCAACAGGCATTCCTGGATGATGTTGCGCAGGCCCTCGATGATGCCCACGACAAGTTCGTTGGAATTGCCATCCAGGAGACCCTCGACTCAATTGCCGGCAACGTCAAACAACTGGAAGCCGTCACGCAGGATGCGAAACATGCGCTAAACCATCTGAACAGCATCTCCGAAGGGTTGAAAATCGCGGCGGGTTTGGCGGGTCTCGCTGGCGCCATAGTCACCGCGGACTATGGCGCTATACCAAGCGCGATCAAAGGCATTGCGGATGCAGTCGCCAACAAAACTGACAGGTAATTGTCTTCCGGCTGCGACGCTCGGCCGCGATCTGGCACTATGGAAATACCGCTCATGTTTGATTGGTCCCTGGACCCCAGGTCCCGGTTAGCGATGGTGTGCCTTGTCACGGCATTTTTCTACTGGAACAACGACCTTTTGTTCTTTACGTTCGCAATTCTGGCTGTCTGTACGCGGCTGATTCAATAAACCGGCTCAGTCGGATTTGGCATCAGCGCGCCCGGGCGCGAGCGGAGACTCATCATATTCCCGTAACAGGTCTTCCGGACCCCCGAAAATTGCGATACAGCCGGCGTCGCGGAGCGCGCTCTCCGGAAAGCCGCCGCAAAGAACGCCAACAGTACGTAGCCCCGCCCGTTTAGCTCCTTCGGCGTCATGCGGACTGTCACCTACTACAATTGCCTCCTCGGGTCGCAAATCGTCACCCAGACGGTTGAGCGCAGCTTCAAAAATGTCAGGGTGAGGTTTGGACCGTTCTGCATCCGCCGATGAAGTCTCGGTCTCTACCAGGTCCTGGATATTCGCGATACGCTTGAAATCCTTTAGTTCATCCTCTTTCGCCGAGGACGCGAGAGCTGTCTTCTGGCCATGAGCTTTGACGAGCTGAAACAGCTCCCTGACGCGCGGAAAGGGCTTTACCTCAGGCAGATACTTCTCCTTAAACAGGCGTGCCCGGAATTCCTGTATGTCCTTTCCTTTTTCCTTCAGCTCTTCTGGACGAAGGAACACCGGAAGCAATTGATCGCCGCCTTTACCGATCTGCGCGCGAATATCATCGAAGGGGATATCGTGATCGAACTGCTGGAGCGCCTCGCGCCAAGCCTGGGCGTGCAGGTCCACAGAATCCAGTATGGTCCCGTCGATGTCAAAGATGATGGCCTTTGGCATGTAATCTGGAATCGCTCTGAGTGTCTGACCAGCTACATTCCGGTAGTGTTTCGTTCCCAATTTGCGTCAGATAGCTTATGGCAGATTCGGCAAGACCTGTCCTGCGCCTTCCTGATGAGGTGAAGTCGGCTGAAGTAGCCGGACTGCGTTATGTCATTCCGAAGGGTCAGGGTATCCAGCGAATCCGGGCCGGAAACGATTACAAATACGTCGGCCCGAATGGCGATCCGATAAAGGACGAGGCCGTGCTAAGCCGGATACGCTCGCTGGTAATTCCGCCCGCCTGGACCTCCGTTTGGATCAGTCCGAGCGCACATAATCATATTCAGGCCGTCGGCCGGGACGCAAAGGGACGAAAGCAATACCGCTATCATCCCGAGTACCGCAAAGTTCGCGATCTCATCAAGTTTGACCGTATGCGCGCCTTCGGCCGGGTACTGCCCCGCATTCGAAGAGTTGTCGGCCGCGATCTGGCTCGAAAGGGCCTGCCTAAGAGGAAAGTTCTCGCGGCGATCGTAAAACTACTTGAGACCACCTATATACGGATCGGAAATGAAGAATACGCCGAGGAAAACGGCTCATTCGGCCTCACCACGCTTCGCAACCAGCACGTTCAGGTCATCGGTGACGTGTTGAAGTTTCGGTTTCGCGGGAAAAGCGCGCAACGTCACGAAATCACCATCGAAGATCCGAGGCTCGCTCGCATTCTGAAGCGCTGCAAAGATATTCCCGGAAGCAATCTGTTTGGCTATCTCGACGAAAACGGGGATCCGCAGACTATCGAGTCCGGCGACGTGAACGAGTATCTGCGCGAGATCACGGGCGCTGATTTCACCGCAAAGGATTTTCGAACCTGGGGCGGCACCTGCCTTGCCGCCAGTTTTCTGCTTGAAAAGTGCATAGCCGCCGATGGCAATGGCGCGACCAAAGCAGCTTTGGTCGAGGTAGTCAAAGAGGTCGCGCTAAAGCTTGGCAATAAGGCGGCCACCTGCAAGAAGTACTACATCCATCCCGGCGTGCTCGATTGCTACGCTTCGGGAACTCTTCAGCAGTTCGCGGAAAAATTCCGGGACGTCCGCGGCAACTACCTCTACGAGCAGATCGTCCTGTCTCTCTTGACACCTCTAAAGCGCGCCCGCGCCGCCAAAGCGGCCTAATGGACTAAGCCGCCGCGCTCTTCGCTTGGATGAATTCAAGTTCAAAATCCAGCTTTACTTCGTCGCCAACTAATACGCCGCCTGTCTCGAGCGGAGCGTTCCACGTCAGCCCGAAATCGCTGCGCTTGAGTTTAGCCTTTGCCATAGCCCCAATTCGTGTATTGCCCCAGGGATCCTTCGCCTCTGGAGACACGTCCTCCACCTTGAAGGTTACCGGCTTGGTAACTCCGTGAACGCTGAGGTTGCCCGTGACCTCAAATTCGGTATCGCCGGTCTTCTTGACGCTGGTGCTCTTGAACTCTAGCGTTGGAAATTTCGCCACATCGAGAAATTCGGCGCTCCTGAGGTGTTCGTCTCTCTTTTCGTCGTGTGTGTGGATAGTGCTCGCGTCAATTGTGGCGGTGACAGTCGTGGACGCCGGATCAGCCGGATCGTAGGCGACACTGCCTTTCACACTGGTAAAAGAACCGCGAACGTTACTGACCATCAAGTGCCGAACACTGAAGAGCACGCTAGAATGCGTGGGATCGATCTCGTAAACAGTTCTCAATTAGTCATCTCCTTGAGATAAGTGATTCTATCGTTCGCTCTCGAGTTGCAGGGGATTCGGTCGGGCGAAACAGTCTGGAACGGCAGGCATCACCGATGCAGAGGTCCCCGAGTGAAGGAAACGGCACGGGAAGTAGTTGTGGTCAGTGGCGCGTCAGCCGGTGTCGGCCGCGCAGTAGTTCGCGAATTTGCAAAAAGAAAGGCTTCGATTGGCTTGATCGCGAGAGGCAAAGAGCGGCTCGAATTAGCCCGTCAGGAAGTGGAGCAGCAGGGCGGGGAAGGGCTGGTTCTCCCGGCTGATGTTGCCGATGCTGAGAAGGTTGAGGAGGCGGCTCGGCAAGTGGTCGCCGCGTTCGGCCGGATCGACGTTTGGATCAACAACGCCATGACGACCGTTTTTGCGCCCCTTAAACAAATCCGCCCGGACGAATTCAAGCGCGCCACGGAAGTGACCTATCTGGGATGTGTATACGGCACCATGGCGGCGCTCAAACAGATGTTGCCAAAAAACAAAGGAACTATCGTCCAGGTCGGCTCCGCGCTGGCGTATCGCTCGATCCCGTTGCAGTCCGCCTATTGCGGCGCCAAGCACGCCATCGTCGGCTTTACTGACTCGCTCCGCTGCGAGCTGATTCACGATCACAGCGACATCCACCTGACGATGGTGCACCTGCCGGCGATGAACACGCCGCAATTCAGTTGGTGCCGGACCCGTCTTGCGCGTCACCCGCAACCTGTCCCGCCGATATTTGAGCCCGAAGTGGCGGCACGAGCGATCTACTACGCTGCGCATCATCGGCGCCGCGAAATCTATGTCGGCGCGCCCACCGCGAAGGCCATCTACGGCCAGCATTTCGCCCCCGGCTTCGCGGATTGGTATCTCGGAACCCACGGATATGAATCCCAGCAGACATCGGAACCCGTTCCGTCTGACCGTCCCGATAATCTCTTCGAACCCGTTCGCGGTGACTATGCTGCTCACGGAATCTTCACCAACGTCGCCAAAACACGCAGCCTCCAGAACTGGATGAATCTCCGCCGCATTCCGTTGGGTGTTGCGGTGGCCGGGCTTGCGGGATTGGGCACCCTGGTCTGGAAACGCAGACTCGGTTGATATTACGCTTTGAGAAGCAATCCCTCGGGCGGAATCGAGTCGGCTGCGGAAGGATTTGCGCCCGGAAACCGCACTGGCGGCTCTTCCAAATACTGTTTCGGCAATCTGTTTGGTTCCGAATCACGCAAGCGCTTCGCCGCCCAAGCATAAATCGTGGCGCCCTTAGGAATCTGGCGCAAACGACCTCGTGGAATGGAATACCGGGCCACCGGTTTTCCTGAACTCTCATCGATATAGCGATGGGGCAGATACTCCACCAATTTCCATATCCCGGTCAGCGAATCATGCATTTCCGCCTCGGGATTTGGTTGAGTATATTGAGGCATCCAGCCCTCGGGAGGATGTTCGCGGCCAAGCACGACATTCGCCTTGGAAGGATCTATTTGCAGATTCGATTGGCTGGCTTCGACCAGCATCCACTCGAGCGTAACTTTCGATAATTGGCTGGTCTCCTCCGAATAACTTCCGCCGATGTCCGAGTGAACACCTGTGAACCAGACTTGTTTGACATCTTGCCCGTCGAACGGCTGACCCCAGGGGTTCGGGCGGAAATAGCAGCGGCGCTCGTGTAGCGAAAGTGCGTGCCGGACCGTCCTCACTCCCGGATTTCGCGTCGAATACGGCAAGACCACCGGGTCGTAAATCCAGCCGATCGAGCTCACCGTATCCCAAAGACCCAGAAAATGAAGGGGACATGCTCGTGAGAATGTGTTCTTGAAATTGTGGGCTACGGTCAGGGTCGGGGTAAGCCCTCCCGCTTCTCTCGAGCGAGCGCTGAACATTCGCACCACGTACGGGATCAAACCTTCATTTCCCGGACAAAGCAGTCCGTACATATGCAAAACACCCGCGAGCGCACGCGCGGTGTAGGCGCCGCGGCTGAATCCAAAGATAAAGACACGATCTCCGTCCGCGTATGTGTTCATCAGATACCGGTATGCGTCGGAGATGTTACTGGACAGGCCGTATCCAAACGCCATGCCCTTGAGGCGGTCCCACTGCTTTTCCGAATTGTTTCGCGCGGTCGGCGAACCCATCGTTCCGACGCCCGGGTGGTAATAGCCGATCTGGCTTTCGTTGATAACGAGCGTGCTGTAGAGCTTGACGATGTTCGAATTCTCGTTCCCGAACTCGTTCCCGGTTCCGTCACAGCAAATAACTATGTTCTTGGGCATTCTCTGCTTCCAAAATTCTCCGGTTTCCCTGTTGGGCAAGAAAGGAAAGCACTATATAGTAACTGATTTGAACTGTGCTGCCATTTCACGGCCGCTTGCGTCCATGTTCAGAAGCAGAACGACATGAAAATTACTCGCCGAACGTTCGCACACGGTCTAACGGCCAGCGCAGCTTTTGCAACGCTTCCGAGAATCGGGAGCGGCCAGGCCACTCACGTCGATCGCATGCTCGGATATTGCATCGTCGGCTTGGGGCGCATTTCGATGGGCCACTTCATGCCCGCATGCAAAATATCACAGAAATCTCGCGTCACTGCGCTAGTGAGCGGTCATCGCGACAAAGCGGACAAGATGGCGGCACAATACAACGTTCCTGTCAAGAGCATCTACGGTTACGAAAACTTCGACGAGATCGCCACCAACCCTGACATCGATGCCGTCTATATCGCACTTCCCAATAACATGCACGCCGAATATACGATTCGTGCCGCCAAGGCCGGCAAGCACGTGCTTTGCGAGAAGCCGATGGCGACCACCGTAAAAGACAGCGAGGACATGATCGCGGCCTGCAAGACCGCAAGCAAGAAGCTCATGATCGCCTATCGCTGCCAGTACGAGCCGGTGAATCTGCGCGCCATCGAGCTGATTCGGAGCGGCAAGCTCGGCAGCATTCAAGCGATTGAGAGCGCCAATGGCTTTATTGAGCACGCGGGCGAATGGCGATTGAGCAAGAAGATGGCGGGAGGCGGTCCGTTATTGGACGTTGGCATATACTCTCTGAACGCCTGCCGTTATTTGACCGGCGAAGAACCGGTGCAGATCGCGGGCTACTCTACCGTCGTGGACCATGACGGCCGTTTCAATGAGGTCGAGGAGAATGACTGCTGGACGATGCGTTTCCCCTCCGGCGTCGTCGCTAGCTGCAACACGACCTACGGCGCGAACATGCCCGGCTTCTATCGAGTCCACGGCTCGAAAGGCATGCTGCATATGGAGCCTGCATTCTCGTATGAGGGCATCCATTTGAAGGCACAGATTCATGGTGAGTCTCCGATTGAAATGCAAGAGCCCGGTAAGGACCCGGACCAGTTCGTCCGTGAGGCCGATTACTTCGCGGACTGCGTCTTCCAGAATAAAGAGCCGAAGACCAACGGAGAAGAAGGTCTGCGCGATATGCGGTACATGTCGGAAATTCTGAAATCGGGCGGGCGGACGCTCGGTTAGCTAAAATCGTTTCGGCCATTACTTCCGGCGTTGATCAAGCCATTTGTGCATGCCGCTCAAAGCGAGGCAGCAAACGCGTCGAGTTCAAAATGAAAGTCAATTCGGACGACACGTGGATGAACGCAGCCCATAGAGGGCTGATGAAACCGGCGGCGGCTAGCACGATGCCCAACGCATCCACAGCCAGCGTTCCGTAGAAATTCTGAAAGATAACCGAGCGGCACCAGCGTGCGGTCTTGAGCGTGTCGACAAATTTCCGCAGATCGTTTCCGATCAGAAGCACGTTGGCGCTGGCATGAGCCACTTCCGTTCCACTACCCATGGCGACACCGACCTGCGCGTGGGAAAGAGCCGGCGCATCATTGACGCCGTCGCCGATCATCGCGACGGTGCGACCCAATTGAATCAACTCCCGGACACGGGCGGATTTTTGCTCAGGCAGGAGTTCACTCGAGACGTTCTTCACACCGATACTTTCTGAAACCGCTTTGGCGGATTTGGCTGAGTCTCCGGTAAGCAGTTCGACTTGTATTCCCAGGGCCTGAAGATCGCGAATCGCATCGGCCGCCTCGCTGCGCACCTTGTCGGCGACCTGTATAGTACCGATCACTTGGAAATCGCGTGCAATAAGAATCTGCATCCCTGCTGCTTCATTGAGGAGAGGTATTTCGATACCCGCTTCCTTGATCCAGCCCTGGTTTCCCGCTAGGATGGTATGGCCGTGCAATCCGGCACGCACGCCTTTACCTGGAACATATTCGAAAAAAGATGGCTCTGGAACAGCGACGGACTCTTCTTGAGCGGCGTCAAGCACGGCTTTAGCGAGCGGATGCTCCGAATTGCGCTCAGCAGTGGCGGCAGCCTCGAGAACCTGTCGCGCGGCGAAGCCTGGCGCCGGCTCAACCGCGATCACTTCCGGCTTCCCGTAAGTGAGCGTACCCGTCTTGTCGAGCAGAACTGTGTTTACCTTCGCAAGCTGCTCGAGATACACGCCGCCCTTAACTATCGCGCCCTGGCGCGCTGCTCTTCCGATTGCGCCAAGGATTGCTAAGGGCGTCCCGGCCGCGATTCCACAAGCTCCGGCCACAATGATGACCGAAATGGTGGAACGAACGTTGTGGGTGAACAGTAATGTGAATAATGCGCTGCCCAAGGCAAAGTACACCAGGTAACCAGCAAGACGATCCGCGAGGCGCTGAATGGGCGCGCGCGTTTGCTCGGCGTTTTCTACGGCCTCGACGATTTTCCCAAACGTGGTGTCCCGTCCTAGGTTTTCAACAGCGACTTCAATCGCTCCCGCCTGGTTCAATGTACCCGCAAACACCCGGCTCCCCGGCGCCTTGTCTTGTGGGAGGGCTTCACCGGTAATCGCAGCTTCTTCAACGCTGGAATTCCCAGACACGACGTGGCCGTCCACGGGAATTCTGGTTCCCGGGCGAATCAGGACTCGATCTCCGGCGCGCAGTTGTGCGACTGGTACCTCGACCGTTGTCCCATCCCGAACAATCCATGCTGAATGCGGCAACAGATCCAGAAGGTCGCCAATTGCACGCCTCCCGCGGCCAACCGTTAGGCCCTCCAATACCTCTGCCACCAGTACAAACGCAGCGATGATGAGAGCGGTGAAGAACTCACCGATGCAGAGTGCAGCCACAAGCGCGATCGTCATCGACAGCTCCATCGTCATGCGGTGCTCGCGAATGTCCTCGAACGCCTCTCGGAAGATCGGATATCCGCCAAACAGTACTCCCCCGATACCGAGTAGGCTGACGTGAGGAAACGGCTCCCAGACACGGAACCAGACAAAGACCGCAATAACGGCAGTGACGATGATCCGGATCAAGTCAGATGACTCCATTTGGCCGTGCTCATGCGCTGCTCTTTCCCCGGACTCGTGCACATATGTCTTGTGATCACGTCCACGCACCTGATCGGCAAAATGATCCAACTGCGGGCTGCCGATGCATTGCTGTGTCGGATTCTCCGTTGGCTGCACGTTTCTCCTCCTCAGCGCAGAAAGCTGCGCACGATGTCTATCAGTTCTTCGGCACCCCTCGTGTTTTTTGAGCTCTCAAGTACGTGATGCCGAACATGCCCCTCGATCAATTCGGCCACGAGGCCGTTAAGGGCGCCTCGCACTGCGGCGGTCTGTTGCAAGATCGCATAGCAGTCCGAGCTTCCTTCTATGGCACGTTCAATTCCTTCAATTTGCCCCCGAATTCGGCGCACTCGCGCCAGGATCTTTTTATCGGGATCACTGCTGATATGAGCCATTGGATACTGTATAGCAGTATAGTAAATCACTCTTACGATGAGGGGTGCAGCCCGATCGCGTTGGGAATTATCGCTGAAACTCTAGCGGCTCCTCAGTCCGCTCGTGACCCGAAATGACCCGGCTGTTGCCCGATGCCTGTCCGCCTGACGAAAAGTACTAGCCACGTAGTAGAGCCTGGCTCAAGAATGAGCTATGCCTGGTATGCGAACCCTTATCGTGGACGATGAACCAGTCGCGCGCAAAATTCTTCGCGAAGAGCTCGAACTTTTAGGTTCCATAGAAGTCGTTGGCGAAGCGGAAAATGGCGAAGTTGCACTTCAGAAGATCTCCTCTACTAAACCCGACATTGTTTTTCTCGATATCCAAATGCCAGTCATGAGCGGCTTCGAATTGCTGAGTCGTGTGAACCGCGGGCATTTGCCGGTCATCGTTATGGTGACTGCATACGATCAGTACGCGATCCAGGCGTTCCAGGCAGGTGCGGTCGACTATCTTCTCAAGCCGATCAGCCAGCAGAGACTCGCGCAAGCAGTGGAACGCGCGAAGAGAATTGCCGAGAAGCCTTTGCAGGTAGCGGAGAACCTGGCTCATTTACAGGAAATCGTTCCGAGAGGGACCACGACATCACCCAAGTTTCGCAAGATCGTGGGCCGACTCGACGAGGACTTTTTCCTCCTCAGCCTGGATGAAGTGCTCGCCTTCCAGGCGGACGGAGACGCCACTTGGATCATTACCTCGGAAAAACGTTACAAAGCCACTCAGAATCTGAAGTCGATTGAAGAGCGGTTGCAGGATAGCTCCTTCCGCAGAATCCATCGGAACGCGCTCGTGAACATTGAACAAATTCGAAAGCTCAGCATGATCACCAGCCAGCGTTGGATCCTCACTCTAAATAATGGCGATGAATTTATCGTCAGTAAGCGTGAGGCGAGGAAGGTGCGGGACATACTCAAATGGTGAGTCGCGACCGGTCCGCTGAGAGGGAAAGATAGGCCGCTCACCACTCAACTCAGGTCACCTGTCGGATTTTGCTAGGTCATTTTGCCAAACGACCCCACAATCATGGAATGACAAAGCCAGCCGCCGTCATTGTCGCAGGCCTTATTCTCTTTTTCGGTTCCAGCATCCGCAGCCATGCGCAGTCAGGGAACTCAGGAACTATTCGGGGAGCGGTTCTGGATCCGACGGGCGCGACTATCCCGAACGCCACTGTCGAGATTCTGAACCCAGTGTCCCAATACAAGCAAACGGCGAAGACCGACAGTCAGGGAAATTTTGATTTCACTAACCTTCCGTTCAATAACTACCACCTCACAGCTACCGCCCGTGGGTTTCAGGTCGGCGTGGAAGATGTCGATGTGCGATCATCGGTACCCCTCGAAGTGAAGATCAACTTGAACGTCGGTGCGACGACAACCTCCGTGAATGTAGAGGCGGGCGGGGATCTGATCGAGACTGAACCTGCAACCCACACGGACGTTGACCGAGCGCTGTTTCAAAAGCTTCCTCTAGAGAGTCAGTCGTCATCTATCAGCTCGCTTGTGACTTTAGCCACTCCGGGGATTAGTGCCGATTCGAACGGGCTTTTCCATGGACTCGGTGATCATGCGCAGAACTCGTTCTCGGTGGATGGCCAGCCGATAACGGATCAACAAAGCAAAGTGTTTTCAAACCAGATTCCACTTGATTCCGTGCAGTCGCTCGAAGTAATCCAGGGGGCTCCTCCCGCAGAGTACGGAGATAAGACGAGCGTCGTCATCAACGTGACTACGCGCTCAGGTCAAGGCGTAACGACGCCTCATGGCGACATGACTGCCTTCTACGGCACATTTGGCACATCCGGTGGGGCGTTCGATCTCGCGTATGGCGGCCAGAAATGGGGCAATTTCATTTCTTTGAGCGGCCTGAATACGGGGCGATTTCTTGATCCTCCGGAATTCACGGTCATGCATGCTAAGGGAAACGAAGAGAACGCCTTCGACCGCGTGGATTACCAATTCTCCGAAGCCGACTCTGTCCACCTCAACCTCGGCTATACTCGATCCTGGTTCCAGAACCCGAATTCGTTCGACCAGGAGTATCACCCCGGCCTCGTTAACCCGCTAACCGGACTACCTCTCGGTCCGGCAGACCAAAAATCAAAGATCAAGACCTTAAATGTCGCCCCGACCTGGACTCATCTGCTCAGCCCGTCGGCGGTGTTCACGTTGGGCGCTTACCTTCGAACTGACGAATACAACTACTATCCGAGCGCCGACCCGTTTGCAGACTTATCTCCCGACCTTCAAGCCGAAACCGTGAGCCAGGCGCGTCGCCTAAACAACCTGGGTTTTCGTTCGAGTGTGTCCTATGTGAGAGGAATTCACAACATCAAGGCCGGAATTGTGTTTGAACACACATTTCTCACCGAAAATGACCACTTCGGAATCGTCGATCCTACGCTCATTCCCGGAATCTCTCCGTCCTGCCTGGACGCGAATGGC
>JAFATG010000111.1 GCA_019244055.1 Acidobacteriaceae bacterium | reverse complement strand
ATCGTGAGGGCAGTGAAATTTATCACCCGCACCGGGCCCAGATGCCATTTGTCGATCAACCAGCCATAGAGATCCGGATGGATCCAATGATCAACAGGGCTGTAGCGCAGCCCGAGAAAAATGGCTGCCGCGGTCAGGCTCAACTTGAGCAGCCATCCCGGAATCACCGTGCCGGATTTGCTTCTTCCCGCGTAAACGCTTCCTAATGCAAGCCCGGCCATCCAGAGGAACTGCCAGGCGTATGTGTCAAAGGCGCCGGTGGAGTTCTCAGGCACGCCCAATCCAAAAACATCGAAGTGCCGGTACATCCAGGCGCGTAAGCCGAACTGAGCCCCAATCCAGATGGCAAGGCTGGGATACATAACGAAAGCCCAGCCCCAACGGCGGGCAATCGCGCGCGCGGCCACGGTGAGCATCATGAAGATGATGTACATCGGCAGAATGTCAAGCAGCGACGGGCGGTATTCAAGAATCGCGCCGGCAATTATGGCGTTGTGCGGCCGCTGCAAATAGAAGGACAGCAGATTCTCGAGCGCGAGCCGGTGATATCTTACCCCGATCTCAGCGACCAAACTGAAAGCGATCGCCAGCAGAGCGCCATGGTAGAAATAGACTCGCAGCGTTCGTCGTGACAAATCGCGGACCGTCGCAGATGGACCGCTCCTTTGCTCGATTCGATACTCAAGTTGGCCAACCATGAAGGCTGCCAGAAAGATGAATCCTTCAGCGCCGGAAACGAACCCGAACGTCTGATTCGATAGAATGCTGGCCTTGGTCGGCAGATGCGTCAGTGTCATCCAAAGCAGAAGGAAGCCTCGGAGTATGTCGAGCGCAATGATGCGGCCGCTCGATTTCTTCTCCGCAGGGACTCCGCGCTGCGGGAGAGGTTCTGTATTTTCCGTTACTTGTGGAGCGGAAATCATGAAGCTGTCGTACCCATTCGACGCACGTACCCTGCCAATGGGGCACAAGTTTTTCGAGAATTACGATTTAGACTGCCGCGGATAGTACTTGGTATAAACGCCGGCCCACGATTACATCTTCGCCCGGTTCGAGCATCCACACGCCAACCACAATCGTATTCTCGTCTGAATGGAGGCCGGCCGAGCCCTCTCTGCGCCCGGTGGAAGGATTCAGTTCGATGCTGGGATGTCCGTTCCGTAATTTTTCTGCAACTTCCAAGGGAGTCATCTTTACGCGCTGCTGGTCATACCGCAGCAGCAGATGAGGCACATGGTTTGCGACGGCAGGGACTACGATGCTCGATTGGAGAGTGGGAATTTTTTTAACCTCCGCGCAAATTCTATCTGCCCTGCCCCGAAACTCAGCTTCCATTTCCTGGTCCGACTGGCTCAGAAACCAATCCACGGCCGCAACCATTCCGACAATCTGCTCCTTCGCCACCTTCATTCCGCGGCCAACGCCTTCATCGAACGGGTTGTTGGTGGCAGTGGCAACAGTAATCAGATCCTTGCGGCCGAGGAGCAATCCGGCATTCTGGGGGCCGCGAATTCCCTTCCCTCCCGAAAAGGTCACCAGATCGAATCCCATTTGGGTGTAGTTCCAGAGGTTCGAGATCGGCGGTACGTCGGCGGCTGCGTCATTGAAGCATGGAACCGAATGCTGATGCGCGACGCGAATGAAATCCTCACGCCCGATCGCGCCGCCTTCCGCGGCGTTGAAGAAGTGCGCCATTACGGTCCGTTCCGAGACTGCCTTCTGGTAATCGTCTAGCGATTCGACTTCCACGAACCGAGTTCCGCAGTTCTCGATGGCGTGATCGTAAGAGTAGCGGTGCGCCTTTTGAATAATTACTTCGTTCTTCGGCAGTCCCGGTACCTTTTCAGGAACGGCCTGAATCGGGCTGCCATTCATCACGCCGATACAGGCGGCAGTCCCAAGTGTCAGCGCGGAAGAAGCTCCCGCCGTAACCATGGCTGCTTCGCATCGCAAGCGCCGCGCCAGATATTCTCCCGCCTTGGTCTGTAATTCAAGTAAGCGAACCGGGCGTTTCGCTGCTTCCGCAACTGCTGTCTGTACGGCCGGCGGCATCAAGGAGGCCGTAAGAATCGTGTAAGTTCCGGCGGCGTTGATGATCTTCGTTACACCAAGTTTGTCGTAATAGTCCTGCGCGGACTGCGGCTCGGTTGCCGCTTGAACCCGATTCGCGAACCCGGCTGCTGCGAGAAAACCGCCAGCGCGGCCAAGAAGCGCTCGGCGTGTGCTGTCACTGCTCATAGATTATGACCTGCCTGGGCCGCCCAAGCGGTATTTGTGCGGAGTTGCGCTCCAACGTGCGCTTCGATACTCGCCCAGATTCAGATCGCCCGCCATACTGTCCCCGCTCACTGTACCCGTGAACGTATAGCTCAGAGCCGCCCCGTGCTGCTCGCCGATGCTGCTCGTCATCTTGACGGTGTTTCCATGAATGGTCCCCATAAGATCCCGGACGAGAAAATCGCCTTGATGCGTGCCCTCGATATTGCAATCCTTCTGGCGCAAATAGAAGCTGTGCATCGAGCGGCTCGCCGCAAATTCGATCTGCACATCCCATTCGCCGCCGATGTCCGAAGAGGGAGGAGTATTGTCGATAGCAAGCTTTTGCCCGGCGGCTTGCGAGAGCAGCGTTCGGAGCCGCGCGGCTACGACTTTCTCATCACCGGCGCACATCATGTAGGCAGTAATCGATACTCCGGCTTCGTTTCCTCCCGGTTCGTCACCGTGTCTTCTTCCCGAACTGGAGAGCGTGATTCTAGGTTCGGTCGTAAATAGAGTATGTTCAACATCTGCGCCGGTGGTTCCTATCTTGTCCGTGTTCCAGCGAATATCGAGGACTGGGCTCTGATTTGATAGCTCCTTCGTTTCTTTGATCGAGGTGGTCACACCATCGATGGATCCAACCTCGCCAGCGATGTAGTTCATCCAGGACATCCATTGTCTCCATTCGGCCTGGTGGTCGCGTTTTGTCCAGGTCTCCACGGCGGCGAGCATGCCCATCGCTTCCTCTTTTCCAACTTTCATGGCACGGCCATATCCATGATGAGGAGCGCCATGAACCCAGGCAGCCTTGACCAGATCCTTGCGGCCAAGAATCAGTCCAGCCGATTGCGGGCCGCGGATGCACTTGCCACCGCTGTATCCGACCAGAGTTGCACCACGTTGCAAGTGAACGTTCGGGATTGTCAGGATTTCAGCCGCCGCATCCACAAGGACGGGTATATTGCGGTCGCGAGCCGCCGGATAAATCACGTCATAAGTCAGCGGGCCGGTTTCGGCATTGGGACCGGCCAACACATAGATCATGGCTACGCGGGGCCCCAGAGCTGCTTGAAAGTCCTGCGCATTCTGTACTTCGACAATTCGAACTCCGATCGAACGAACAGCAGCATCGTATTCGTTCCGCGAGTGCGCCGGTATGACCACTTCATCTTTGGGGAACCCGCGCAGATCCGGGATTCTGACGTGCAGATCGGGATTGCCGCCTGCAACACAGGCACTGGTAGCATGTGCGAGTCCGGCCGCGCAACCTGCGGATACCATGCCCCACTCGGCGCCCGTCAACTCAACCAGACGTTGGCCGATGCCATCGGCAAGCTCATCGAGTTGCACGTAATGCTGGCCGGCAGCTTGCTGGGCGGCAGTCACTTCGGGAAGTTCGAGAGACCCGCCGATGATGGTGTAAGTGCCGCGGCAGTTGATGACAGGCCGCACGCCGATTTTTTGATAGATATTCGAAGGAGGGTGTGTTGCATCCGGCAGCGCTGTTGCCCGCCGCGCCAGCAGCGCAGGAGCCGATCCCATAAGCGCGCTGCCGCGAAGCCATTGTCTGCGGCTTAGGCGATTCCAGTACCGAGCCATGTTCCTGGTCTATCACACGAGATGCGCATCACGCCCTTCGTACACCTGCTCGATACCGGGCGTCTATTCACGTCCTCTTGCGGTCCCGCAAGCCCGCTCTTTGAGGCGCTTTGGTTTTTCAGTGGTTTTAGGTGCCTTTGTTTTGCCATTCGCCGGTGCGGCCTCCCGCAGTGTTTGCTTTACTTCCTGTATGACTTTGTCGCGAACGGAATAGCTTAGCTTGGCGAAACGGGGGCTCAGCGCGACTCCGTTTATGACCTGCTGAACAGGCGATGACGGAGCCGACCTAAGCGCCCCAATCAGCTCATATCGCAACTGAGTCTCCAGCGGCTCTACCAAGACGTCTTGACCTAGAACGATAATCCGTCTTCCATCGACAACTTTTGAGGCCGCGCCGGCCCCGACCATCACTTGATTGCGGATTTCTAAACGAGACTGGTATGCAACTGTTGGAAGCGCATTCGCTGAGATCGGTTTGAACATCCTTGCGATTTGTGAGAGAAACCGGACTGCTCCGATAGTCGGGCTGCAGGATGACAAACAATCTCGCCTGAGCACGGCTGATTGCTACATTTATCAGCCGGGCACCCTCCTCTCCGTTGAGAAATCCGGCACTGGGCCGGACAGGATCGAAGATAACTATCAACCGCTCCTCGCCTTGCGCGCGGTGTACAGTGGAAACCACCTTCTCGCTCAAACCGGCAGCGCGCAAGTGCTTGAAGATCTCTTGCCGCTGCGCACGAAATGGAGTAAGCACCAGAATTTTACTAGCATCTACGCTTTGCGTTAACAAGGCAACGAGCCTGATGACTACCTCCGCTGACTCCCGGCAGACATTTTGATCAGGTCGATGTGGTACTTCAGTATCGACGGCCACAACAGTGACGTTCTCCGATCCAAGAACAGCGTGAAGCGACAGTGAGCGATCTCTGAGCCAGCGCTCATCTAAATCGTCTGCCACGCGCAGCTTGTGGTCGTAGAACACGGTACTGACGGCGCGGCAGATGTCCGGCGCCATGCGCCATTGTTCGTCAAGCATGCATTTCGCCACACCGCTCCGACTAAAGTATGCGAAAGGTGATCGGCCGAGCCATTTTTTTGCCAGCTTATTCCTGGACTGCACGACGGGCGGCAACTGATTTGGATCTCCGGCAAACATTACCCTGCGCCCGAGTCCGGCGAGCATCATGGCGTGAGCCAGTCCCATCTGACTTGCTTCGTCAAATAGTATGAGATCGAAGGGTCCGCAATTCCGCAGATCATCGTACATAAATACCGCATAGGTTGCGGTCATGGCCGCTACTCGGGCAGAAGCGAGGAACGTGCGGTTCTCGTCGCGAATTCGTTGCCTTAGAGCTTCGAGTCGCTTCTTCCACAGCCCGTATGATTGGATGTCCTTGGCGCTTGAAATGGCCGCCATGTGGGCGCGATATTCGCCGATCAACTTTTTGTCCCGAACCGGAATCAGTCGTTCGTTCTGCCCTTTGAATTTGTCGGGGATAAACCGGGCTCCAAACCGGTAGCATCGATATTGGTCGCTTCGACCCGCAGTTCGTCAATACCTTCGCCGACGGACACGATCGCCTGATCGACCGCAACGTTTGTGCTGGAGAGCAACAACACACGCTCTTGAGATCCCGCGAGATGCGCCGCGACCATCCGCCCGATTGTGTGTGTTTTCCCGGTGCCTGGAGGGCCCCATAAAAAACTGGTGTTATGGCCTATTTAACCTGAAGGCCTCGCGTTGCATTCGCCGCAGCGTGGTGACTGTAGAAGCTTCTGGCACTAAGTCGCTGTTGAAAACATCCTCCCCAAGGCCGCTGTGCCACGCAAAAGCGGATCGGACTGGCGATTCAGATGACCAGAGTTCCAAGAGCGGCTTCAGGAACTCAGGAGAGTCAATCCAAACCGTCTGACCAGCCATAGGAAGCGGATTGTCGGTAAAAGCGTGAATTTGGTGCTTCTCAACATCGATGGTGATGATTTCAGCCTTGCCTGGCTTAGCTCCCGCCCACTTCAGAGTTCTTGCTTCCTCCATGGTGGCGTCCAAAGCCGCGGAATCCGATTCGAGAATGAAGGTGGAGATGCCGCCTTCCCGCGCTGCTCTTAAGAGTCTGAATGGTACACCGCGCGAAGCAACCTTCCGCTCCGCTGCCACGGCACTTTGGATCTCTGTCACAAGGTCATGGAGGTAGGCCGGCAACCCGACATACGCGCTCATTCCGTCACCAACATCAATTCCATGCGATTCAGCCTAGTTGCGAGCACACGCGCATGTCAGTTCCCTCGAGAGCCTTCGACTGTTGGAGCCCACCTCGCCAATCATCTGACGGGACCGGCAGACTCCCATGAGTGGTGTGCGTCCTGGGACTGCGACTAGAACAGCCATTGATACGTTCCTCCATATATGTGCGCTAGCGCACAGAATGTTAGGTTAGCATCTGTGCGCGACGTTTTCTTGAGTCGGTCGCGTCCCTTCTCTCCGAAGCTCCGACCAGAGGCGCGTTAAATACGCTAGTTGGGATAGCGGTTCAAAGCATGAAGCAATTGTCGTTCGATCACGCGAGCCGGAATGTTGAAGCGCAATAGACGCGAGGTGACAGCGCCAATGTCCGTCAGGGGTTCGATAATGGCACCGGCGATCCGAAAATGCTCTGCCCAACCGTCCTGTCGCGGATGAAATAATCGCACAAGCTTACCGGTTCCCGCATGAACCGATGCGATGTCGCTGCCTTTATAGCAATTGCACAAATAGCAGGCGAATGCGAGGTTGTCGGCGTGACTGGTTCCGCCGTGTTTTCGGCTTATTACGTGATCAATCTGATGTGGGAATCCAGTATCGCCTTGGTCTATCAGACAGTACTCGCATCGGCCAGACGCGCGCGATTCAACCAGCTTCCGTATCGCTTCGGGCCAGGTCACCGCTTGGCAGCAAGGATCTGGCGGGCACGAGCCTTTGCCATGCGGAGTATATGCTCTAGTTCAGTGAAGTGCTCCAGCTCAGATTTCTGCTCGGGAGTTAACCGATCCTCCTTCGCCAACTCGAGCAATTCAAGCGCACGCTGCTGGACGGCCGGAGAGGGTCGGAAATCAACGACAGCCTGAGGCGTTGTGCCCGAGGCGAAGAAGTCGATGATCTCCAGATAAATGGGACTGCTGGCCATGGCTCATTCACTATCATCCAACAACTTGCGAGACGTCACCTACGGCAAGGCGAAAGCAAAAATATCACTGCCCGAGGCGATCGCAACGTACTGTTTGCCAAGAATGGCAAAGCTCATCGGCGAAGCGTGCATGGATTGGCCGGTATTGAAATGCCAGAGCGATTTCCCGCTCCGCGCGTCAACCGCCTCAAACGCCTCTGAATCGTTTCCGAAGAATACCAGGCCGCCGGCGGTCGTCATTGTGCCGCCCCACGACTGCCCGGATCCCGTTTGCGGATAGCGCCACGCGAACTTTCCCGTTTCGAGATCATAGGCCAGCAATATCTTCTCGCCGTGCTCGCCTGGTGATTGCTTGACACCGGTCGCGTAAAATTCGCGCCCTTCCGAGAATCTCTCCGGCTTGACAAAGAAGAGCTGACAACTTTCGAGCGCCATGAAATAGAAAAGATGCGTAGACGGGTTATAAGAGGGGGAAAACCAGTTGGTAGCGCCAGTCATATCGGGACAGATCCTGGTTCCCGCCGCCGTAGGCATGAGGCCAGTGCGCACCGGACGGCCCGTGGAATCTATGCTTTTCGCCCAATTCAGCTTCTTCACAAAGGGTGTAGCCGCCAGGAATTTGCCGTCCGTGCGGTCCAGAATGTAGAGAAACCCGTTGCGATTCGCCTCCACAATTAGCTTTCGTGGAGCACCCTGATACACGGCATCAACCAGCACTGCCGTTTCGGTTGCGTCGTAATCGAAGACGTCATGCGGCGTGAACTGAAAATACCAACGGAGCTTGCCAGTGTCGGCATCCAGTGCCAGGAGGCACGCAGTATAAAGATCGTCACCCGGACGTACGGTCCCGTCAAAATCAGGAGCCGCATTGCTGGTTCCCCAATAAACCACGTTTAGCTCCGGATCATAGGTGCCGGGCATCCACGTGGTCGCGCCTCCTCGTAGATACATATCTCCCGGCCAACTTTCTGAACCAAACTCGCCAGGGCCAGGAATTGTCCAGAAACGCCATAATTCCTTACCAGATGTGGCATCAAACGCGGCGATAAAACCACGAACGCCGTCATCACCGCCTGAAGTGCCAACTATAACCTTGTCTTTAACAATCAGCGGCGCGCTAGTCGCTCCATAGTTCTTGTTTCCCTTTGCATAGTCCACATCCCATATCAAGTGGCCCGATCGCGAATCAAGACAGAGTAGATGGGCGTTGTCTGTCTGCATGTAGAGGCGTGACTGCCAAAGGCCCACCCCGCGGTTGTGATGTGCCGACGCATCGTCTACCAGTCCTTCTGTAACGGGCCGTGAGTAATGCCAGATGGGGCGCCCCGTCCGTGCATCCAGCGCAAAGGCATCGTTCGCCGACGTAACAAACATTAAGCCATTAGCAACGCTCGGCGTAACCTCAAGCAGGTTAGAATTGGGCGAATGAAATACCCACTGTGCGCGCAGGCTCCCTACGTTCTCGGGCGTTATCTGATTGAGTACGGAGTATCGGCGCCCCGTGTAATCGCCGTTGTAGGATAGCCAGTTGTTTCCAATTGGCGACGTGAGGTCAGAAGGGCTTACATCGATAGATGCCGTAATCGACTGGGCGCACAGGACCCACACGCAAGCTGCCCATAGCAGGCAGCAGAGGGTGGCCAGCAGAAGAAAATTCCGCACTGTAGGTATAGTAATCGTCTGCGTTTCCTACACGGCTGGATTGGCTCCGCCGCGCGCCCGAGGTCAATCTGAGCCTTCGAAGGAAACGGCTGCCGAACGACAAATTTTCACGTCTCGCTGCGCCGGGTGCCATGGCCTCGATGCTCGTGGCGGCGAACACGGCCCGAACCTTGCGATGAACGCCACTGTGCAGCGACTCTCA
>JAFATG010000081.1 GCA_019244055.1 Acidobacteriaceae bacterium | reverse complement strand
AACCAGCCAGTCCACCTAAACCTAAACCGGCATTCCCGGACTGGCTCCATCGTGAATTCGCACCCCCGAGCTACCGCGCGCCGCACCGATAGTTGTACGCAGAGTGCTCGCAAACGTCTGAACCCGGCGCCGCTTCGTCATTCAACTGCAATAATTCTGCTCCGCAGTAACCTCACCTAGGAGCAGCTCGCGAGGCGCGTTGGGCTTACGGGCGGGGAGCTCAACGGCATGGAGCGCGGCCGCGTGGATACTCTCGTTGAGCTTGAACGCCGGTTACTCGACGAACTCGCTTCATGCGCGATCACGCGGGCGAAGCCGAAGGACTTCCCGCAACAAGTTGACTAATTGTCAATCTCCCAAAACAATGAGTTAAAATGATTAGTCGCGGGGAATAGAGCGGAGGGAGAGCCTCCGACCGGTGTGCATACGCCGCCCTGAACACCCCGCGCCATTGCCGGCACTAGTCCCGACCTGTCAGGGCTGTCCCACTCCGGCACACTGACCGCAATTGTTTCCGATGCCCCTCCTTGCGCTGGACGGGACGGACGAGCACGCCAGCCACTCCGGAACTCATAGGCCGTTTAAGCGCGCTGCTCGTAAACCTCGGGCGAGATCCGCCGCCGCCATCAATATAAGCGGCGCCATACCTTCCTCCCCGCCTGCTAGTCTGAATTCATGGTACGCCTCCGAACGCACGACATTCACACAATTCCGTCGGAGCGCGCGACAATCAGGACAAGTCAGCGTCTAGCGGACATGAGGCCGAAGAAGAACCCTATTGCTAATGTAATAAAAAACACCGCTAATGGCTGCTCAGCCGTAGCCTGTGCGACCTTTTCACTCGCACGACGAGCTTGATCGGAGGCTCGTCCATAAGCGTTCTGGGCTTCTCCTGCGGCCTGCCGCGCTTTTCCCGAAACTTGCGTCTCGCTATCTCCCATCAAACCGCCAACAGACTCCTCGACTTTGCCGATCGCATCTTGCGCGGCGCCCTTAATACGATTCTCGTCCACCATTGTTGTGAACCTCCAGTGTATTTAGTCTACAGATGAAAGGGGGCTAGCGCTCCCCGGAGCCGTCTGGTGTTGATGCTCCGTACTTATTGGTACCAAGCACTGATGCTTTGATCGCGGGGGCGGCTGGAATGCCAGGAATGGAGAACCATCGCACGGATTTCAAGCGGGCTGGAAACTGGTTCGCGAGACGTGCTGGCAATGCGAACCATCTGGTCGAATGAGAAGGATGAGTTTCACGGCGAGTTCGTAAAGTTCGATCGGACTGGTGCTGGGACCGCCCATCCTGCTGGGGTCAGAGGCAAAGCGGGCGTTCGAGCGCGTCGTGGATTATTGCGACGGCTGGATTCCGATCAATCGGGCCAACATCGACGGATTCAAACAGGCTATCAAGGAGTTGCGCGAGGCTGCCTTACCCGCCTTGTCGAACAACGCTATGGCTCTCAACGTTTTACAGCTGACTGGCTCAACGCCTCCATCATACAAATCGGAAGCAGCCGACCTTTCTGTCCTGGGTGTCAGTTAAAGATCCGGACAGGCCTATGAGCAGATGAACCAATTCAAGCGGCCGTTTGGGAAAACTCTCGAATCGGTCCCTTGCCTATATCAAAGCGCGCTTGTCGAACTCAACGAGGCGGGATGACTGCGCGTCAGAGCCCACCACGTCGCAAAACGGCTAGTTGCCGTCCGCTAATCTGCCGTGATTTTGCGCCGGTCAACCCAGTAGGAAGGGATGTTTTTGCGGCGGACGCAACAGGATCTGCGGTCATTTGGCGTTCGAGTGCGGTCTTTTTGCGTCGAATCCAACCCAACATCTGCGGTCTTTTACGTCAAAATCCTTTAATCAGATCCTATAAATCCGATAACGGTCTCGACGAGGGGCCCGCGCCCGAAACTAATTAGCCGAGCCGCGGAAGCGCGGTGCGTACCAAACATCCCACTCAAGGCGAATGCCAGTCGCACCGCGCTATCGCGAACGTCGATCCCCCAAGCGCGGTCCGGATCGGATCTCCAATCTCACAGAGAGCAGAAAAAAGAAATGCCACGCGCCCCCTTCGGGCGCGGAATTAATCGGTTGCGCGGCAATCCTAGAAATTAGGTTGAGATCGCCACAGTCCGAGCGCGGGCGAGCGGCGGACTGTGGCGACTAAATAGCACCGGAGGGGCTTACTTTTCCCTCCGGGTGGGAGGGGTAGATGACTATCAGCATGACGAGCAGCAATCGATATACGCCGCACGACGTACTTTTCGATGCTGCATAGACGATTATCTGTCTATAACGCCGGAGCCCTTAGACTCGGGGGCGCCGGTGAGCTTTCCCGTTTGTAAAAAAAGCGGACCCTGACACCGATCACGGTAAGCGGATCGCGAGCAGTGCCACGATTCCTGCTGCTCGACGATCACGCAGCCGACCATAGGACGCGCCCGGCATCAGGTTTCGTCACGCCAGGGAGGAAGTCCGGAATACTGAGAGCGCGAGAGTCTCTCTTCCGCGTTGATATGGGCGAGCTGTGGCCGGAGTGCGCTGACAACTATTGCTGTTTAAACGTGGATCAGTCGTCGGCTCAAGGTTCTAAGAGGCTTCAATGTATTCCCAGCGAGTAGTGGGTTCCGGTATCGGCAGACCGTCCGCTCGCAAACCTTCGAGATGGAACTCGGTGGCTCCACGAATATTGGCGAGGACCTCGTCCAGCGTCTTGCCCGTTGCGATGCATCCCGGAAGGTCGGGAACATATGCTGAGAAATTCTGGGAACCGCTCTCGATCACGACTGCGTAACGCATGCTCTTAGTCAGGACGCTTTGTAGCGTTCGCGGGTGAACCTCATCGCTCGGATGGCCAGACACCGTTACCCGCCCACGTTTGCGCGGATGCTTATATTGCCGGTGGCCTCCCGCGAGTGCCGACATGATACCAGCCGTCATCTTCGATGAGCTTGATCAAGTCCCGGACCTTCACGCTTCAAGGTCGTTTAAATGATCGTCGGATCAAGACGTTCAGTTCCTCGGCTCCTAGTCGCAGTATTGTCATTGCCTGCTCCAGCTGCGGCGTCATCGCGAGGCGCTGTTCTCCGAGTGTTATCGTTCCGCACATAAGACAAGCGTTTGACCGAAATCCTTGGTTTGAGCATTCACCAACTTCAACCTGGTCGCAGCCGACGTTCGTACAATTCTCGCAGTGGTAAACCACGCTGCTACATATCGCCGTGGATCTTCTCTTTCCCTGGCATTTGGCCATTTGCGACTCCTTCCAGAGGGTTCGTTCAGTCTTTCCAAAAATCCTTGAACCGCTGCGGACTCAGCTCAGTATACCGCACCGTGTGCTGAATGTTCTTGTGGTCGAGATACAGCTGAATCGTGCGCGTGTCCTGGCCGGTATTCGCCCAAGTAGAAGCCGGTCGCGCGGCGCGGCATGTGAGGATTAACGGGGAATTTGATGCGAGCCGCCTTCCCGCCGCTGCAACTACGAAATGAATCGTGCGAATTGTTACCGGACCGCCGCGCAATGACGTAAACACGTAAGGCGCCATCTCGTCCTGCCGCCGTTTCCAGGAGCGCAGCGCGCGCAGCTCGGGGCCTCGAAGCGGATGAGTTGAGGGCGAGCCATTTCTTGCGACGTGCACGTAAAACGCGCCCGCCTTGCAACCCCGACCGGGGCCACTTTACTCAATGTCAAATGAAATTCACAAAGTAAAAGTAGCCGTTACGAACGTGCGCGAAAGGGTAGACTCACAAACAACGACGGTGGCATCAACCCCAATTTTGTCGGCATTCCAGCGGGTGAATACTGATCATCTCGCTCTGCCCTGGTGCGAAGATCTCTGGCAGAGCGCGGCGAGCGAACGCAAACGCGACATCCGTGGGGGACCCGCGTGAGGATCAGGGATTTCACGAATTGGCTGGACTCGTCGGGCAAGAGTCCGCCGAGATGACTTTGAAGAGCCGGCTCCGCGATGTGCTCTCGAATGACTAGTGTGTCAGCCGACCGGTGCCCAGTGTTTGCTTTTAGATCAATTCAGAGTGGGACACGATGCAGCGCTAACCTGGGCAGTGACCAGCCGTTGAGCGAAGACGCCTATAAGCGAGGCAGCACACAGCGGGGTCAGAGACAATTGCGTCTGAAGATCAGTAAATAGCGTCACAATATCTGGACCGATGTCGTTCCCCGAGTGAACGCCAGTTACAATCAAATTCAATTCGTTACACGCTTCGGATTTGATCAGTTTGAACGCTTGCTGTTGCGTTTGGAGGGAGAACGTGCCACAAGCCGAAAATGGATTGTTGGTGTTGGACCGTATTTCCGGGTTGGCCCGGATAGTCGCGGGTAGCGCAACTGCTGAGATGGCGAACAAAATAAGACTTGCAACCGTGGAAAGCTTGCGTCCGAGGCTAGTCTCTTGTGTCACTAGAGTTTCCCCCCTGACGCAATGGAATTAGCAAGATCGGGTGCTATGTTTGTAAGCGCTTAGCCTGCCTGTGTTAAGTACATTCTCATTTCGTCTTATGCCGGTACGGTCAGTGTGTAGCAACGTGACAACCATGCAACGCTCGATCTAAGCATGGTGTGCGCCTACGACCTCGGTCGCGGGCATCCGTCGTTTAATCAGTAGCGGCAAAGGAAGGTGCTTTGACTTACAGTGCTAAGCCCTTGAACTGATTTCCTTCAGCTAGGCACGATTCGATGCGGCGGCTTTTCGTCGTTGGCTCCTAGGGTTCAGAAATCGCCAGCAATTCTCGAATAGCCGCGCTATAAATCCTTTCGTATCTGTCGCTATCGAACACCGCTAGTGCGCAACAATTCGCGTCGCGGCCCAAGACAATATATTCCTGGGAGTATTGAACAGTGAAAAAAATAATCAGGTATATTCCCACCAGTGTTTGTTCATGATGCTGATACCGAAAATATCGACGTCGAGCTGCTTAAAGACTAAATCTGCATCTGAGGTACACCATTTGCTTTACTGTTGATAGCTTGCCTCTCTCGCAACGCAGGCGGGCAAGGACCCCGCCTGTTCAGGCCGAATAAAGTCGCCCTCCTGCGGTCGCAGGAGGACAGCCCTATTACATGACAGAAGCGAGGGTATACAAGCGCGTGCACGACGCCTACACATGTTCGTCATTAGTCATAAGAGGGAGGCCCTATGGGACCGCTTTTGATTGTCGAAGACGAAGTCGCGACCCGAGATGCGCTGGCTGAAGTAGTAGGCAAGGATGGGCGCGAGATTGTAACGGCAGGTGATGGACAAGAGGCACTCGAACGCCTGACGGAAGTTCCGCGGCCAAGTTTAATTCTGATTGACCTAATGATGCCTCGAATGAGTGGCTGGGAATTTCTGCAACGTAAATCGGCCGATCCACTGATCGCTGACATTCCTACAATCGTGCTGTCCGGCGCCGACCGGCCCACTGGAGCAATGCACCAGTTGGCCAAACCTGTTGACGTCCACAGGCTGTTGGCTTTGGTCGAGCAGTATTGCTGAGTCATCAAGCTTCCAAAGGTTCGGTGCGCTGTCGCTGTCCTCGAACCCAGGGCCTAATCCATCACCTCGAAGCTCGGCGCACTGGCGATCGGTTTTTGCGCTTGGGTGACGACACCTGCGCGTTGAAACGGCGATCAGGCTTTGCTCCGTGGCGGGAGGGCAGGTCAAACAGGAGCGACAAAAAGGCCGAGCAGTTTGGTATCGGCTACGGAGCAATGGCGGCACGCTCGTCATCGGGAAACTCGGCGGGCTCATCGGAAGTGTTGCCACAAGGGAGAACCCTACTAGCGAATCGGCTCTTACAGAACGCCATTACCCGCACCATCATTTGATCCCGCCTCGCCGACGCGGCGACGAGTGCCGCCATATGGTCCGAGTCCATCTCGCCGGCGGCAAGGATTCTCAATGAGGCGTGAAGTTCGTAATCCAGGACCTGGATCTCCTTCCTGAACTGGGTCAACCAGCCCTGTGGCGCGATGTTGCGGATTGTACCCATATGGGCCATCCCCCCGTTTTAATGTGATCAGTGCTCGCTTAATGTAGGCAACGGCGTGCTTTACGGCAATACAATAACTTGTCAACACATGCTCGATGCGGGAATGTTGGCCGTTTCTCGAGACGCTGTGACGCAGACGCCTTTTAATAAGGCGTTCACACGCGCGCGGTAGAGCGAATTTCATACGGAGCTATATGGGCAGACGCTGGATAAAGGAGAGTGGGTCACGTCGCGTCACAAACTCGCGATGACGGCTTTGTGGCGCGTTGTCCATATTTGCGACGTACCGAATAGTCGGCGAATTGCGACGGCCCTGCGCTTTGAGTCTGTCGCGCTTTCAACCGCGCTTGGAACTAGCGCGCCTTCTTATTCCATTTCCGATTTACCCGTTACTGACGGTCTGGATGATTCCTAGCTCTTAGCGTCTGGCCGCATTTAAGCGAGCACGTCGGCTTAGTTAGACGCGCGGCATAATAGATAGTGTGAAAGCGTGGATAAATGGCTAATGTATGGCCGTACTCAGGGACTACCGAACACTCAAGCAGATAGCCTTTCCTTGGCGCACAGGCAGACTGCCGAAGGCTTCTATTTTGAACCCCTTACACCGGTCGTCTGTCCGCGGGCGTTGTTCTTGCGTGCTGCGCACTCCGCCAGCGGATCAACGGTTTGAAATGCATGCCGCCGCATCTAATTACGGTAGGGCTTTTTGGGCGACAGCGTGTCCAGAGAAGTGGGCAGGTACATCCTGATCAAAGACCGGCGATGGAACCGTAAATTCTAAGTACGAGAACTCTTTGCCGCCATTCTCGGGAACGATCACGACCTGTTCGGGCCGATTATTGGCCGAGGGGTTGGGACAACCAAATCCCAACGCTACAAAGGAACTGGGGATGCTGAGCGTCTCGAGAGAATAGGAAAGGTCCCCGGTTGCATCGAACTCGCAGGCTTCGAAGTTTATGGTTGGCGTGCCAGCGCCGCCGCCGGTCATACCCGGAAGGGTGATAACTTCACGCAACGCCACCAGCTTACCTGAAACGTCCATCTCGTAATCTGGTGTAGTATTGCCCCGTTTTCATCGACGCCGTCAGCCTGACCGCCATACACGCCGTCGATGCTTTATGCGCTGTGCGGCGGCGCATTGTTCAATCCATAGCCGGTGAAATTCGTTCCTGATCCAGCCATTCCTACTCTCCTTGGGAAGACGGAACACACTGATCACGAATATAAAGTAGTTCGTCAGCGACCGAGAAGTGCCACCGTGCGAAGACCACAATAGTGAAGCATCTGTTGCGCGCTGCGGTGCACTGAAGTTGAAGGCGCAAGGGATGCGCATTGCAGTTGTCCAACATGAGGATTGTTGATTTAGCCTGTGGAGAGTTCTTGAGCGTGAGAATTGTCCCGTTTCGATGTCGTAGTTTAGTGTTGATTTGCAGCCGCCATGAACCGAGATCCTTATCAATTGAGCTCTACTAGCCGCGCCGTGGTGTTCGTATGATCGCAATGTTGAGCGGCAAGCTTAAACTCCGCGAACCCGGACGCCTGATGGTTGCTACTGCCGGCGTAGGCTACGAAGTTTTCGTACCTCTCAGCACTTATTATCGAATGCCAATCGGTCGGTGCGAAGTCGAGTTGGAAATTCGCCAGGTGGTGCGCGAAGATGCACTGCTGCTTTACGGTTTCGCCAGCTCAGCAGAAAAGCAAGCCTTCGACCTGCTCATGGGCATCCAGCACGTAGGGCCCAAGCTCGCGCTGGCCATACTATCGGTACTCGCACCCAAGGACCTGGTTGCAGCAATCAGCCATGAGGATGTCGAGCGTATCGATGCGGTGCCAGGAGTAGGCGCTAAGGTCGCCGAGCGAATCGTGCGTGAATTGCGCGATAAGATCGGCGGACTAAACCTTACCGCTGCGGTGAGAACAGATGGGGCTTCAACGAACGGTCACGTTCCGGGCGGCTCAATGATCGACGATGCGATTTCGGCACTGATTAATCTCGGTTACAAGCCGGTCGAGGCCAAGCGGGCGGTCGACGCTGTCGATGGGTTTGATGAAAGCGAGGGGCTCGAAGGCCTGATTCGTAAGTCGCTGGCGATAATTCTTGGTGAGAAATAACAACCACATCGGCGAATACTCGGGCCCAACTGACGTTGACCAAATCTTGGAAGGCGGGCCGCATCTGAGGTCGCGCCCCCCTAGTAAGGCGAAGCAGGGTGGGGGAGGTGCCCGACCTATCGCAAGCGAGGAAGAGCGCCAGCTCGATTATTCATTACGTCCCCGCTCGCTGACCGAATTCATCGGCCAGCAGCGGATTAAGCAAGTACTCGGGATGTCGATTGAAGCGGCGCGGAAACGCGGCGAGCCGCTCGACCATACTCTGTTTTCCGCGCCGCCAGGACTGGGCAAAAACCTCGTTGGCTCACATCATCGCGCGCAAACTCGGAGTCAATCTGCGTGTCACCTCGGGACCGGCTATCGAACGCGCCGGCGACCTGGCCGCCATTGTCAGCGATCTCGATCAAGGCGACGTGTTGTTTATCGATAAGATTCATCGCCTGGCGCGGGTGGTCGAGGAGATACTTTATCCGGCGATGGAGGACTTCGAGCTGAACATCGTGGTCGGAAAAGGACCCGGGGCGCGCAGCATGAAGCTCGCGGTCAAGCCGTTTACAATGGTCGGAGCCACCACCCGCTCGGGTCTTCTGAGCTCGCCGCTGCGAGACCGTTTCGGCCAGCACTATCACCTGGATTTTTATGGTCAGGCTGAACTAACCCAGATCATCCAGCGCTCGGCGCAGCTGCTCGATGTACGTATCGACCACGAGGGCGCCGCAGAGCTTGGAGCTCGGGCGCGCGGCACGCCACGGATCGCCAACCGGCTGCTGCGGAGGGTGCGCGATTTTGCTCAGGTTAATGCAGCACCTGTGATCACGTGCGAGGTCGCCTTAGGTGCGCTGGAACTCCTGGAGATCGATGCCTGCGGGTTCGACAAGATGGACCGCGCCACCCGCCGCGGAATGTTGCTGTAATAGAGAAAGGTTGGTTTCAGCTCGATGTGCAGCCGATTCTCGTTGGCAGAAGAACGTGATTTCATCGCCACGCGACTAGGCGTCTCCGCCGTTGCGCTTGCCGATTATCGACCGCGCTACAACATTGCACCGCAGCAAGAGCACTTTATCGTCACGACCGAATATGAGAATCGCAAACTGACGGTCGCCAGGTGGGGACTCTCGACTAACTCAGACCAGCATGGCCGCCGCAGGTATCTGATCAATACTAGAACTGAAACTCTCGAGACTCGGTCAACCTTCGCCGATTCGTTCGCCCAGCGGCGTTGTGTGATTCCCGCCAGCGGATTTTACGAGTGGACCGGACCAATCTCTGCGCGGCTGCCGTTTTGGATTCACCGCCGAGACGGCGATCTGCTGTTTTTTGCTGGTCTTTATCAGGATGAGGAAAAGAACGACCTGGGTATTCAATCAGCGTTCACGATACTGACGTGTGCAGCAAACTCAACGCTCGCCACGATCCACGATCGGATGCCTGTTATCTTATCCGACCGGGATGCAGATGATTGGATAGATCCAAGCGCAAAGAAACCGCCTCGCTTAAACGCTTATTGAAGTCCACTGGGGAGGATGTTTTGTTGTTTCAACCCGCCTCACCCTTGGTGAACAGCGTGAGGAATGAAGGGTCGCAGTTATTTGGTGGCTACAAAATCGAACGGCAGCTGCTATTGAAGTTCTAGGGTCGACCTCTTGGCGCACTGGTCGAAGTCAGCAACGAACGGTGCGCCGAGGTCAAAAGCCAACCCCATCTTGAACTTCGCGCGATAGTAATTCATCTTGTTCAATAGCTACAGGTGTTTGGGAGGTGGAGAATGACGCAGACGCAAATGACGGCTTACCTGGCCGACAAGATCGGCATCACCAAGCGCCAGGCCAAATCGGCACTGGACGAACTCAACGAGTTAGTAACCCGCCAGCTCAAGAGAGAAGGTTTGCTGCGCTTGGCTGGTCTTGGAGTATTTCGTAAGCGCAAGCTCAAGGCGCGTGTAGGCCGCAATCCCGCTACTGGCGAGCAGATAAGGATTCCGGCGAGAACTCGCTTACGCTTCACCCCCGCCAAGGCGCTGAAAGACTCAGTTCTGGGCGCCCACTAACCTTAGGCAGCAGCTGACTCGTACCCCATCAAACTGACCGGGGTGTGAGCAGGTAAGGTGCACTCCTCAGCCTTGGGGAAGCACGACGATACAATCACGTCCTGCTGAGCTGTCAGGAGCTCGCCATCGAGGGTCAACGACACCAAACGCGCGAAGCCTGGCTGAACCATGTTGCCCAGTGCATGGCGCCGCTCTTTGCAAGGTTAAACGCTCCGCTGCCGGCGCAGCTTCGTATAGCGATAGGTTTCACCTCCAGCGGGCGGCGCAGTAGGAACATCGGCGAGCGCTGGGATAATCAATGCAGCGAAGATCGACATTTTGAGATATTCATCCGACCGGACTTGGGCGAGTCTAAAGACTTAATGCCGATGCAGGTGACAGCAATATTGGGTCACGAGCCAGTACACGCCGCGGTCGGCGTGGCCGCTGGCCACAGAAAAGAGTTCCGGCGAGTCGCCAGGGGGATCGGCCTCGTAGGGCCAATGACGGCTACGAGCGCCGGGCCGGGATTCGAGAGGGCGGTGCGGCCGATACTAGAAGATGCCGGACCCTTGCCTCATGGGCGACTTCAGCTAACCCTCGGCGCCAGCAGCCATTCCAGCCGGCGCAAAAAACAGTACTCACGCCAAATCAAGTGCGTCTGTGGTGATTGCGGCTATACTGTTCACATCTCGCGGAAATGGCTTGATATGGCGGGGCCACCGCTGTGTCCACAGCATGGTCAAATGCACTGGATATAGAAACGTAATCTCGTTCAACGCTGTAACGAAGCTTGAGCATCACTTGAATGAGTGAGCCTAAGGCCGTTGGCTAAGCGCATCACCTTCGGCTGAATTCACTTCCAACCGATTTGCCCTATACATGTATCCTCGCGACTCTCAATTAGACATTAGACGACGATTCACAGTGGGTACCAGGAAGTCCATTACCGGATAGTCTGCCCCAGTTGTGTAGCAATTTCTGTACTTCACAAGGGCGAGAAAACATGTCACTTTAGGTGTGGAGGACCGATTCTTAGCTACTGCGACGTTACCTGGACTGCGGCCTCTAGGGACAGATTGTGGGATGAATTCTATAGATGCATTTCAAAGGCGGCTGCGCAACGAGACCATCACAGTAGAGAAAGAAATCGCATCCCATAATCGACAGCTCGAAGCACTAAACCAACGACTGCAGGGACTGAGGCGGGCGGCCGAGCTGTTAGAGTCGGAACAGGCTGCAGTCGTCGAATTGTTGCAGACTGGCACAGGTAACGGACTTACTATAGCTCGACAGATGCCAATCGCGCCTGCCTCAAGACAGAAAAAAGCTGTAGCCAATCCCACGGCGGCACACAGAGGGGTCGGTCGCTCTAGTCAGATTGACAGCAGTAAGGCAAGGATTGGACTGCACGCCGGCGCTGCGAGCCACGACGGCGGGCTCACCCGCCTCGACATGATGGCGGCGGTTCTCAGGCGCCATCCGCGCCGAAGCGTCCGCGAATTGATTGCACTACTCAATAAGGAATACCGCTGGAAGACCACCGAAAGCGCCGTGACCGGTCATCTCTATACTCGCCGCGACAAGTTTGTGCATACTCCGCCGGACCGCGCGACCAATCGCCCGGTGACCTGGTCGGCGAAGTAACACATCTCCTGTTACGAAGAATGCGGGAGCGACAGAGCACCTCATAGTTTACCGGGCTTTCGCGAGCGCGCGGCGGTTAATCAAGCTGGCAGCGGCACCGACTGCTGTAGAGGAGGCTTGAGCATAGAGCAGGCAGGGCGCCCGTGGCAGGGATGGCTCCACCTTCCGTCAATTAAAAGGGCGATACTGCGAATCGTAGTGATAAAGATCGCATCTCTATTGGTTATGAACGCCTTCAACATTCCAGTTGAGATGAACACCATTTTTCTCTCGACGATCAGTGGCTGTGGAGATAAAGATGCGTACAGCTGTGTGAATCGCCCAGCCATGATGGAGGCTTACCCCGGTGGACACCATCCTAACTGGAAACAGCCTCAACAATTTCTGCCGTGCGTTTCTTTATACGTCGCGAAACAGCTTTCCTACTAGCCGTCAATCCGGCAGCCCGTGCGGCGCCGAAACTTAAATTAACCCGTTTGGAGTCATCCGTCGGCAGCGATGAGTCGAATGACCTGGTCGTGCGCGATACCACTGTTTCGAGGCGTCATGCGCTTATCAGGCGGCGCTGGGGCAGGTGGCAGGTCGCCGATAATGGATCCACCAATGGAACCTACGTTGGTGACCAAAAGGCCATCATCTGGATAGCGCTTCACGATGGGGAAGAGATCCGTTTCGGTGGCGCACGTTTCGTCTTCCGCTCGGGTAACGTGACTGGCGCGCGGATAGTGAGTGTTCCGGCACGAAGCCGAAGCTCCGGATTGCGTACGGCGATCGTGCTGGCCGCCGTGGGTTTGGTGACCGGTTTCGCGGCCACGCAGTATTTCCTTTACCGTTCGTACCGACGCGATGCCGCGTCATCTCGGTTGGCGTCGACCATGCATTGGAAGGAAAGCCCGCATGCCTCTGCCAACGTCCCGGCCTCAATAAATACTGCTGCTGCAGCCGTAATTGCGTCTGCGGGCACAACGACACTCGGCGCGCCTCCGGACTGGCTTCGGGAGCTTAATCATTGGCGCGCGATGGCCGGGGTTGCGACGGTGCGCGTAGATTCTGATGCAGTACACGGTGCCACAGCCCACGCGCAGTATATGGTCAAAAACTATCTTGCCGGAAGGCCCGAGACGCCGCATTACGAGGAGCCGAGCAATCACTGGTACACACCCGAGGGAGCAAAGGCCGCATCAAGCGGCGACGAATATGGCCCCGGACGCGGACCACTCAGCTCTGCGAGCTCTGACGTCGATGGCTGGATGGGTGGGGCGTTTCACCGCCTCAGTTTGATCGAGCGCGATCTTACCGCAGCCGGCTACGGGCATTATTGCGAGTCGGATGTCTGCGCTGAGGTGCTAGGGTTGGACTCGCCATCGCGAGCCCACCCTAATCCGGCATGGTTCGGCGAATTTCCGGAGCCAGTTATGTTTCCCTCGAATAATACAAAGCTACCATCGAAATTCGCAACGCTGATTCTTGGCGAATGGCCTGAGCCGCTTTCCTGTGCGGGTTACGGACGGCCTGCGGGTTACCCGATCACGCTTCAATTTGATTTTCGATTCGTTCCAACGCTCCTTTCATTCAGCTTGGTGCGAAATGGTACTGCGGCACAGGCGTGCGGGTACGACGCGACCAGCTACCTCAACCCCGACCCAGGAACGCAAACGTGGGGACGGGATGTACTCAAGGGAGAGGGCGCCGTTGTACTGATACCGCGCGAGCCTTTGCAGCCGAGAGCCACATATACGGTAACGGTCAATGCTCAGGCGCAACGTGATCCGTTCAATTGGGGTTCTCGCGCTCACTTTGCCGATCAGACGCGTAGCTATACGTGGTCTTTCTCCCTTGAACCTTAGAGACTCGAAAACAATAACGTTTCCTTACTCGCCTGATTGAGGGGCACAGTGGCGATCGGCGGGAAGCGAACAGTGCAGGTTCCAGAGGTAAGGATTCTCTGGTTGAACGCGCGTGGCGATGAAATCCGCGAGTTCCGCATGTTGAAGTCGGAGGTCGCTATCGGAAGTGGCGAAGATAATCAGTTTGTGATTCGCAGGCCGAGCACGTCGCGGCGCCACGCACTGCTCGCTTTTAGACAGGGCCAGTATCAGATATCCGATCTGGGGTCGACCAATGGCACGTTCGTAAATGGCCGGCGTGTGCGAAGTCCTGCAATCGTTGAGATTGGCGATGAGATTCGCATCGGCGATGCGACCTTTATACTCGCGAAACCAGCGGACTCGGATATCGCAGCATCAGCCGGAAAGCACAGTCTTCCCAAGAAAGTTCTGACATTACGCGGCACTTTCGAAGCCGTCATACTCTCTTTCGTCATTGGCTTTGGCAGTGCGCAGTATCTTGCGTACCTCTTGTACCATGAGCAGAACCGCCTAATGCTCGCCGAAGCGGTTCCGATCAACCAATCCGACAACACACGAGTGCTGGAGTCGACGCCTACGCATTATGCCGAGAAACGGACTTCGCCAAGAACCGCAAGCACTCCAGCGGTAGCGCCAAACATTGTTGCCCGAGAGGTTGTGCCTACGCCTTCCAAGCTCTCGAATGCCGAAACCATTGCGTCAAAAGAGCTTGCGGGCGGTATCGCTCTGGCTAGGCTGATTGCGGGAAGCGGGACACAGGCAGGGCACCGAGCACCGGATTTTGAATTGCCGCAGTTGGATGGCACTGGCGTAGCCCTTGCCGGGATGCACGGAAAGGTTGTGCTCCTCAATTTCTGGGCTACCTGGTGTGGCGCCTGCCGCAGTGAAATGCCGTCGCTTGAAGAGCTTTTTCGAAATTTCCATTCATACCGCGATTTTGCCGTTCTGACCGTGAATATTGATCAGCGCGGTAAACTCACGGTGGCGCAATTCATAAGTACCAGCGGATACGATTTCCCCGTGCTGCTCGATGCCAGCAACGCCACTAGTGCGGCCTATGGGGTGAGTGGCATTCCCAGCACATTCGTGATCGGGCGGGGTGGGCAGATTATCTGGAATTGTGTCGGCGCATTAGACTGGTCGAATCCGGCCATGCACGACGCTTTGAGGAAACTGCTTTAAACCCGCTCGAGATGAGCGGAGGCTGACTGCGCTTAAATCCAGTTATCCAGGCTGACAGCATTGACAGTGACTTTTGGCGCGCTTTGCCGACAATGATGTATCGGATAGCGGAATAAATGTGGCTATTCTTCAACTCGCAGAGGAGCGAAGATGGTCTGCATTACCATAATGGGGCACAATCGGTAATTACTCACACGCCCAACACTTGGGAGCCGGTGACCAGGCTGCCGGGGTAAATCAGCAGCGGGTATTGCATTGTCGTAAGCTACATGAGATTTGCTTCTCGATCGGGAGCTGGGCGCCGGACCGACTGAGCCGCGTGCTTTGAAGGACTCACCATTCGCGATGCGAGACTCAAAGAATGAAGCTTGACCGGCCCGAACAAATCGAGGACCAGGCGCAGTACCCCAGCGTGGAAGTGCCCGCAAAGCAGCATGCCGGCAGGCCCCTGATCGGCTTCATAATCGCGACGGCCGTCATCTATTTCGCCAAAGACATCCTCGTCCCTGTAGTATTGGCATTGGTGCTGGCGGTGATCTTTGCGCCGGTGGCGACTCAGTTGGAGCGAATTGGGGGACGTCTCGTCGGCGCGTTGCTGGTCGTGATTCTGGCGATCAGTCTGGTAGTGACAGTCAGTTATTTTCTCACAGTGGAATTAACTGCGGTCGCCGAACACGTCGCCAGTTATTCCAATAACATTGCCAACAAACTCACCACGATGGAAAAGGGGATGCCTTCGTCTTTTCAACACATCGAGAAGGGCATTCGTGAAGTCGAGGAGAGACTGCAACGGAACCCGTCCACTAGTACTCCGCAAAACCGTCAGACTTTTTCGTCTTCCACTCCCCTGACCGAAGCCACCAAAGCCGCCAAGCCGCTTGTTTCGGGTATTGGCGGATTTCTGATTGTAGTGGTGCTTCTGTTCTTCGTGCTGTATGAGCGGAGCGACCTGCGCCGGCGAGTGGCTTTGCTTGCTGCCAATAGCCAAGTGGCGATACCTCCGCAGGCGATTGACACGGCCGGGGCCACAGTCAGCCATTATCTATTACTCTTCACTCTGATCAATCTCGCCTATGGCGTTTCAACCGGGATAGCGGTGTGGCTGTTAGGCCTGCCGAAACCTGAGGTCTGGGGGATGCTCGGCTTTTTGCTTCGTTTCATTCCATACATTGGAGCGATTACGTCGGCCGTGCTGCCTACCTTGGTGGCTTTCGCGGTATTCCCGGGATGGGCCAAAGCGCTGGAAGTGCTCGCCTGTTTCGTTGCTT
>JAFATG010000131.1 GCA_019244055.1 Acidobacteriaceae bacterium | reverse complement strand
TATCGCTCGACAATGCGTTTGCAGATAGCCAGTCCCATTCCGGTGCCGGAGTACTCGTTCTCTGAGTGCAGGCGCTTGAATATGCCGAAAATGGTGTCCTTGTATGCTGCCGGCACGCCGATTCCGTTGTCCGCGATATCGAAGATCCACTCGGCACCCGCTCTTCTCGCCGACACCTGAATTTCCACCTGCTCATCGGGCGTTCGATACTTGATAGCGTTGCCGATAAGGTTTTGAAACACCTGCGACAAATGGCTCTCGCGCATTCTGACAGCGGGCATTTGGCCGATGGTGATCTTTGCATCGCTTTGTTGAATTGCGCCCGAGAGGTTGTCGAGCGCCCAACGGAGGGGCGTCATGGCGTCGATCGGCTCAACTGCTCCTTCCTGGATGCTGGAGGCATGCGCGTATGACAGCAGGTCATCGAGCAAAGCGTTCATCCTGTGGGCTCCTGTTTGAATCAAATTCAAGAACTCGATTCCCCTCTCATCCAGCGAACCCGCATACTTCCGAAGCAAGAGATCGCTATAGATGCTCATGCTTCTGAGAGGTTCGCGCAGATCGTGACTCGCCGAGTGCGCGAACTGCTCGAGGTCGGCGTTCGCTTGCAGCAAGGCCTCCTGACGGCTGCGAATCTCGTATTGCCGCATGCGCGCGCGCAAGGCAGATCGCACGGAGCTCACGGCCGTATCCGGGCGGACCGGGCGCTCCACCAAGGTGACGTTTCCCAGGCTCTGAAGCTCGCTCGCTCTCCTCTGACTTTGACGAGTCGCTCTTCCGCTGAACGTTAAAACAACAAGAGGCATATCCGACCAGGGTGGCTGTTCTGCCAACCAGGCTTTGAGAATCCCCAGGGAGCCTGGGGTAAGCGCCTCTTCCGCAATGATTGCGCAACCGGCACCCTCGGTGAGCAGCTCAGTGAGAGCCCGCGCATCGGTCGCGATCGCCGTGTCGAGTTGCAGCGCGGAGAGGCTGCTTTCCAGGAGTGTTGCATCCCTCCCGATGGGCGCAAGTATCACCGTGCGCATTTCTGATGCGCTTCGCCGGAACATTTCTCAATCTTTGTGGTCGGCGAGCAACAGTTCCTGCTTGCCCCGGAAACGGGGTACGCCGGTCAACACACCCTCGAACTGCTCCAGTATTTCTCCAATTTGTACGCCCGAAGACCCGATTTTCATTTCACGCAGCGTTCGCTCATGCGCCCCACGCCTCTTCTTCACAACCGAAATCGCCTGCCGTACCTGGCCAGTCGCCTCAAAGAAGCGCAAAAGAATTACGGTATCAGCGAGGAAGCTCACGTCGACTGGGGACTGCATCGCCGATCCCAGCATGCCGTGCTGAGCGAGCGTCATCAGGGTGACGACACCTTTCTGAGCCAAATACGCCAGGAGTTCGCGAATATGTATTAACAGGAAGCGTTCGCTCGGCATCCCGTTCAGGTAGCCATTGAGGCTGTCGATGACGACAAAGCTCGCCTTTCGTTCCTCGACAGCGTTTCTGACGCGCGAGGAAAACTCGCCCGGCGACAGGTCCGCGACGTCCACCTGAATCAGATCAAATTTTCCGGACGCAATGTATGGCTCGAAATCCATGCCGTATCCGCCGGAACGATGGAGAAAGGTTTGCCGGTTTTCCTCAAACTGGTAGCAGACAACATGTTCACCTCGTTGCAGCGCGGTCATCAAATATTGCGAGCACAAAGTGGTTTTGCCGCAGCCGGCGGCTCCGATCAGAAGCGTGCTGGACCCGCGATCAAGGCCGCCCCCGAGCAGGGCATCCATTTGCGGGCTGCCGCTTTCAGCGGATCCCGCATTTTCGACAGCAGCACTACCACTCGCGGACAGCCGAGGGTAGAGCTCCAGGCCACCGCTTTTGATGACGAAATCGTGCTGGCCGTCCTGGAACGCGACGCCGCGCATCTTTACCACGTGAATCTGACGCCTGGTACTTCCATATTCACGAGGTTCCCGATCCATACGAACTACGCCGTGGGCGATGCTCTGCAATTGCTGCTCACTGTCGCCGGTCGTGCAATCATCCAGCACTAGAACCGTACATTTTCGGCCCGCGAAGAACTGTTTCAGCCCGAGAATTTCGCGTCGATATCGGACGACGGTTTGCGAAAGAATCTTCAGCTCCGAAACCGAATCGAGCGCTACGCGATCGGGGTTCAGCCGTTCGACTTCCGCACGAATGCGCCCGATGGTTTCTTCCAATTCAACATCGGAGGGGTGAAAGACTGTATAGTCAGCGTCCTCCTTGAATCGGTCAGAGAGAGAATCCAATTCAAGAAGGTCGATCCCGTCGAGGTTCCAATTATGCGAAATAGCAACATCGCTTAACTCTTCAAGCGTTTCCGAGAGCGTGACGTATAGAACGCGCTGGCCTAAACGGACGCCCTCACGCAGGAATTGCAGGGCGAACGTTGTTTTGCCGCTGCCTGGATTGCCTTCGACTACATAAAGCCGGTGAGCAGGCAATCCGCCAGCCAGGACCTCGTCCAGACCAGCGATGCCGGTGCATTCCTTGTCATTGTGTTTGGGGAGCAAATATTCCTCGATGAAAACCTAGCCGAGCCAATCGTAACAGACACAACTCCAAGCGTTTGGAATCTGGATGCGCACCCTAAACAGCCAAACTGCAACCAATGGTTCGCTTTCTGCTCGGCATCGAAATCGGTCGCCGGCTTTTTCCAGACCGACCTCAGCCACGAGAGGATTGCGGCAAGTCGACCGCATGCTCGGGCCTCCATGGTTGACCCGTCGCTGGACCCTGTACTCGTACGATATATGTTCTGCTCCCAGGGCAGCTGGAGTCGTGAATCGCCTGGCGGTGGTCCAGCGCTCGATCTGCGGGATTGTTCGATTGCTATAGCGTGGGATCACGCTATTGCCGATAAGCCGGGGCGGCCCTCCCGCCAAATGATGTAGAAATCCACCAAGCCGACCGGGAACTTTGGGGAAGGGAGCGCGTCCATACATGGATGCGAGCAGCGGCGTTGGCGATCACTGTTTGGGTCTCGAGCGTTGCGGGGAGTGTTACGGGACAGGATGTCTTGATTGGCATAACGATGTCGCGCGAACGGGCCAGAACCTTGGGGAATCGGTGCTCACGCCTGCAAACGTCAACACAAGAAGATTCGGCAAGTTGTTTGTCATTGCGGTCGACGGGAAGGTCGATGCGGAACCGTTGTACGTACACGGGCTGCCGATGCCAAATCGGGGAACGCGGAACGTGTTGTTCGTCGCGACCGAGCATGACAGCGTGTATACGTTCGATGCGGATTCCGGACAGGAGTTGTGGCACGTGCGGTTGGTGCGCGACGGCGAAACTACCTCCGATAATCGCAACTGCGGCCAGATTACGCCGGAAATCGGTATTACGGCGACGCCGGTGATTGACCGGCAACAGGGGCCGCATGGCATTCTCTATGCCGCGGCGATGAGTAAAGATGCGCAGGGGCGGTACCGGCAGAGACTGCATGCGCTCGATTTGCAGAGCGGCGCGGAACAACTTGGCGGGCCCGTAGAGATCACGGCCACTTACGCAGACGCGCCCGCGTTCGAGCCGAAACAGTACGCCGAGCGGGCTGCGCTGCTCTTAGTGAACGGCACGCTCTATTTGACGTGGACTTCGCATTGCGACATCGGCCGTTACAACGGCTGGGTGATGGCGTATGATGCGCGCACTCTGAAGCAGAGGTCGGTGCTGAACCTGACGCCGAGCGGCGAGGAAGGCGCGATTTGGCAGTCTGGCGCGGGACCGGCGGCCGATCCGCAAGGGAACATTTACGTGATGATGGGCAACGGTGACTTCGATACGTCGCTGGACGCGAGGGGATTCCCGGCACGGGGCAATTTTGGGAATTCGTTCGTGAAGATCAGTGAAGTAAAAGGCCGGCTGCAGGTGGCCGATTACTTCACAATGTTTAATGTGCAGTCGGAGAACGATGGGGATGGCGATCTGGGTTCGGGCGGACCGCTGGTGCTGCCGGAGATGCGGGATGTGGGCGAAACGGCTCGACATCTGGTGGTAGGAGCGGGGAAAGACCTGAATATTTATCTGCTGGATCGGGATGCGATGGGGAAGTTCCATGCGAACCGGAACACCATCTATCAAGAGCTGCCGAAGGCGTTCAAGCACAACTTTGCCAGACCGATCCCGGCGTACTTCAACGGCAGCCTTTACTACGCATCGACAAAAGACCCGCTGCGGCAGTATCGATTCCGGAATGCGCAGCTACTGCCGACGCCAGCTTCGCAGACATCGATGAACTTTGTGTATCCCGGGGCATCGCCGAGCATTTCGGCAAATAGAACACGCGATGGGATTGTTTGGGTGCTGGAGAACAAAGAACCGGCGGTGCTGCATGCCTACGACGCGAACGACGTGTCGCACGAACTGTACGACAGCGATCAGGCATGGTTTGGAAGGGATCATTTCGGCGCAGGGAATAAGTTCATCACGCCCATGATTGCGAACGGGAAAGTGTATTTGGGGACAAGAGATGGAGTCGGGGTCTTGGGGTTGCTGGGCAAGAAGTAGGTGTCATTGCTTGCGTGAGGCAATCGTGGACGCAGCCGGCCGACTCGTCGAACAAACTCGGCTGCGGATTACGACCGGGAAGTCGGAGAAGAGGTTCTCCATGCGCGGTGATGGCGACATACAGTGGGAGTAGTCGAAATGAATTTGGATCTGTTCGACGGATTACCCGATGTCGAGATGCGGGAGGAGCCGCTCGGGCCAGGCGCGATGGTGTTGCGTGGCTCCGCGAGGCTGGAAGAGACGGCCCTAGTGAGCGCGATTGAAGATGTAGCCCGCGCGGCGCCCTTCCGACACATGATCACGCCGGGCGGTTTTCGAATGTCTGTCGCTATGACGAATTGCGGTCCGCTCGGCTGGGTGTCCGACAAAACGGGGTATCGGTACGCTGCTATAGATCCGGTCAGCGGCTTGCCGTGGCCGATGATGCCGGAGTCCTTTCTAAAGCTCGCAGTGGGCGCGGCGGCCAACGCGGGATTTCCCGGGTACACTCCCGATGCATGCCTGATCAATCGCTACGAGCCGGGTGCAAAACTATCACTGCATCAGGACAGGGATGAGCAGGATTATGGAAAGCCGATTGTGTCGGTGTCGCTCGGACTCCCCGCGGTTTTCCTCTTTGGTGGCCTGAAGAGGTCTGACAAATTAGTGCGGGTGCAACTGGTGCATGGGGACGTGGTGGTCTGGGGTGGTCCTGCGAGACTGCGCTATCACGGCGTGCAGCCGCTGAAGGAGGGCCATCATCCACTGATAGGGGGATATCGCATCAATCTGACATTTCGCAAGGCCGGCTAGGACCGATGACCGATCAACGGCTCTCGCGGTAGTCAAGGGGCGGCTTCTGGCCGGGCGGGATTTCGGATTTATAGGTCTGTCCTTTTAATTTGCGCTGAAAATCAGCTTCGGCTTCTTGAATTAGTCGCGGGTTCGAGAACAAGTCGGCACCTGTAATAGCGAGAACTCTGGCGGCGACCAGCATTCCCTTCTGACCGATGCTCATACCAGCACAGGCGGCGGCCTGCCAGGTGTGGGCCGCTACGCCGGGCACGAAGGTTGCGGCGGTGAAGCCGATGGTCGGGACGTTCCAACTGACATCGCCGACGTCAGTAGAAGCGCTGGGCTCGTTCGAATCGAATGGGCGTAGACGCTCGATCACAGCGGTTGAGTCGAGATCGCTTGGGCCGCCCGAAGGCAAGCTCTGCTGCAACTCCTTCGCAAAATGCTCTTCTTCGGCATCGTAATGGATGCCGCCCACCTCTTCGAAATTGTGTTGCTCCAGTTTCGCGAGCGCGTCATTGGGGAGGATATTGTCGGCGCTGCTGACGATTTTGACATCGAGCGTAGTTTCGGTCATAAGGGCAGCTCCTTGGCCGATTTTCACAATTCGCTCCCAGATGCCCTCGAGCGTAGCTTGCGAGGGATTGCGTGCATAGAGATAAAGCTCTGCGTCGTCAGGAACGATATTTGGCGCGGCGCCTCCGTTACTGATGATGTAGTGGATGCGGGTGTTGCTTGGAACATGCTCGCGGAGGAATTCAATACCATTGCCCATGAGCATCACGGCGTCCAGCGCGGAGCGCCCGCGTTCCGGCGCGGACGCCGCGTGGGCAGCGGTGCCGTGGAATCTGAACTTGGCGGCCGTGATCGCCAGCATGCCGCCGTTTGTGACGGCATTCCGAGAAGCGGGATGCCAGTGCAACACAACATCGACATCACGAAAGAGCCCGGCCCTAATCATGTACACCTTGCCATCACCGCCCTCTTCGGCGGGCGTGCCGTAGTAGCGCAAGGTGCCTGCCACATGATTCTTTTCCATGTATTCCTTGAGCGCCACGGCGGCGAGAGCCGCTCCCGACCCAAGCAGGTTGTGTCCACAGCCATGGCCCGGCGCTCCCGCTGTGATAGGGCTGCGATCCGGAACGGCAGCTTGCGAGAGACCGGGCAAAGCGTCAAATTCGCCGAGGATGCCGATGACGGGTTTGCCTTGGCCGTAGGTGGCGATGAAGGCGGTCGGCTCATCAGCTACGCCGGCATCGATACGGAACCCCGCCTCCTTCAAGTCCTGCTGGAGAAGAGCGGAGCTTTTTTCTTCGTGATATCCAAGCTCGGCGTATTGCCAGATTGCCTTAGACGTTTGGACGTACTCAGCGGCATGTTGATCAACGAGTTCTTCGATCTGCTGGTGTGAGGGCAGTTCTTGGCTGAAGACACCAAAAGGGACTAGAGCAAACGCGAAGACGAGATGGAGAAGAGAGCGCATCGGTCGAATACGATCCAGTAGTCTAGCAGTTCGGAGGGTCGGGGCCTGGAAGTGGCGCCGCAGCGGGAGCGCCTGCCGCACATTAGGGGACGAAGCGATAGCCCACGCCGCGAACTGTTAAAAGGTGGCGCGGGCGGGTTGGATCGTCCTCAATGTAGCGGCGCAGACGCACGATGAAGTTGTCAATTGGCCGCGTATCGGTATCTTCGTGCAGACCCCAAACGTTCTCGAGCATCGCTTTGCGCGAGACTGATTTTCCTTCATGTTGGATCAGATAGCGAAGGAGGTTCGCCTCCATCACGGTCAGGTGGAAAGCGCGGCCGCGAGCGGAAAGCTCTAGCGTATCGAAATTTACGCTCTTGTCTTTCTTCTCGCCGAACGTAAAAGCATCTTTGGAGGCGACCGGCCAGGCGCGGCGCCGGAGGAGACCGCGGATCCTGGCAATCAGAATCGCGAGTTCGAAGGGTTTGGTGAGATAGTCATCGGCGCCAGCTTCGAAACCGCGCAACACATCGTGCGAGTGTCCCCTTGCGGTCAGCATTAAGGTGGGGATGAATTGGCCGGCCCGGCGCATTTCGGACATCACCATAAATCCATCCTTGCCCGGCAGCATGACATCGAGGACCAAGACATCAAATTGCGCAGAGCCGTTGGCCAGACGTTCGAGCGCTTGTTCCCCCGTTTCGACAAGTTCCACCTGATATCCTTCAGCGACAAGGTTGAAACGCAGGCCGTCAGCGAGGTGCTGCTCGTCTTCGACTACGAGAATGCGGCTCATTACGCAACCGGAAACTGAAGCACGAAGGTGCTGCCACGCCCTGGACCTTCGCTCTCCGCCCAGGCTCTTCCGCCGTGTCTCTTGGCCACCGAGCGAACGATGTATAAGCCGAGCCCGGTGCCGGTGGGGCGTTTGGAACCTGGTCCGGCAATACGGTAAAAGCGCTTGAAGATGCGATTCAGTTCAGCCTTCGGGATCCCGACGCCGGCATCCTTAACGCGCACGGCAATGTATTCGCCACCGACTTTGGCGGTCTCTACCGTAACCTGCACCGAGTCTCCCGAATACTTCACAGCGTTATCAATGAGGTTGAATACCGCGGCTCGCACTTCCTCCGGATCGCCTTGGACTGTTACGGGCGGTCCGGCATGGTATCCAAGCGATCCGGTTGGAAGATTATGGAGCGCGCGGGCACGGTTGACGCATTCCGCCACTAGCTCGTCCAAATCGATCGGCGCGAAATGTATGAGGCGATTGTGCGAGCCGATACGTCCCGTGCGCAAGACCTGCTCGATGGTCGACAGAAGCCGCTCACTATCGTCGAGCATGACGCCGTAAAATTCTTTGCGCTTTGCGTCATCGACGGCACGGCTCATAAGCGTTTCCAGATACAAACGGATCGACGCGACGGGAGTCTTCAGCTCGTGGGTGACGGCATTGATAAAGGCATCGTGCTGCTCATTCCGCCGAATTTCCCGCACGAGAAAGATCGTGTTCAGCACGACTCCGCTGATGATCATGGCCAGCAGCAACACCCCAAAGAAAAGCAGGATGCCGGTGTGCCAGTCGAAAAGGACCCAGCCGATGTAAAGGAGGAGGATAACGGTGATCAGTCCGGCGCCGAGGGCGACGAAGAAGGCGATTGATTTGCGCCGACCTGCTACGACCATGAATCCAGCTTATCCGCGGGCGGACGCGAAACGCTGGAGTGGCCGAGATACTAAGCGACTTTCCGATCGCTGAGGCCGCTCTCAATTTTCGCCACGTGAACGGATCTGGCGATACCGGCGTATCTCAGTACTTTGAGCAGAATCCACGAAGGATCGAATTCATACCATGCCAACCCGTGGCGCGCGGACGTGGGATGCGCATGATGGTTGTTGTGCCAGCCTTCTCCGAAGGTGAGCAGGGCAACCCACCAGTTGTTGCGGGAATCGTCGCGCGTTGCAAAGCGGCGACCGCCCCACATGTGAGTGGCGGAATTGACTAGCCAGGTGGCATGAAGGCCAACGACTACACGCAGAAAAATACCCCAGAGAAACACGGTAAGGCCTCCGCAAGCGAAGAGCAGGACTCCGAGCGCCACAAGCGGAACCCAATGGTAATTGTTCAGCCAGACGTAAAACCGGCGCTTCGCCAGATCGGGCGCGTATTTGGCCAGCGCGCGCGTATTGTTATGATTGGTTTCTCCAAAAAGGATCCATCCGACGTGAGCCCACCAGGCGCCGTCGCGGGGAGAATGCGGATCGCCGTGATGATCCGATTTCTGATGATGGATGCGGTGGACGGCAACCCAATAAATCGGCCCGCCTTCGAGGGTCAGAGTGCCACAAATAGCGAAGAAATACTCGAGAGCAAGCGGCACTTTGTATGACCGATGAGTGAGCAGGCGGTGATACCCAAGGCTAATACCGAGCCCGGTCGCCATCCAATAAAGGAAAATGGCAATTGCGCAAGCGCGCCAGCTAAATGTGAATAACGCGGCCAGAGCTCCTAAATGGAACAGCGCCATTGCGAAAAAAGTTGACCAGTTCATCCGATCAGGCGTGGAAATGCTACCAACTTCGGCGCTCACGTGGTCGTCGACACGGGGCATACACTTTGAAAGTACAAAAGTTTCTGAGCTTGCTTTGTAAGAGTTGTGTAATTCCGATCTCGCCCTCGGAATTCACCTAGTGACGTGTATCGGGCAATTGCCGCTGCAGGGTGCCGAGTTCCTTTTCGGCGCTGTCGATGTAACGCCGTGCCGCGTTAGCGTCTTTACTGTCCATGGCGCGATCGGCCGCCAACAACGTGTTGTTAAGGCGGTCGGCCGAGGCGTTGATATCCGGAGACAGGTGGCGATTGCTGCCCTCCTGCGCACGGCGCAATTTTTCCACTCCGGTTTGGACTTTATCGGCGCGGGCGTGAAGTAAAGCGAGCGTGTTCTTCAGGCTTCGAAGCTCGTATGCGGACGTTTGCGAAGAAGCCGTAGGAGGGGGTGCCGGCTGCGGTGAAACCGTAACCGGGGCCGGCGGACTCGGGCCCTCGGCAGGCGGCCGGACGGTGGCTACGTTATTGTTCCAGATCAGAGTGGTGCACGCCAGCGCTATGGCTGCCGCTGACGAGAGAGCACCGATCCATACACCACGCTTGGACGGCTTCCCCGCGCGGGGCGGAGATGCGGGAGCCGGCATGCGTTTCGGGGATGGAGCCGTCGGCGGAGCTGAAGCCGCCGTGGCACGCCGAGCCGCAGTAGCGGGCCCGCGAATCGGGCGCGTGTTCACAGGCAAAGAGACCACGCCGTACGACACGGAGGGCTGCGCGGCGGAGGGAACAACGGAGTGAGTCAAAAGCTCACGTGAGCCGACTTCGACGCCCTCCACGAGAACCTCAAGATTGAGTCTCAGAGCACCGGGCCGTTTGGGCGTGAGCATAAACACCAACACAGCGGAGTCTCCCGAGGGTGGAACGCGAATTTTGCGTTGCTGGCGGGGAGGATCAAAACCCGGCGATTCGAGTGCCAAGTCAACTGTTGCGGGCAGAGGTTTGCCAGATGGATCAGAAGGGAAATCGAGATCGAAGGTCTGCGACTGCCGGACATCATCGGTTGCGGGCGAGTAGCTTCGATCCATTTGCAGGATGGCCTTGAGACCACCGGAGTTTGTGGTCCGAACGAGCGTCACAAGATCCGTGGGCTCATCTATGACAACTGAGGAGGCGACCGCAGCGTCGAGGATACGTTCCTGCGAAACAGGCGCTACAGCAGACAGCGCAGGTTTCGGCGGCGTTACCTGCTGTAAGCGATGGCTGTACAGAAGTTCGCGCAGCCGGCCGGCGACGTCCGAGAAGGCTTCGTCCTGGTTGGGCCACAGCGTGACCGGACGAGCCTCCGAAGGCAGTATCTGGAGCTTGGCGAAGGGAGTGTCACGCCACTCTACCGGGCGGAGGAGGACAGGAATGACAGTCGCGCGGCCGGAGTTGTGCCTGGCGAGAGCGAAGGGAAGCTCCACATCGGAGATGTATTGGGAGGCGAGAAAATCGGCGCTAACGAGAAGCAGGATGATACCGGCGCGCTCCAAAGCCTCGTGTATCTGGGCGGCCCATTCGCTGCCGGGCTCAATTTTGCGGTCGTACCAATCGCTAATGAGGCCCGCACGCTTCAACGCGGTCAGATGCTTCTGCAGCTCTTTGCACAGCGGTTCGTCGCTGTGAGCGTAAGAGTAGAACAGCTCCACTGAGGCAGGAGGTTGAACCGCAGTTGCCATCTCGGATGTTAGGTAAAAATAGCACAAAAATCTAAGGCGATGAGGAGCGTGGAGCTCTTGCTAGCCAGGGCCAGGGCGCGCGCGGAAACGGGAATAGATGAAGGAAGCGGCCAATAGGATCACGCCCAAGGCAACAAACGCAGTGATCCGATAGAAGTGGGCCAGTTGCCAGACGTCGTAGAGGTACAGCTTGCCGATGACGATGCCAATAAGCGTGAGGCCGAGGAAACGATCGGGCGCGGAGCGGCGGAGGACAGCGATGGCGATCATGACTACGCCGTAAATGGCGAGAAATACGGAGTCGAGCTCACTGATGACGCTGACGCGATTCGCGGGGGAGGCAGTGCTTTCGGCCCAAGAGGCAACCAGCCGCACGCCCGCGACGAGCAGGCAGCCGTGTCCGGTGAGATAAAGCAAAGCATGAACTCGATGCCATTGCGAAGCCATGGAGCGAGCGCCGAAGTGGATAGCGCTGAGGGCAAGCGCATAAAGCGCGAAGCCGATGGGGTGCTCATGGCCGATTAAGATCCAGGCGCCGAGAAGGGCCCAGAACGCATTGGCGGGAACAAGTGTTTGGCTGACAGTTTTTGTCTGATGGCGCGTTTCGCGCAAGACCGTTATCAGAAAGAGCGCGAAGAGCAAGGAGAGCCAGAAGAGGCCGGCAGCGGCGCTACGATGCCGACCGAGGGCCCAAGTGAGGAACAGAATCGCCGTTCCAAATAAGGTCAGGGCATTGAGCGCAGGCCAGCGCGCGCGTATGGCAATCTCCGAAGCGAACACGTCGAGAAAGGGCAGATATGGAAAGAGAAAGGGCATCTCCTCGCCAGCCATGCTGAGGAGCGGAGGAGTGAGAAAAGCGCCGGTCAAACCGAGAGCGGCAATCGCCGGGTGGTTATAGCGAAACGAGAGAATCATGCCGATGATCGAAACGGCAATCAGAGACGCGAACGCGAAACCGAGAGCGACCAGACCGTAATACGCAAACGCCGCATAAACCGAGATGTAGAGAGTCGCGAGACCGCAGCCGGCCAGGCCTTGCATAAAGGTCTGTTCGCCGGGTTTTTGTGCATGCCGGCGGCGGAGCCATTCGGCCGCTGCAATGAGAGCGAATCCGGCGATAATGCCGAGCACGACGCGGCCTGCGGGACCGATCCATTGGTTATCGACAGCGTATTTGAAAAAGAAGATGACGCCGAGCGCGAGGGTGATGGCGCCGATGCGGTTGATGAGAGTGAGGCCCAGTTTGTGCTCGCGCGGCGGAACCGGACCTGGTGCTGATCCGGGGATGGGCGCGACGTATACGGTCGCCGATGGAACGGCCGGCTGCGCGGACCCAGCCAGGCGGGTTTCCAGAACAGCGAGGCGTTGCTGAATCTGAGCGATTTCAGTTGACAGTTTTTCTATAGCGGAACGGAGCTCATTGACTTGAGACTCGGTGAGTTGAGGATCAGGCAACAGTCAGTTCTTCTGAGGGCTGTTCGATACCGTAGCGCCGGGCCACATAGTTGTCAAGAATTTCTCGAAATTCCGCGACGATGTGGTCACCCCGCAGAGTAGTGGAAAGCTTGCCGTCCACATACACGGGCGCCACCGGATTCTCAAACGTGCCAGGGAGCGAGATGCCGATATTGGCGTGCTTCGATTCGCCGGGCCCGTTGACCACACAACCCATAACGGCAACCTTCATCTCTTCGACACCCGCGTATTTCTCGCGCCATAGGGGCATCTGCTCGCGCAAGTACGTCTGAATCTGGTCGGCCATGTCCTGGAAGAAGGTGCTGGTGGTACGACCACACCCGGGACAGGCGGCCACCTGAGGCGTGAAACTGCGCAGATTGAGAGCCTGCAAGATATGCTGGCACACGATTACTTCGTCGGCGCGATCGCCGTTGGGAAGTGGGGTGAGTGAAGCGCGGATGGTATCACCGATACCCTGCTGCAACAGGATGGAAAGAGCAGCGGTGGTCGCGACAATGCCTTTCGAGCCGAGGCCTGCTTCCGTAAGGCCGAGATGCAGTGGGTAGTCGCAGCGGGCGGCCATCATCTGGTACACGTCGATCAGATCCTGTACATTGCTGACTTTGGCGCTGAGGATGATCTTGTCGCGTCCGAGCCCGTACCGTTCAGCAGCTTCGGCGCTGCGTAGAGCGCTTTCCACAATGGCGCGCTTGGTCACTTCCATGGCATCGAGCGGCTCAGGCGCGCGCGAGTTTTCATCCATCATCCGGGTGAGCAGAACGGAATCGAGCGAGCCCCAGTTGACACCAATCCGAACGGGACGGTCATATTCAACGGCGGCCTCAATCATGATGCGGAAGTTGTCGTCTTGCTTGCGGCCGATGTTGACGTTGCCCGGGTTTATGCGGTACTTGGCGAGCGCACGAGCGCAACCGGGATACTTTTTGAGAAGGATGTGACCGTTGTAATGAAAATCACCGATGACCGGGACGTTGACGCCGAAGTCCCGGAGCGTGCTGACGATCGTAGGAACAGCCTGCGCAGCTTCCTCGGTGTTGACCGTAACGCGAACGAGTTCGGAACCGGCGCGGGCGAGCTGCATAATCTGGTTGGCAGTTGCTGCGGAGTCCGCGGTATCGGTGTTGGTCATGGATTGAACGACGATCGGATTGGAACCGCCGACCTTGACACCACCGATATTGATGACGACCGATTTGCGGCGCGGAGACGCAGCCATTAAACCTCCCGGGCGAATTGCCCATCTTGCTGAACGAAACTTTGAATCTTCGCCTCGCTGAGAAAAGCGAGCTCATTAGCCATTTTAGCCCGGGCAAGTGTAAGTTACTGAAGCGGAGCAAGTTGGCGGTTGAGATTTATGCTGCGTTTAGCGCGTCATCATTTAGACTTACCATCAGGAAACCGTAGGGTCCGGGGAGCGGCATCTCAGGCTTGATCCACCAAATACAACTTATCTTTGTCCTGCTCCTCCTCTTCATTGTCGGATTCGGGGTCCTGGCTCAACGTCTGAAAACGCCCTATCCGATTGTGCTGGTAATCGGCGGCCTTGCGTTGAGTTTCGTGCCTCGACTCCCGCGGGTCGCGCTGGATCCGAATTTCATTTTCCTGGCGGTGCTGCCGCCTCTGCTCTTCTCGGCCGCCGCTCTAACCTCATGGCGTGACTTTCAATACAACCTCATCAGCATTCTTTCCCTGGCGTTTGGGCTAGTGGGCTTTACCGTTGTGGGCGTGTCGCTGGCTGCGCACATGTTGATCCCCTACTTCGATTGGCGGCTAGGCTTGGTGCTCGGCGCTACAGTCGCACCAACCGATGCTATCGCCGCGACCGCGATCGCGCAACGCGTCGGCCTGCCGCAAAGGATTGTGGACATTCTGGAAGGAGAGAGCCTGGTCAATGACGCAACCGGATTGCTCGCTCTGGAGTTCTCCACGGCGCTGGTCGTGAGCGGCCACATCCCCACCGTTACTGGCGGCATCTTGCGGCTTCTGTATCTGGTTGCGGGCGGCATCGGCATTGGACTGTTAACAGGCAAAATCGTTCATGTCATCGAGTCTCATCTGAGCAATCCGCCCATCGAGATTACGGTGAGCATTATCACCCCGTTCGTCGCTTACATGAGCGCCGAAGCGCTGCGTTCATCGGGCGTGCTGGCGGCGGTAGCCGCGGGCCTGTACCTCGGGCGGAAGATTTCGTACGCTTTTTCTCCGTGGGTTCGGATTGAGGCTACGTCATTCTGGAACACGCTAACGTTTCTGCTCAACGGCATCGTGTTTCTGTTGATCGGCCTGCAGTTGCCATACATTCTTCACGGAATACGGTTGGTCACCCTACGCGAACTCTTTACGAGTGCGGCCGAACTGGCGGGGGCAGTGGTGCTGCTACGGCTTATCTGGGTTTTTCCAGCAGCTTACGTAGGAGATTTCATCAGACGCCGCCTATTGCACCGGCAGGAGAGGCCAATGTCTGCCCGCGGCGTTTTCATCGTCGGCTGGACGGGTATGCGCGGCGTGGTGTCTCTCGCAGCCGCGATTGCTGTGCCGGCGAGAATTGCCAACGGCGAACCATTCCCAGAACGGAGCGAACTGATCTTTTTAACCTTTTCGGTGATTCTCGTCACGCTGGTGCTGCAGGGGCTGACGCTGCCGAGCCTCATTCGGGCACTAAAACTTTCAGGCGCCCACCAACAGAATTCGGAAGAGCGAAGAGCGCGACACGCGATGCTCCAGGCTGCGCTGAAATATGTGGAAGAACTGCGGTCACAGGACGAGCCTGAGTTCGAGCCAGTCTATGACACTCTCGCGGAAATGTACGGGCAACGTTTGGCTGCCCTGCGCGACAGCGATAACGAAGGACGCCATCCAAGGGCCGACCAGAGCGCGCATTTTCGGGAAATCGCGGGCAAACTGCGCGAAGTGGAGCGCTCAACACTTATCGGCATGAGAAATCGCAAAGAGATAGGCGATCACGTATTGCGCAAAATAGAGCGCGAACTCGATCTGCTCGACACGCGCTATGCGGAGTAGCCGGGATCGCCGTCGAGCTCGGGATGGGAACGAGCCCAGCGGATCATTTGCTCACGCGACCACAAGATGAGCCCAAGCGTCGGCTTGAATTCCCCGCTTTCGTAGAGCTTTCGGCGAGTGGCGCTTCCCCTCAAGTACCCTGCCATTTCATCTGCCTTGCCCATTGTGGTGACAATTCCACCAGATTCGAGGAAAGGTTTGTTCATGAAGGAGAGATGAGGACTTATTTTGAACGTATCGGTCGAATGGAGCCAAGAAGAAGCGACGAGTCCCTTTACGTTTGATTGCAGCTCAACAGACCGGGCGATGCGGTACCAGGACCGATCGCACTCTTTCTCCGGCAGCACCAACGGATTTTTACGGCGAGTCGCCAGATGCGGAAACACAAATGGCGCAAATCCCTTGGCCTGAGCTATGAACGACATCAGTCGGGGTAGAACAGACGCGGGAACCTTGAGCAGCCACGATCGAGGCAATCCCGAGACTTCCCAATGAAACTGTCCGGCGGGAAAGCGCTCGAGTAAGGCGATTTTTGCCAGCGCCTCGAAGGTATAACTATCTGGCTGAAAAAGGCGCAGCTCACGAGAAGAGGGGCGCGCGAAGAATTGAAATTCATCGTAGATCATCGCGGAAACGGAGGGATGAAGAGGTATCGCCTGGAGCCGGTCCAGGTTAGCAAGAGCTGTCTGGAGGAGGAGAGTCCGTTGAATGCCGGCGAGCGGATCAAGTCCTGTCTCCGGGTCCATCCCCATGCGGGCGAGAATTGAGAGCAGCTTAGCTTTGCGGTCCTGAGTAGAACTAACCGATCGCAAGAGATCAACCCTCTCGTAGCCGCTCGCGCGTAACATCGCGACCACGGTACTCAGAGGCGGGTTCTCAAGCGCGGCAAGGCAAATGTCGCGCGTGGCGGCGACCTTAGCCGAGAATTCCATCAGGCATGCGGTACGAGCGCTCCCACGCGAGAGACAAGCGCGCCGACACCCACGATCCAGCTTTCAAATGCGACATCAGACGAGGTGGACGTATCGATGAACCGAGGAATGAGCAATGGGTCAGTCGATGGGGATAGAAGACCGAGATCGCAGGTGGTTGCAGACTGGACACCCGAGGCTCGAAGCCACGTAACGAACTCCGGTCTATGATGCCCGCTCGGATAGCAGAAATGGGTAGGTTCAGACGCGGTTATGGTTGCAATGCGCTCGCGATTAGCTTCCAGATTCTTAATGAAAGCCTCCCGGACAAGCGGAGTTGAATGGTAGTGCATGTGCATTTGAACGGATATCCCATCCTGAGCAATTCTGCGTATCTCCTCAGGCCTCAGCAACTGAACCAGTCTACGTTCGCATAGCGAATCGAACTCGAGCCCGAGAGTCCCCGCCAATTTGGCCGAAAGGGCGTTTCGTTCCTCAGCCTCCATTTTCTCCGAATCAGCAAATGAAGTTATTTCCCATAATGCCCCGGCGCGGCCGGCCGCAGTCGTGAGGTCAAAAGTTACATCCTTGCCCACTATCCCCCCGGCATTCACGGTCGAGGCTTTGGTTTTCCATAACATGTAACGCCAAATCCCAGGCGTGACCGGATACTGGAAGTCCACGTAATACGTAGTCAGGTATAGGGTGGCTGGATAGCCAAACTCTTTCAGTATTGGCCAAGCTACCTTGTAGAAATCGTAAGTTCCATCATCGAAGGTTAGGACGGCGGCCCGCTCGGGGAGCTGGCCTGCTTTACTCAGGCGCAAAGCGTCGGCAAGGCTCAGAACATTACAGCGGTTTCGTTTCAGGGCCTCCATTCTGCTGCGGAATGTCTGAGGACTGAGGTAAAGGCAGGGATCCCAACGGTGCTCGTCTTCTAATGCCACGCCGTGATAGCCCAGTACAAGCACGCGCGCGTTACGCAACGGGCTGCTCGAGGCGAGATGGAACAGACCTGCGGATTTCGCCACGGTCAAACAACCCTGTTTCAGATTCCCTAACAAGCGCTCATCTCCTCAATACGATTCGACATTCTGAGAAGCACGAACTGGTTGATCACTTATGGCCGCCTGCTCTGAGACGAAGCGGCACAGGGGGCCTACGACCGTCATCTGCTCCGGATCGAGTTCTGCGAAATCGATTTCTCGTCCGCAAAAGTCCTGAAGCGCAGCCATTAATTCCAAAAAGTCCAAGGAGTCGACGAGCCCCAAGAGCAGAAGATCCGAATCATCGGACAATTCGCCAGGCAAATCGCGCCCCTGTGCAGCTAACCTTTGGGCTAGATACTTGGCCAGAAACTCGCGGGTCTCAGCAGGAGTAATGCCGGTCATATAAGCAGATTGCGGTGAATCAGACGGCCATGCCATCTAAGGATGGAACATTACGGTCGCTAAGATACTTCCGAACCGATGCAAAGGAACTGAGTTCGGGTAAGTCGGCAATATCAATCTGAATTGCAAATTCCTGCTCCAGTACTGCGACGAGTGTCACCGACGCTAACGAATCCCATTCGACAGAATCGACGCTCGCCAGGGGAATCCCATCGGGAGGTAACGTCGGGAACACCGAGGCAAAACAGCGTACAAGACGCTCATTCGGATCAGGCATCGACGGTCTCCTCTATTTGGTGGAAGAGCGGGGGAATTATTTCGTAGAATCTTCGCCGATAAATGGTTAGACCGCTCGCGAAAGGCTCATCGGATAACTGGGTCAAGAACTCCTGAAGCGGCGCATTACGAGGAGTGGCCTGGCAGTCCAGCACGACTTCTTCGGTGTCAAAGGTGTCAAACAAATATTTCAGACACTGGTGTTCAATACGGCGCGAAAACGCCCGGCAGCTCATAACCCAAACATCGAGGTTAACCCGGCGACCTTCCGAGGTGCCCATCAGGACTGCGATTCTCCCTAGTGGCCCGTATTTGTCACGATAGCCGGCTGTGATCAGAAAGCTGTGCGGATGCTTCAAATAGTGTTCGTAGGCGGCTTCAGTGAATCGCCTTCCATTGAGATTGAACTGATTTGTCTTATTGATGAGTTCTAATGCCCTGCTGTCTCCCGGATGCTTTCCAATGCTGAATGCGATCGAGGCCTTTGCTTCCGCCAGAAATTCGTCAGCGGACACCCGGGGCTGGCGAATCGACTCGTTCAGCGAGTGCGCTGTCCGGATGCTCTGCAGACGAATCGAATCTTCTTCAGAAACGGCGCTCTTTCCGAATAGCCGCCGCAGCTGATGAAGCAAGTTCCAGATGCCTCGCACATCTGTACTCGGGAAGGTCAGACAGAGCATTTCCGGAAAAGCGGATTGAACTTCGGCGGCTTCCATCGCGCTGTCGTCAACAAATACGACGGATTCAGGCCCAATATTCCAGGTCTTCAAAATACGCGCGACCGATTCAGACTTGCGGTCCCAGTGAATTTCCATCGGGAAGATGTCATGTTCTGAAAGAATGAGATCGCTCCGCTCGAAAGCCTGTTTCACAAGACCGGGATCGTTCTTGCTGGCGATGCCGATCAGGGTTCCAGTACTTGCCAAAGATCCTAGAAACTGCTGATAGAGACCATACATTTGAGTCTGCTGATCGAGACTCCAAGAGATTCCTTCGACTCCCAGCTCGCCAAGAATACCAGACCACAGAGTGTCGTCCAAATCGGTGATAAGACCCTTTTTCGGAGGTGGGTTGTGAATGGCGGCAGCGAGCAGTTCCGTCACGGCAGAGGCATGAGCCAGCGTGTAGGGAAATCCGGACAGCAATTCCGATTTGACGTCAAAGCGCTCGGACGGAGGCGACTGCTGTTCAAGCGCCTGCCCGCTTACTAGTC
>JAFATG010000145.1 GCA_019244055.1 Acidobacteriaceae bacterium | reverse complement strand
ACGCCCGCGTGACGCGGCTTTAGAACAGGGATAGAGTTGCCGTGAGCGGCCACAGTTTTTCCGGCTGTTCGCTGCATTCTGGCTTCGCGTACGAACCGCGTACAGACGGCCTAATTTCGTGTCGATTCGTGAGATCCAGACGGATTTTGAATCAATAAGTTATTGATTCTCTGATCCCTATCTTATCGTGGTTCGAATCCATGTCGGGGAGCCATTCAGCCGGTGTGAGCGCCCTCGCACAGCTTGAATACAATATAAATCGAACGTAAACGTTCGTATCGGGTCACGTAAGAATGAGATTTGGCGAAAGGGTGGCGATTTTCTTCCTCAAACCCATTTACCGGGTTCTTCAAAAACCCCTATGGTGGTTTCTCGCGAAGGTGAAGGCCTTCTTTTTTGCCGAGACGTATGTGCAACTGAGCGCTATCGAGCAGCGCCTTCAGGCACTCGAGCAGGCCAGCGTACAGGCGAAGGCGAGCCATACGGCACAATGGCATGCAATGGAGCAATTGCTTCTTGCGCTGTTTCGGGACCCAAAATCTCGGAGTTTGGACCCGGATTGGAAAGCTGACGAGGCGCATGAAGCTCAACCCTTGAGTGCGAGTGATCTAAGCCGAGTGGATGCAGCCAATAATATACGCTGATCTCCGCTGTCTTCAAGACCCCAAATATCAGTTCCACCCAATTGGTTATCACCTCGCGAGTTTGCTGAGGGCGCGTAAAGGGAACGTGCTTTCGGACTGGAAAACCATCGGTCTGGTTGACCGACGATTTCCCAGGATCCCAGATGAGTATTGCTCGTTAGTTGACCAGATTAGTTTGTCACTGAATCCCTGTTGGAACGATGCTCCTGGTCTCTTTATTGACGCGTCTCCAATGACGCACGACACGCGCTTTGGTTTGCGTTTCCACGGTTATTCTGCATTCCTTTGCGCGGCCATTGTTCATGATTTGAAGCGCTTGGAATCATCCGAGGGTTTGCCAGAGCTCGCCAGCCGGATTGAGTACCTCGCAAAATTAGCCCGGCTCAGAGCCTCCGACCTGTTCTTCCCGATATCGGAGTACACCGCCGGGCAGCTCTGCGAATTGCTGAGCATTTCTCCGCGACGAATCATTGTCACGGGCTCCGCCGTGCCCGCCCCGATTTATGAGAGATCGGACGAGAGTGCAGTTGGACAGCGGTTTTGGAGCGCGATTGGAGCTGTCGTTGAGAACCGTCGTCACGCGGCGGTTATCGCCAGACCTCACACCCCTCGGTTGGCTTTCTTGAGCCCCTACCCGCCCGATAAGTCCGATGCCGCCTTCTACACCGCAATGACGATGCAAGCGGGCAAGTCTTTATTCCGCTCCGATCTTTATACCGATACCGCCCGACCGCTCGCATCTGACCGGGGCTTCCGAGACGCGGGCCCAGTGAGCATCGCCGCCTTCGTTATCGGACAGTACAACGGAATAATCTCCGTGCTGGCAGAGTCTGCCCGGCACACTCGAATCTTTGAAGTGTTCCAAAAGTATGGTGGCCCGTGTATTCTCCATGAGTTCGAGTTCACCCCCAGCGGTCCAGAGTACCCGTTCCTTGAGCAAATCACGGAGCGCGCATCACCGCTCATAGTAAATACAGTGACGCAGCAGTATTTCCTCAAGAAAGCGTACGGAGCCGACGCTCAGGTGGTGACATGTTGCCCAAGGTTCCTTTTTACAGAAGAAGAGCTGACCACGCCTGCAAAGGAAGCCGCACGCAATCGGCAGGGCATAAGTCCGAAGACGTTCCTCGTTTCGAGTTTTGGATACATGGCCCAACCGAAAGCCCTCGAGGCAATCGTTCTCGCGATTGAGCTGCTTCGAAGCTGGAATATTCCGGCCGAACTGTGCTTCTTTGGCAGTACGGGTTCTGAGAAGGAAGAGGTGGATCGGATTGCAACGCTATATGGCACCGGAATGTACGTTCATTCGTTCGCTGATTTTACCGATGTCGTAAGCTATCGCGATTTTCTTATAGCGTCAGATGCTGCGATTCAGCTCGGCGTAAACGCGCAGCCGCTGACTGCCTTGACCGATTGCATCAGCGCAGGCCTTCCCTGCGTCGCGACCGATGAGTTGGCTAGCGCTTGTGATGCTCCCGAATATGTATCAAGAGTGCCGGACCGGTTTTCCGTGTTGCAAGTTGGCGAATGCCTTGCGGGGATCTGGGAAGCGACGGCCGCGCGCAACGCAAACGCAGACGCGCGCGCCGCTTACCTCGATACACACAACTTTGAACATTACGCGAAACGGCTGCTCGAAATTCTTGGGTTCGCATGAGCCTATATATCGATCTCACCGAGTTTCTTGCGAACCCGATCACAAGCGGGATTCAGCGCATAGCCGGCGAGATATGCAAGCACCTACCCGCGGGGGCAGGGATTCCAGTCCGCCTTCACGCGGGCCGGTATCTTGTTCTTTCACCAACTTTGATGCCCTTAATTGGAGCCTATTTCAACGATGCCAGCGCACCGGGAGCGGCAGAAATCCGCACACTTAGCGCCATCGAAAGAGGCGTCGCGATTGAACTGTCAGAGAGCGATATTGTTCTGGTTCCGGAGGTCTTTTTCGACCCGCAGCGCGTTCGGTTTTTTCAGGAAATGCCAGAGCAACAATTTCGGCGCTGCCGGTTCCTGATCCATGATCTGCTTCCGCTGACTCACCCGGAATACTTTTGGCCGGAGTTGCTTCTCGACCTGTATCGGTATTACAGAATGCTTCGAGACGCTAGTTGCTGCGGGTTTACTTCCCAAGATACCCGCAACGCCTATTACGGACGCTTGAAGCGAATTGATAGCTGTGGCGGAGTAATGTTGCGGCTTGGTTGTGACGCTCTTGGCCCGCGGCCGCAGCAGCCCGCCTTAAATCGTCCGTTAACATTCAGCGTGCTCGGGACGATTGAGCCGCGCAAAAACCACAAGTTGATACTTGAGGCGTTCGAACCGTTGCTCGGGCAGATCCCCGGGCTGACTCTCTCGTTCATTGGCAGGATAGGATGGGTTGATTCGGAATTCGCACAAAAGGTTCAGTCGCTTGCGGCTGAGAAAGGCTCGGGATTTCGGTTCGAGTCGGCTAAAAGCGATAGTGCAATCAGGAGTTACGTTGAACAATCTCGGGCAACCATCTACGTGAGCACGGCTGAAGGTTATGGGCTGCCACCCGTCGAAAGTCTTTGGGCTGGAACTCCGGTTATTGCTTCGACGGCCAGTCCCAGTTTAAGGGACTTAGGAACGGCGGGCATTCACTATGTGGAGCCGCTGACCGCGGCTAATCTGACAAAAGCAGTGCTCGACTTCTTCGACGACAGTTACGCTAACCAGAAGGCCGAGGAAACGACAGATTTGAATCTGCCTACGTGGCATTCATTCACGCAGGAAGTTCTCGAGTGGTGTACAGGCGATTGCTCCGACAATCAGCGATGAGCGGCTGCAGGTTTATTCATCACTGCGCGCGGCTGACTTGTACATCGTCCCAATATAGGGCGCCAGTGCCGGCTTGGCGGAATAAGTGAATGCGGACAGTGCCGCGGGAACCGGCTATAAACTCGCGTGTGACTAATTGCCAATTCGGACTTGGTGTCAGGGGTTGCGACCAAAGGGCGATGTTGGTGCCAGGATCAAAGACGGCGATTTGCGGCAGGGCGGTTGTCCCCGGCGAGCTCGCTACCCAGGCGGATATTACATACGAAGTTCCGGGCTGGAGTCCGTTCACATCCTGATACAAGCTTCCAATGCCGGCGAACTCCTGTAAGCTAAATCTGCCACTGTGAACATGCTCCCTGCTGATTGCTGCCTGGACCGACTGGTATGACAGCCAAGGTGCAACGGCAGCGCTTTCGAAACCTCCGTTTACCACAGGTATCTGGCTAACGCGGACAGTATCGCTATTACTCAATGAAGGATCGACCGCTCTCAAGTTGACCAAGTTCAGATAACGCAGTCTCGAATCCGCGCGTCCATCCACCCGTTTGCAATCACAAGCAACATCCAAGCGAACATATCCTCCAGCGGGCAACAGGATTGCGCCTTTGTAGTTGTACACGCCAGAGGTCGCGATTTTGTCGCTGCTTCCCTCATGCCTGATTGTGATTTCACCGGGGCCTTGAGTCTCCAAAGTCGCACGGACCTCGACCGATCTCGTAATGTTCAGTTCGTTGTGTAGAACCAGGCCACTTCTCTTGGCAGCCCAGTACCAGCGGCGGGTCTGATTAGCCTCAAGACCATAGAGTCCGCCGTCGGGAATTATTTCAACCGGATGTAACGCGAGTAACTCCGCTGGACTCATCTTCGATTCTTCACGAGTGACTTTAGCCGCAAAGGGACGAAGATCGTAAAACAAGAATCTTCCGGTGCTGTCGCGCATGGCTGCAGTCTCAAGCACCTGCGAAATCTGACCTTGGGGCGAATCTCCGTTGATGTAGCCGAACTGGTCCAGCCAAAGGCCGGAAAATCCGGCGTGAACCAGTTCGTGAAGCATATTGGGGACAGAAAGCGCGACGACGCGCCTCACCCACTCGTCTCCGGCCCTGCCTTGCATCACGCCCCAACTCCAGCCGAGCTTCTTCGAATGAAGATATGGCTTGGCCTGTTCGTAATACCCTACCTTTCCAACCGTGGCGGTGTCGAGAGGAAAGGGAGTGTAGGGTAACTCGAACACGGCGCCCCCGTCGGGCAATGTCGCCTCGATTTTCTTTACGAACGCTCCGTCTCTGTAGAAGGTTTCCTGGCGCGGCCCGTATTGAACATAATCGAAGACCATCGCTTGATCGGTGCCCGCGAAAATCGTAATGCTTGCGAGGATTACGGCAAACAGGTTCTTCGGCCAACGCCTCCGAAACCACCAGCCTTCTACACGCACTAGTATCAACGCCACCGCCGCTACGCAGAAGTACTCAATGAAAGGAACGATCCGGT
>JAFATG010000077.1 GCA_019244055.1 Acidobacteriaceae bacterium | reverse complement strand
GCGCCGACTCAATCAGATCGGATCCCAACGTGCGTGCGGCGAAGCAGCCGATCAGAGCGCGGATGGAAGTTGGGCAAGAGCACGGAATCCTAACGCACAAATGGCTGAAGACGCCTGCCATTCCCTCCCACTCAAACCTACCGAATCGCGGTCACCCGTCAAGGCTTCCCTGCCGCGCGCTTCGCGCGACCTTGACGGACCCGGACCGCGATTCAAAAGTATTCCCTTACAGGAGGTAATGGCAGAGAGGAATGTCTGCTTTTCGCTGTTGACAGCGTGCGCCGTTTTGATTTCTTCCATCAGCCGCTCGAGCATGTTAGTCGATTTCAGATTCGTATGATGTTGCCGCGGCCGCCGATAAAAGGCAAACGTTTCTTCGATGTTGTCTTCCACCCAGGCGCAGAGCTTGGCGTAGCGTTTGCCCCACTTCAGCAGCCAGGCCGAAAGGTTAAATTGATCTTCTTCCTATAGAGCCAGAGGCGGCCGCAGTTGGTGATGACGACCATCTTGTCGTGAAACGGATAGTGTGGCCCGCCGATGCCGGGGCAGGGCTAGGTGGAAGCCGTATAGACTTCAGCCGGGCACTTCATCTGGAGCGCTTCATGGGGCCGTTCATTGTTAAATTCTTCCAAGAAGGCATCGAACTTGGCCCGTTGCTGCAGCAGATTCGCGCCCGCTGGCCGGAACGTTCTGTTACCTACGTCTCGGGTCGGTCATTATCATTGAAAACTGAGTCAGGCCGGCTGCAGCGCAAGGCGCTTCCGTTTCTCAGTTGCGATCTTCAAAGCCTTATAGATCTCCACGAGTAATACCGTCACAAGCGTCGCCCAGCTTGCGAAAAGCGAGATGAAAAATCCAGAAGGCCGATAGCGGAATTGGATAGCGTTCTTACCCGGATCGACCCGAACGGCTCGAAATATAAAATCGCCGCCGATAACTGGCCTTTGCTGCGCGTTTACGGTTAGCCGCCATCCGGTCGCCCATCGATCGGTCACCAACAGCCAGCCCTTCGCGGGCGCCAGATAGTCAAAGGAAAGCCAATTGGGCCGATACGAAAGGCTCGTTATTGCCGCAGCCGAGCAGGGTACTGACCCCACTATTTTGGGATTCGAATTAAGCTGTTCCGCCCCGAGTTTCGTTCGGAGAGCAAGGCTCCGCATCTGCTCAGGCGAATGCAGCACAAGTACCGGTTGCCCCAGCATATGTACCCGTTCTGAAAATTGTCCAAAACTGCTATTGTCTGGAGGGCTCCAAACCGGCGCTGTGCAGAACCAGATTCTGTGGGATCCGAGCGCCATTTCCCGGAGCACAGGATCGGATACAAACTGATCATCAAAGCGGTTTCCGAACGTAACATAGCTTCTCAGGACCGAGATCTTTAACGACAAATTTTGGTTAGTACGATATGTGGCTAACGTCTGGGGCGGCGTAAAAGAACGATTTAGGCCCTGAGATCCAAGATCGAGGCGCCTATCGTGATCGGTATTCATCGTGTGCCACCAAAACACTGTGGCTTCGGTGTACATGATGGGCTTACTGATACGGAAACTCATTAAGGCGTCCACCAGCGCGACAATTACGAGCAACTTGGCGGCAGACGCGTTTGAGAGAGCAGCTCGGTAAAGGCCAATCGATATGCCAGCGATACCGAACCAAATCAAAATAAGCTGTGCCACTGCAAAAGGCTGAGTGGCCAATACTTTGTCGGTATTCTGCACAATCCAAGCAAATGCAGTGGCCGCGGAAAGCGCTAAAAGAATCGAAACAACAAAAAACACTTTTCGTTCAGATTTTCGTTCTAATAAAGTAAGCTCCTTTGAGCCGAAGGCCGCGAGCACGCCGAACACGACCATCGTATACACGCTGAACATCGAGGCGTTGCGGAAGAACCGGGTGGGGAGCGCGAAATCGTAGAGCCATCCTCGTACCGGGAGTTCATCTCCAAGCGAGCAAGCCGCAAAGAAAACAGCAATTCCGACCAGCCACCAATGCCACCGGTTGCCACGGTACAACGCAAAGCAACAAAGCACGAGCGGAACTCCTCCCATGTAAATGCTGCTCATGCTGACGTCGGTTTTCGGCCAGATCCCGTGCGGGGGAAGGTTCAACACGGCTAGATAGGGACTTGAGAACGTGGAAAGCGCTGGTACCGGCAAAATATTTGAAGAAGTCGCTTCCGCTCTGGACCTATATCCCACGCGATCGCTAAAACCGCGAGTGCTGGTCTCTAGCCCGATATAGCTTGGTCCATAAATAATCGCTCCCAGGCCGCTCGTAATCGCGAAGATGGTAATGCAGAAGACAAGCAACCGAGGCCCGCTCTGGTTGCCCCGCGATCTCTGGCTTGTCTTATCGAAGAAACTGCGCCCAATCGCCCAAAGCGCGAGAAAGAATGGAGTCAAAATCGTGAATTGAGGATAGCCGCCCAAAGCTGAGAGGCCGTAAAGAGCGCCCGCTTGAACGGCAAACCAATAGCTGCGGCGTAACAGCGCGGCGTCGAACCTCCATAAAATCCAGGGGAGAAGCGTTATCGAATACAGAGATGAGGTATGCTCTGCATGGCCTGTAAAAAAACCCGAGCTTACGAAACCAAGTGCGGTTACGGCGCCGCCCCAAAGTGGGGCCGATAGGTGTTTTGTAAATAGCAAAAACCCCGTGCCGGCTAACACCCAAATGAGCATCCAATACGCCACAAATCCAGCCTGAGGATTAGGCGAGATCAAGCCAACTAGCAACAGAACAGGTGAGGTCGTCCCCAATTCGGGCTCTGCAAAATCCGGAGAGCCTGCATCCGCCCAGGGATCCCATAACAAGAGCCGGCCTGCTTTGATGTGGTCTGCGACCAGAGAGAACTCAGGCCCGAAGAAGTCAGCGGCGTCCCATTGCGGCGCCACTCTACCAAGCAGCAAGCCGGAGTTGCCAAGCAAGATTACTAACGCAATGAGGCCGACAGCAAAGCGCCAACCGAAGACGTTCCTAGGATTTGAATGTAAGGATCCCTGTAACATCGAATCCCGGACGAAAAATCTTATCGCGGAGCAGCTGCCTTGGCCAGTAGTTGGGCCTTGGCGTCCGATTCCCGATGCGCATCGTGCAGCAACGATTTTACGGTGGGAAGCGGTTTAACTCGCATTATCATTTGGTATGCGAACAGGCGAGAACTTACGCGATTGAGTAAGGAATTTGTCTTCAGGAGAGCACGGCTAAGCACATTATCTCCAATTGCCAAGGCGAATGGTGCTGGAATCGCCTTTGTTCGCACGATGACAAACCCCGCTTGTTCGAGGATGCGAGCCAAAGACGAAAAGGTGAATAACCGGGTGTGCGTCAGATCTAAAATGCCACGCTTGCCGTAGTTAAACTGCCCAAGCATTAGCATGAGGCGTGTTACTATGAATGCGATATTTCCGGTGCTGATGATCAATTCTGCATTTGGATTGAGGGACAACCTCTCACGCAATTCCTCGAGAAATCCTTCCGGAGAGGCGAGGTGCTCAATCACGTCGAGCAGCAATACAAAGTCGTGATCTTCAACCGGAAGACCGGCCAAGCCGTCATTCAAATCACGAGCATAGAAGCTGTCTAACTCCTGGTCGTATTGACCCGGAAGGGCATCCACGCCAGTTACCCGACATCCTTTCTGTTCTTTCAGCGCGAAGCCCACGTAGCCACCGGCACATCCCAAATCCAGAATCTTCGAACCCGGAGGTATGAAGTCGAAGGTAAACGAATGAGTACTCTCAAAGGAAAGTTTCGGCGAATATTGCGAAAGGGGAACCGGCGCGCAATCGTAACGCTTGTCGTAGAACAAGCTCAACTCTTGAAGTCGCGCCCGCAGGGTAGCTAGGGCCACATTCGCGGCGTACCGCAACCCGTTCACATGGCAAATTTCATCGCCATAATACGTGGGAATAGGCACTTCGACGATGGGCAGTTTGGCGATCATCAATTGTATGATGATCTCCGTATCAAAGTGAAAGTCGTTCGAGTTCCGCTCAAATGGGATTGATCTCAACGCTCTTACTGAATAAACTCTGTAACCCGAGTGGAACTCAGTCAAGTTGGATCGCAGCAGCCGATTCTGGAACCAACTAAGAATTTTGTTGCCGACATATTTATACAGAGGCATGCCGCCCCGCAAGGCACCGCCCGGGATCATCATCCGCGAGCCCAATACGGCTGCTGCGCGGCCTCGGGTAACAGGTTCCAATAAATCGGAGAGACGCTCGGGCGCGTACTGCCCGTCCCCATGCAGCAAGGCGACGAAATCGTAACCGTTTTCAATCGCGTAATGGTAACCGAGCTTTTGATTTCCGCCGTAGCCTTGGTTTATGGGATTGAAAAGAACACGGATATCGAACGGTAAATCGGTGCGTTTGGTAAGTTCATGGCTTCGCTCAAACGTCCTATCGCCGGAGGAATCGTCGATAATAAGAACGTCGACGTCATATTCGTTCAACAATGCAGCAGGAATTCGCTGTACAACGCTCGTGATCGTCGTTTCCGCGTGATAGGCTACTATGAAGACTAGAACTTTCTGTTTCTGGACGTGATTCACTCAGGACTTCAAAATTTGGGGTCCGCTTATCTGATCTCTTGAGCTCAGAATAGAAATTCCGAGTATTTGGCGAACCTTTCAATCACTTTAGCATGCTGGGCCGCCCCGGGGGCCTTTGCAGATGCTGTCGGAAGCGATCGCGATAATACGACGTGACATGTTCGTCTGTTTTGGAAGAACCGCTTGGACCCCTCGATAGCCAGGAAGTACTGGTTTCGTCCGCAGTACGGACTGAAGATGGATTTTGCTATCCACGCGGGGCAGCCCAGCAATCTGCGCCGCTCAATCTCATGGAATGACTCAGCCCTTCCATAAGGCGTCGAAGAAATTCTCCCAGGCCAAATACTTTGTTCTCTTGCCGCTTCAGCTAGTGTGGTGGACTGTCATGCTTCAATTGCCGAGCCGGCTTCGGCTCCTGAGACAGGCAAGGCTCATTGTAAGATCCGGTCTCTTTGATAGCGCGTTTTACCTGCAGCACAATCCAGACGTCCGCCGAGGGGGAATCCGCCCTCCTCTGCATTACTTGATGAAGGGCGCGTCCGAAGGTCGAGATCCGCACGCACTCTTCGATACCGATTGGTATTTACAGCAGAATCCCGAGGTAGCTGCTTCGGGCGCGAACCCTCTCGTTGATTACTTGGTCAACGGCTGGAAACTTGGCCGTAACCCACACCCGCTCTTCGATGCGGCTCTCTATCTCGAACAAAATCCCGACGTCGAGGAGAGTGCCATCAATCCTCTCTTCCATTACCTCAAGCATGGGGCGGCGGAAGGGCGTGATCCCAATTCCTTCTTCGATTCATCCTTCTATCTTTCGCGTTATCCCGACGTCGCTGCCTCCGGGATGAATCCATTAGCCCACTATGCGAGCTTTGGAGTTTCCGAAGGGAGATTGCCGAATCAATGGTCTAACCTACCCTGGCCCCGTACTCTGCCGATCATTGATGGGAAAGAAGCGTGGGATCAGTACGGAATGAACCGGTTACGCGGATTGCTCAGCAGCAGTCGCGAACTGACCTTTCCGCGATCCGATTCCGTCGAGGCTTCCGTGATTCTTGTTTTTCACAACAAGGCCCATCTCTCGCTTCTATGCCTCGAATCATTACGGTTGAATGCGGACCGCGAGTACGAGGTCATCATAGTCGATAATAATTCCACAGACCAGACGAGCGCTCTGCTGGATCGCTGCCGAAACGCAAAGATCATTCGAAACGCCAGGAACCTGGGATTCGGGGAAGCCTGCATGATGGGTGCCGGGCACGCCCAGGGGAAATATCTCTTCTTCTTGAATAATGACGTTTTGCTCGAACCGAGAGCAATGGGCTTTGCGCTCCAGAACTTCGAAAACGAGGCCGTTGGGGCAGTTGGTGGAAGAATATTGCTCGCAAACGGCGATCTTCAAGAGGCAGGGTCAATGATATGGTCCGATGGATCTGCCCACGGGTACGGCAGGCTTGATCGGCCAGACTTACCCCAGTATGGGTTCAGGAGGCCAGTCGATTTTTGTTCCGCCGCACTACTGTTTACTCCTCGCGATCTATTCTTTCGGCTGGGAGGTTTCGATCCCATCTACTCGCCTGCCTACTACGAAGACACCGACTACTGTGTGAAGATTTGGCAAGCCGGCCTGCGCGTTATCTATGAACCTCAGTGCGTAATCCGTCATTTCGAGTCGGCCTCGTCCGGCGGCAACGAATCAGCGCGCCCTATGATCGCGGCGAATCAACACAAGTTTGTTTCGCGGTGGAAAGACATGCTGTCCGGGTATTGCTCTCGATCGATGCATAACGTGATACGCGCAAGAATTGCCAATCAGTCAAAGGGCCTCAAAATTCTTTACATGGACGATCGCGTACCCCATCGCTCGCTTGGAGCCGGTTTCCCTCGCAGCAACGACATATTACATCAACTTACTAAGCAGGGGCACCACGTTACTTGCGCGTCCATGGACATCCCCTTGGAATCGGCTGCCATTGCCTACCGAGACATCGCTCCAGAGGTGGAACTGGTAGATGGGGCGGAGTCTTGGGAAACGCTGCGCGATCACATTTCAACTGCTGACGTGATCTGGATAAGCCGTCCTAATAATCTGGCATTCTTCTTAGACAGGGTAATGGAATTTGATGGATTAGAAGCGAAACTTGTGTACGATGCGGAAGCTATCTTTAGTGATCGCGACCGGCTTCATGCTGAGCTTCGAAACCGTTTCATTCCGTCGAAGATTTTGGATGCCAGGCTAAAGAGAGAACTCGACTTGGCGCGAGCAGCCGACGCGGTTATTGTCGTATGCCTTAACGATAAAGCTGCCATCGAAGGCGACCGTATTTCCAATGTTCATGTGCTTAGTCATGCTATAGAGGCGCGGCCAACCCCGGCTTCTTTTCGTGACCGCTATAGTTTTCTGTTTATCGGGGCGGTGCATGGACCCGAAAATCCTAACGCGGACTCGATTCGATACTTTTGCAGCGAAATTTGGCCGGAAGTGCATTGCCACACCGGGGCGGAACTGGTTGTGGCAGGCTTTGGGACCGATCAGTACCTCACAGATATTAGACAGCGAGGAGTTCGCATTGTCGGTCCCATGGACGATCTGACCTCGGCATTTAACGAAGCACGCGTGTTCATAGCACCTACACGGTACTCCGCAGGGATTCCATTCAAGGTCCATGAAGCGGCGGGAAACGGCGTTCCAGCGGTTGTCTCTCAATTGATTGGACGACAACTTAGCTGGGACCATGAAATTGACGTCCTCGTCGCAGAAGATAGGACAAATTTTTCAACCCTGTGCTGCAGGCTGTATAGCGACCAGAAGCTCTGGGAACAGATCCGAGCCAACGCGCTATCACGTGTTCATTTGGAGCTCGATCCGGCGGCGTTTGCCGGCAAGATTGCCGCTGTTCTTGCGAGTCTCGATAAGGTGAACTGATCGCCAAGGAAGAAGCAGCCAATGCTCACCGAGGCGCTGAAGAGTGGCGTGAGTGAGAATCAGCCAGGTGCCGGAGTGGGCGAGGAAACTGAGCGTCAAGGGCCGAAGCATCCGACCCGTGAAACAGGAACACGTCCATCTGAAGGAGGTACTCACGGCCTACGCTAAACTCTGTTTTGAATGGTGAAAAACGCGCTGATAACGGGCTCATGCGGTCTCATCGGGTCCGAGGTGTGCCTTCATCTGGCTCGTGAAGGATACAGCATCGCTGGAGTTGATAATAACCAAAGAGCCGTTTTTTTTGGTCCCGAGGGGGACACAAGCTGGTCGCTTTCGCGCCTCCGCTCAAACATACCCGGTTATCGTCACTTCGCAATCGATATTCGCGATCGTGCCAGTGTTCTGCAGTTGATCGCGGATTCCAAGCCGAATGTGATCGTTCACACTGCGGCTCAACCTTCCCATGATCGGGCCGCAGCCATTCCGTTCGACGATTTTGATACGAACGCCGTTGGAACGTTGAACTTGCTTGAAGGAGCCCGAAGGGCCTGCCCCGAAACTCCGTTCGTCCATATGTCCACCAATAAGGTCTATGGCGATCTCCCCAATAGTATTCACCTTCACGAGCTGGAGACCCGCTGGGATTACGCGGATCCGGAGTTTCACAATGGCATCCCCGAATCATTTTCCATCGACCAATCCAAGCACTCGATCTTCGGCGCTTCCAAAGTTGCTGCGGACGTCATGGTCCAGGAATATGGACGCTATTTCTCCATGCCGACTTGCTGTCTTCGAGGTGGCTGCCTCACCGGTCCCAACCATTCCGGTGTGGAGTTGCATGGATTCCTCAGTTATCTGGTCCGCTGCAATATCGAAGGCCGCGAATACAAGGTGTTTGGATATAAGGGTAAGCAGGTCCGCGACAACATTCATTCAGAGGACGTCGCCAACTTCATTCGCGCCTTTTGCGATGCGCCATGCTGCGGTGAGGTCTACAATATCGGAGGCGGAAAAGAGAACTCGTGCTCCATCCTCGAAGCCTTCGCCCTCGTCGAAGAGTTTACCGGCAAACCACAGAAGTACGCCTACATTGACCAGAACCGGATCGGCGATCATATCTGCTATTACAGTGACCTTCGGAAGATGAAGTCCCACTATCCGGGCTGGACCATAACTCGATCCCTGCGCGATGTGATCCGGGAAATCGTCGAATCGTGGCGCCTACGCCTCCCCCCTAGCGAGGCTCACATCGGCGTTGGCGGATGAAGATCCTCATCACCGGCGTATCCGGATTCGTGGGAAGCCGGCTTGCGAGTGCTTTGAAACAGAGTTTTGACTCTGTTGAGATCGTCGGCATTGACAACTTGCTTCGTCAAGGTTCGGAAGGCAATCGCGCGGCGCTTATCCGCATGGGGGTGAAGTTTACGCACGGAGATGTGCGCTCACGCAGCGATGTCGAGTCACTCGAATCTTGCGACTGGGTCATTGATGCGGCTGCGAATCCCAGTGTTCTGGCGGGAGTAGATGGCCACTCCACCGCGAGGCAGCTTGCCGAACACAATCTCTCCGGCACGCTGAATATCCTGGAATACTGCCGGGAGCGGAAAGCCGGCCTCATCTTGCTGAGTAGCAGTCGGGTCTATTCCGTTCGGGACCTCGCCGCTCTCCCACTGCGTCAGGACAAAAGCAGATTCGTCCTCGAATCAGGTGTGCAGTTGCGGTCCGGGGTTTCAGACGCCGGCATTACGGAAGTGTTTCCGACCAGCCAGCCCATCTCGCTCTATGGCGCAACGAAGCTCTCGTCCGAGATCATGGCCATCGAGTACGGGATGACGTTTGGCTTTCCAGTGTGGATTAATCGCTGCGGCGTTCTCGCAGGCGCCGGCCAATTCGGCACGGCAGAACAGGGAATCTTTTCTTATTGGCTGCACGCCTACGCCGCTCGCGCCCCCTTGCGATACATTGGCTTCGGCGGCTGCGGGCTCCAAGTGCGCGATGCCTTTCACCCATTTGATCTTGTCGAGCTGATTATCAAACAGTTGAACGGGACTATTCCATCAGACCCAATATTCAACGTGGGTGGCGGCCTTGCCAACTCGATGTCCTTGGCCGAGTTGAGCGCCTGGTGCTCTGAACGTTTCGGCGCGCACCCGCCTGTGCCCGACGACCGCGCGCGTCAATTCGACGTACCCTGGCTCATCATGGATTCCACTCGCGTTGAAACGGAACTGGGCTGGCGGCCTTCCCGTTCGCTTACTTCCATACTGGAGGAGATCGAAGCCCATGTCCATGCTCATCCGGACTGGCTCAAACTTTGCGGAGCCGTATGAGGCAGTCGACCAAACCAGAAGGCCGGCCCCCAGTACAACTACTCAGCGTCGTGATTCCAGCCCGCGATGAGGAAGGCTGTATTGCGTCCACCGTCGAACACTTGTATGTCGAGCTGCGCCTCCATTCGGTTCCGCACGAAATCGTAGTGATCGATGACGGCAGCACCGATTCCACCTGGCAGCAGCTCCAGAGGCTTTGTGAACGCGTCCCGAATCTGCGGCCGGTGCAGAATCCCGGCCCGCATGGTTTCGGCAGGGCCATCATACATGGCCTTGACAATATCCAGGGGGATGCCGCGGTCGTGATGATGGCCGACGAATCAGACGATTGCCGCGATGTCGTTCGTTATTGGCACTTGCTGAACGAGGGGTGGGATGCTGTTTTCGGTTCGCGTTTCATCAAGGGCGGAGGGACAATTGATTACCCGGCTCTCAAATTAGCTGTGAATCGCCTCGCCAATCTCTTCATCCGCTTGATGTTCAATATCCGCTTGAATGACACGACAAATGCCTTCAAAGCGTACCGCCGGGCAGTGATCGATGGCTGCCGGCCTTTGCTCTCGCCTCATTTCAATCTGACCGTCGAGTTGCCGCTCAAGACAATCGTGCGGGGTTATTCCTGGACCGTCATTCCCATTACGTGGCGCAACCGGCGGACCGGAACCCCAAAACTCAAGATCAAGGAAATGGGCAGCCGCTACCTGTTCATCTGCCTTTATGTTTGGCTCGAAAAGTATTTCAGCCGCGGTGACTACCTCGCAAACCAGTAGCAGTTCGGCACGCATTGAGCGAGCTAATCCAGGACTGGGACCGCGGAAAACTGGGTAACCAGATCACCGTCGAAACTGAAAGCCCCCACGTGCGTCAGACGGCTTTCGAGGTCCGCCCAAATCTCGCCGCCCATATCGGTCCATCGCCGGCAAAAGCTGAAATCCTCGCTCAGATAGGTTCCGGTCCGCTCGTCGATCATGCAATTGAAAAGAGCGTAGCGCCATTGAGTGCCTCCCAACCGATCGTCGGGCCTGTGATCGTGGGCATAGCGCAGTTCGGGATAGCGGTCGATCATGGCGAACAGCGCCTTACGCCGTATCATTAGAAAACCGGTGCCGGCATAAGTCACTCGAGCAAAGCCGTTCCGGACAGTTATTCGGGTGTCGTCTTCAAATTCCGTTGTGTAGGTCAGGGCGGCCGATTGCAGCGGCACGCGATTCGCCTGTGCGCAAGCCGCCACCTTCTCCCAATCGATGCGTTTGATCGGATAAATCGCGGCCGTCATGTCCGCCTCAAAATCCATCAACCGGAAAACCTGGTCGGGCTCAAATCCCAAATCCGCGTCAATGAACAGCAGATCGGTTGCGGCCTCGTTCTCCAGGAAACGAGCCACAATATTCTGCCGGGCTCGCGTGATCAGCGCATCACTGCCCAGCATCTGCACCTGAAGCGTTACTCCGCGCTGCTGGCAGGCAAGCTGCAGCTTCAGTAAGGAACCTGCATAAATATCGGTCACCTGCCTCCCATAACAGGGAGTGCCAACGAAAAGACAAGGGCGCGGAGTTGAGATGTCCACGATCTAGAATTCGTATTCGGGCGGAGGGATCCCCTTCGCTCTCAAATACATTTCGCCCGAGGCGCGGTGGTGTGTCGAGTGATCGAGCAGGCCCAGCAGCAGATCGGCGCCTGTCTCAGTACCTTCGGGGCTCTTATAAGTCTTGGAAATCTGCTCGGGCGTCAGGTTTGAGACCGTATTGATGGCTTTGTCGTATTGTGATTTGATAAACGCGATCACATCGGACTTGTGGAGCGAAGCGGGTTTCGGAGGATTCGGCTTCTCGCCCGAGAACGCCGCGAGGAAGTAATCGAGACCAGAAGCAAGATGGACCATCTGCTGGGCAAAGCTCATTTGCGGTGGCGTGAGCTTGAAATCATAATCGTTCTCCGGCATGGCTTCGGCCACCTTCACCGTGAAGTCGCGCGATGTCTTGAGATGTTTCAGAACCTCGGATTTGAGATCATCCGTCTGCGAAAAGGCAGGAGCGGCGATAGCACCGGCGAGCACTGCGAGACAACAGAATTTGAACATAGTCACCTTCCGTCAAGTCTACTGCGAACGAGACGCACAACACGGCTGTATCAATACCGGCAGAACGCCACCTTACGTACCCCGAGGCGCCGTGAAACGGTTGGAGCTAAAAAGGCCCGCCTGAGCCAAAAGCCGAGGCGGGCAGATGTTTCAGTTGAACCGAGCGGATTAGTAATCCATCTCGGGGCCGTGGCCACCGGGAGGTCCAACGGGGGCCTTCTTCTCAGGGATCTCAGCAATCATTGCTTCGGTCGTCAGCATCAGAGCGCTGATGGAAGCGGCGTGCTGCAGGGCCGACCGGGTGACCTTGGTCGGATCGATGACGCCCGATTTCACCAAGTCCTCGAACTGTCCAGTCTGCGCATTGAACCCGTAATTCGCCTCGTTGTTCGAGCGAACCTTCTCGAGCACGATTGCGCCTTCGTAACCAGCATTGCCGGCGATCTGGCGGAGCGGCTCCTCGGTTGCCTTGCGGGTGATGTCGACACCGATCTGCTCGTCACCGTCACCCTTGGTGTTTGCGAGAGCAATGCCAGCGCGGAGCAGTGCAACGCCACCGCCAGGGACAATACCCTCTTCCACGGCCGCGCGCGTAGCATGCAAAGCATCTTCCACGCGAGCCTTCTTCTCCTTCATCTCGGTTTCGGTAGCAGCACCGACCTTGATGACCGCCACGCCGCCAGCGAGCTTCGCCAGCCGCTCCTGGAGCTTTTCACGATCGTAGTCCGAGGTGGTCTCTTCGATCTGAGCCCGAAGCTGCTTGATTCGGCCTTCAATGTTTTTCTGCGAGCCGGCGCCGTCGATGATGGTGGTGTTGTCCTTATCAACGGTGACGCGCTTGGCGCGGCCGAGGTCTTCCAGCCGTACACCTTCCAGCTTGATACCGGTCTCTTCCATCAAGGCCTTGCCGCCTGTGAGGACACCGATGTCTTCGAGCATGGCTTTGCGGCGATCACCGAAGCCCGGAGCCTTGACGGCGCAGGCATTGAGCGTACCGCGGAGCTTATTGACCACGAGAGTGGCCAGTGCTTCGCCTTCCACTTCCTCAGCAATCACCAGGAGCGGCTTGCCGGCGCGGGCAATCTGCTCAAGCAGCGGCAACAGATCCTTCATGTTGCTGATCTTCTTCTCGTGAATGAGGATATATGGATCCTCGAGAACCACTTCCATGCGGTCCGGATCGCTGATGAAATAGGGCGAGAGATATCCGCGATCGAACTGCATGCCATCGACGGTCTGCAGCTCGGTCACCATGGTCTTCGATTCTTCGACGGTGATGACGCCGTCCTTGCCGACCTTCTTCATCGCTTCAGCGATGATGTTGCCGATTGTGGAATCGCCATTGGCGGAAATGGTGCCGACCTGGGCGATGGCGTCGCCCGAAACGGGCTTAGAGAACTTTTTAACTTCTTCCACCACCGTGTCCACGGCCCGTTCGATGCCGCGCTTCAGCGCCATCGGATTCGCGCCGGCGGCGACGGACTTCACGCCTTCCCGGAAGATCGCTTGAGCCAAGATCGTCGCCGTCGTGGTGCCGTCGCCCGCGATATCAGAGGTCTTCGAAGCGACCTCGCGCACCATCTGGGCACCCATATTCTCGAGCGGATCCTTCAGCTCGATTTCCTTGGCCACCGTAACGCCATCCTTGGTGATGGTGGGGCCACCGAACTTCTTCTCGAGCACCACGTTGCGGCCCTTGGGGCCGAGGGTCACCTTCACGGCATCCGCAAGCTGATTTACGCCGCGAAGAATCGCTTGGCGCGAATTTTCGCCATATTGAATCTGTTTTGCAGCCATTTATCTTTAAACCTCCTTATTTCGCTTTCGCTGACGTTGCAATGTTGCTCAACACGCCGAGAATCTCGTCCTCGCGCATGATCAGGTACTCGTTCCCATTGAGCTTGATGTCGCTTCCCGAGTACTTCCCAAAGAGAATGCGATCTCCGACTTTGACATCCATCGGGAGTGCCTTCCCTTCGTCAGTACGTTTGCCGTTGCCGACAGCAACAACTTCACCCTGCTGCGGTTTTTCCTTGGCAGAATCTGGGATGTAGAGACCGCCTTGCATGGTCTCGCCTTCCTCTATCCGTTTCACCACGACGCGGTCGTGCAGCGGACGAATATCCATACTCAAACCTCCAGTTTGCTTAAACTGCTGATGTAGAATTTCGTGGAGTTCTTGTCTTGCCCGAATCTGAGGCATACAGGCTTCGCACCGGGCGCGGCAAGCTCACTGACCGACTAAACTTCTGAGCCGATCATCCAGGGACCGTTTTAGCACACTTACCGGTCGAGTGACAACGGTAGAATTTAAGCACTTGAAAAAAAAGTAAATATAGTTGTAGCAGTCCTTGACATGATAAGGCGAGACTCAGATTTGTTACGCTCCCTTCCGCTAGGCGACGGGCTGTTATCGTAGAGATATAGTTCGGGTCTGAATCATGTATCAGATGCGGCGAGTTTCCGTACTGTCGGCGCTAGCCGCGCTGCTCATTACAGCGGCGGTTGGCTACACGTACAAGCTTCAGCTCGACAAAACGCGGAGGCGGCGTATTGCGCCGGTCCCGCAGATTAAGACGGGTTATGACGGCGTGGCCCGCACGGGATGGTTTTATCAGAAAGGCGATCCTCAAACCCAAAAGCCCCTGGTGCGGGTAGAGGCCGACAGTTTTGAAGCCACCCACGATCCCTCCACCTTCGCGCTGAAGCGCGTGCGTTTGCGGCTGTTCGATAAAACAGCGGGTTCTTACACGTACGTTCAAGCCGACCGAGCCCTCTTCAACGAAGGCAGCGGACTGCTGAAATCGGACAGCCCGGTCTATATAGTCATGAATGTCCCGGCGGATGAGAATGCCGAAGATCCAAAAACGGCGGAGAAGCGCGTTCGCATTCGGACGACCGGCGTCGTATATGAGACCAAGACCGGGAAGGCGAGCACAGATCAACCCGCATCGTTCGTGTTCCCGGATGGCGGTGGCAAGGCGGTAGGCGCCGAATATGATCCGAACACCAAGATTCTGCACCTGAAATCCGCCATCGCGCTCGATTGGGTAGGCAAGGGGCCGGCCGAAAACAAAATGCACATTGAAGCCGGCGACCTGGTGTACAAGGAAGCGGAGCAGAAGATTTATCTATCGCCCTGGTCCAAAATGCAGCGGCAGAGCACCGTTATCCAAGCACAGAACTCGGTAGTCACCCTCCAGGATGGGGTTCTGCATCAAATTGACGGAGAGCACCCGGTGGGCAGCGATGATCGCGAGGAACGTCATACCGACTATTCGGCAGAGAAGATGACGGCGCTGTTCGATGACGACGGTAACTTGGTGCAGATCGTCGGGGATAAGAATGCGCGAGTTACTGCGGCGCAGCCGGCGTCGCGAACCGTGATCACGGGCGAGCGGGCGGATCTGCGCTTTGCGTTGGCGGCAAAGGAAAAAGATGGCAAAGCGGTGAATGAAAGCCAGCTTCATCTCGTATTGGCCGATGGTCACGCGATCGCGGAATCTACTCCCCTTCCACAGCCGGGAGTCAAAGTCGCCGAGACGCGCATTTTACGCAGTGAACACATCGAGCTGGAAATGAAACCGGGCGGCCAGGATGTTCAGGAGATTCGCGCGCCCTCGCAGGCGCAGCTCGAGTTCAAACCGAATAGCCCGGATCAGTCGCATCGGATTCTGGATGCTTCGCGTTTACGGGTGATCTATGGCGAAGGCAGTTACGTAGATACATTTCTCGCTTGGAACGCGAAGACCCACACGGATCGCGCAGAATCCACCTTGAAGCCCGTGATCGGCAAGGATCAGAAACCGGAGCCACCCCCACCGGCGCTGACCTGGAGCGACCAGATGACGGCGAAATTTACTCCGGGAACGAATCAGATCGCCACGATCGACCAGAGCGGCAATTTCCGTTATGAAGAGGGCGTCCGGAAGGCCTCCTCCAGAAAAGCTTTCCTGGAGCAGACTATAAATCGCATTACGCTCACAGGGAACGCGCGGGTGCTGGACGATTCGGGGTCGGCGGTGGCGGACCAGATCGTAATGAACCAGGTGAACGGCGATATGAACGCGAGTGGTCACGTACTATCAACTCACGCGCCGGATAAGAATCAGAAGCCCGGCACGTCGATGCTGGACGATTCAAAATCCATGGAAGCCAAAGCCGACCACATGCAGACGCGAGACAACAACACGAAGGTCAGTTATGAGGGCCACGTGGTCATGTGGCAAGGTGCCAACCGGATCTCGGCGAACGAAATCGATGTGGATCGGGATGCGCAATCGCTCCATGCGATCGGGGATGTGGTGAGCGAACTGGTCGACAATAAATCGAAGAATCCATCCCAGACCGAGGCGGCGGCCGTGCCGGCTCCCGGGAGCGATTCGCCGCTTTATACTATCGTGCATGCGCCGGAACTTCTTTACCGCGACGACACGCGCATTGCGCTTTACACCGGGGGCGTGAAGCTGGTCAGGGATAAGATGACGGTCACCTCGAAGCAACTCAAGGCGTTTCTGACTCCCAAGAGCGACAACAATACCAACCAATCCTCACTCGACCATGCCCTTGCAGATGGCACCGTCGAGATCTCGGAAGTGGTGACGCCCGGACGCACGCGCGTTGGCACCGGCGAGCATTGTGAATATTACACGAAGGATGACAAAGTCATCCTGAATGGGGGTTCGCCTCAGATGGTGGATTCCTATAAGGGGATCACGCGCGGACGCCAGCTTACGTATTTTAGCGACGACGATCATCTGATTGTAGACGGGCAGATAAAGGAGCTGGCGTTTACAAAGATGCGCAAGAAATAGTCGAGCTATTTTGTTCTTCGTCCCCGCTGCAAGGCGTTTTCGAGCTGCCGCCAGATTCGCTCACCCGGAATCGAAATCAGCTCATTACTAATTTGTAGCCCCGAGCCGGTCCAACGGAAGAGCTGGCGGCTTTCGGGATTGACGATGTAAATGTACTCGAAGCCCCAGGAGTTATAGGCTTGGCACTTTTCGAGCACGTACGGCATCGGATCGTCGTTTGAAAGAATCTCGACCACGACATCAACTGCTTTGGTGGGATATGGTTCGTCGATTTCGCCTTTTGTCCCGATGACATCAGGTTTGGGGTGAGCGTCAGGAATTATCCTCAGCTCCACTTCCGCCCCGGCAATGTAGCCGGCTTCGGTTAGCGCCTGAGCAATGATGCTCTGTAACAGGCCATGTATCCAAGTCGGCATGCCCTTTGGAATGGCTTCTCCATACCAGTACTCATACGAACGCTCGCTTCGTTCGTACTTCGATTGAAATTCAAGAAACGTCAGCCTTTCGGCGACCGCAGCCATAGTTTTATCTTGCCGTATTTCGGAGTCCAGCGCTCGAGGAATCGAGTGGATCGGTGAGGATAGTAAATGCCATGAAAATCCTACTGATCGGGGCAACGGGCTTCATCGGGCCGTTTGTTGTACGCGAACTGGTTCGGCAAGGGCATGAGACTGCCGTTTTTCATCGCGGCAATGCGAAACCGGATCTTCCGGACCGCGTGCAGCAGATTTTTGGAGACCGGCAGCAACTTGGGGACCACGGTGAGGAGTTCCGCCGTTTCGCACCGGAAGTGATTGTCGATTGCATTCTGAGCAGCGGCCGCCAGGCCCGGGCCGCGATGCAGACGTTTCGTGGGCTGGCGCAAAGGGTGGTCGCGCTGAGCAGCGGAGACGTGTACCGTGCCTGCGGCATTCTGAATGGAACCGAAACGGGCGCGCTTCAGCCGGTTCCCTTGACTGAGGATTCGGAGCTGCGCCGAAGCGGAAACGTGTACCCGCCCGAGACGCTGCACATGCTGCGTGGAGTGTTTCCGTGGCTCGACGAGGAGTACGACAAGATCCCTGTGGAACGCGCGGTAATGGGCGATCCGGAGTTGCCGGGAACCGTTCTGCGTCTGCCAATGGTCTATGGGCCTGGAGACCCGCTGCATCGCCTGTTCCCATACATCAAGCGGATGGACGAGGATCGGCCGGCCATTCTACTACAGGAAGATGCGGCGCGCTGGCGTGGACCGCGCGGATTCGTCGAAAATGTGGCGGCGGCGGTCGCCCTCGCGGCGGTTTCGGAATTGGCCGCGGGGCGAATATTCAACGTTACGGAACAGCCGGCTGTAAGCGAGAAAGAATGGGTCGAGCGAATCGGCGAAGTCGTTGGCTGGCCAGGGAAGGTGCTTCCGATTCCCAAGGACGCGACTCCGGCTCACATCCGGGTGCCGTATAACTGTGAGCAGGATTGGGCTATGAGTAGCGACCGGATTCGGGCCGAGTTGGGCTACGCGGAACCCGTGGATCAGAGGGCGGCGCTGGAACGAACGATTGCCTGGGAACGGGCGCATCCACCGCAGTTTGCGCCACAGCAATTCGACTACGCAGCAGAAGACGAAGCAATAGAGATTCAATCCAGGCGGCGATAAATCAGGCTCAAGTCCGTTTTCCCAATCAGCCGGTAGTGCGCTAGCCAAGGATGCAGCTCGGGATACGCGGCTGGCGCGAGCGCCGGATTGAGGAGACTGAGTCCGTCGATGATAAAGGTCGGGTGCGAGCGCGCCAGCTCCTGGCGATTCGCAGCCGCCGGTCCGCCGTAGATCGCCTTAGCTACTTTGAGGTGGCGGTCAGCCGGAACGCCCGTCAATGGCTGAGAATCCCAGAATCGCCCGTCTGAGACCAGCCGTGTATAGACATAGATGTCAGGACGATAGCCCCAGACGAAAAGCGTGTCGCCGGAAATCTTGATCCCGTTTAAGTGTGTAGCCACACGGCGGCTATCGAGATCCAAAGCTATATCGGTCCAGTGCGGCTCGTCGCCTCGGATATCGTCGATGGTGAGCGAGATGTAGCGCGGGCCGAAGCGAATCAGTGGGACCAGCAACAACGACGCCAGCACGACAACCGCAGTCTTGCGGAATTGATGCAGAGCGACCGTGATGCCCCGCGCGGCGACTACTGCCATCGGCGGCAGCAATTGTAGAAAATAGCGCGGCACGAAGCGCGTACCAAGGCAAACAGGGATGAATGAAAGCACAATCCAGACGCCAAATTTCCAACGCTCGTCCCGCGTGAACCGAAACAAGCCGTAGATTGCGCCGGCGGTTAGGGCGCCTTGAAAGCCGAGCCAATCTGCGGTACGCCTCAGGCCAAGGGCGAATGGATTGCTAACGGGCGATTGTTCGGCATAGATCACGCTCCAATGCCACACTTGCTCGTAGTAGCCGGCCCAAGTACCCGTAAAGAAGGCGGTCATAAGGCCAGCAACGACCGGTAACGCAAACCCGATCACTACCAGCCACCACTCCGGCAGTAACCAGAGAACGCAGACCCCGAGCACGAATACTCCCTTTGCATTAAAGAGAAATGCGACGGCGCCCCACACCCCCGCCAGAAGTGGTCTGTTGAGGCGAGCGCAGTAGATCGCGGCAAGGTGGGGCACGATCATCAGAGCATCCGCCGCAAACGGAATTATCGTTGAAGGCAGATAGAATGCTAGGGAAAACGCAAGCAGCAGAGATGCCGTTCGAGCTTCTGCTTCACTCCACCACGTTCGTGCCAGCTCGTATGCCAGCCAAGACGAACACAGAACATACGCGGCATCTAGCAGCCGCAGCGGTAACCCGGCGAAGCTGCCGATCAGTAGATAGTAAACGGCGCAGAGGGGCGGCTTGTCATACCAGAAATCCCGGTACGGAAGTTTGCCGTGGAGCAGGTTGAGCGCGGCGGCAATGTGGTAGTCCTCATCGGCCCACAGCAGGTTGAGATGACACAGGCGCAGCAACGCTAAGAAAATAACTAGCGCTAGCCAGAGATACTTGTTCCGGAGTGACTGCCACAAGTCGGCAATTGTAGCGGTCATTCACCGCGTATCATAGGACATTAGGTCTAAAATGCTGCTGACCTAAGCTCCTGAATGCCTAACGGTAGTACGAAACAGGGCGAACGAACCCTTCAGACAGTCGAAATTTCCAAGTCATACAACGGCCGCAGAGTGGTCGACAACGTTAGCGTTCGAGTCGAACAAGGCGAGGTGGTCGGTTTACTCGGACCGAACGGTGCCGGGAAGACGACCACTTTTTACATCATCGTCGGCTTAATCAGCCCCGAAACGGGCGAAGTCTTGCTAGACGAGGAGTCGATCACGCCGCTTCCGATGTATCAGCGGGCGCGAAAGGGTGTCAGCTACTTGCCACAAGAGCCTTCGGTTTTCCGCAAGCTGAGCGTCGAAGACAACCTCATGGCGATTTTGCAGACGCTGCCGCTCAATGGACGCGAGCGCCGTGAGCGGATGAAGAATCTCATCAGCGATCTGGGCCTGGACACCGTGCGCCACAGCAAGGGCTACATGCTATCGGGCGGCGAGCGGCGTCGCGTCGAGATTGCGCGCTCTTTGGTTCTACAACCCGATTTCATCCTGCTCGACGAGCCGTT
>JAFATG010000023.1 GCA_019244055.1 Acidobacteriaceae bacterium | reverse complement strand
GCGTGACGGCGGCGCTCTCAGTGGTTTGCGGACTGTTATTTGGCCTCGCTCCTGCGATTCAGTCGACGCGTCCGGATGTCATGCCCGCGCTAAAGAATGGCCGCGGGGGCGGACCGCGCCGCCGCGCGCAGCACGTTCTGGTGGTCGCCCAGATCGCGATCTCTTTTCTCCTCCTGGTCGCCGCGGGTCTGTTTGTCCGGACACTCAACAAGCTGCACTCCATCCAACTGGGATACACCCGCGAGAACATCCTTCTGTTTTCGTTGAATGCGCGCCAGGCCGGGCATGGCGACCCGGAGATCACCACCTTTTACACGGACCTGCGCAAGCGCTTCGAATCGATCCCCGGAGTGCGCAGCGCGTCGCTTTCGCAATCCTCGATCATCAGCGCCGACCGTGCCGGCGCGACATACAGGGGGACAATCAAGATCGGCGCTGCCACCATCCAAGGCGCAGGCGTCCTGGTCGTCGGACCGCGTTTCCTCACGACGATGCAGATTCCGATCCTCGCCGGGCGTGAGATTGACGACCGCGACCAACCGGGCTCCACGCCGATTGCAGTGATCAGTGAGCGGCTGGCGCGGACTTACTTTGGGAACGAGAATCCGCTGGGCCGGCGCATCACGTTCGTGGACGAGAATCGCGATCTCGAAATCGTCGGCGTGTCGGCTAACGTGCGGTACGGTGATCTGAAACAGGGGGATCCAATGACCGTGTTCATAGCGGCCAGCCAGTTTTCTCCGGAGGGAATGACCTACGCCCTGCGCACTGCCGGTGATCCGCTGAGGTATGTCAAAACTGTGTATGAGATCGTGCACAAGGCAGATTCACGTATACCCGTCACAAACGTGCTCACACAGGCTGCGGAAATCGATCGAACAATCAGCCAGGAAGTCACGTTCGCGAAACTATGCTCGGGTTTCGCGATTCTCGCTCTCCTGATCGCGTGCGTGGGACTGTACGGGACGATGTCCTACAGCGTCGCGCGGCAGGTCGGCGAGATTGGAATTCGTATGGCTCTGGGCGCGCAACGCGGCGCCGTGGTATGGATGGTTCTGCGCCACGTTCTCCTAATGACGGCGGTGGGACTCGCGATCAGCCTGCCTGTCGCGTTGAGCGCGTCCCGGCTTGTCAAATCGTTTCTGTTCGAGACCCAGCCCAACGATCCGAGAACCCTGGCGCTGGCCGGTGTCGTCCTCCTGAGCTCCGCGATTCTCGCTGGCTATGCGCCGGCAAGGCGAGCGTCCCGAATTGATCCGGTGGCGGCTCTGCGGCAGGAGTAAGACATGGTACTTCGTACCGCAACGAAGGATGAAAATGTTCCGTCGCGGGTAACGGCAACGACCTCGTAGTATTTTCCGTTTCGACTAAATCGGACTTTCTTCCCGATCGGATTCTGACCTCGCCAAAGGAGATTCCCCAGCGCTTGGTTCACGATAATTGCCGGAGGAGAGCCGACGTGTCTTGCTTGGTAAAGGGACGTCCTTCCAAGATGGGATGTGCATCGTCGGAAAGTAGCCGTCATCAATGGATGCATTGTCAACAGCCGGCCATTGGTCCTCCGGGGTGGAATCCTTTCCCTCCGGCGCACAGGAAATCATCCCGTATTCAACGTGAGGGGAGTCTACTGGCGAATACGACAGAGACAACGCCCGGCGATGGCGCAACGCAATTACAGTGAAGACCGTTCCGTTCAGCCGGATTGTCCTTCCGATGATCTCGCGATCAGAACCGAATCGCCGGTTCCAGGCGCTGTAGCTGAGAACGGTTACCGGTGCCGCTCCGGCCGACTGGCCTTCGGTAGCGTCAAACGCGCGTCCTAGGAAGGATTTCACCCCAAGAACCTCAAAGTAGTTTGCTGTGACTAGCTGGGCAATGGTAAGGTGGCTCTCGCCGCCGTGATCGAGTGCTAGTGTTCGCGGTGCTGCCGCTGCAAAGGAACCCGGTGAAACTCTTGGCCTCATCGTGGAAAAGCATTGTAGTCTGGATAGGACATTGGCGCGTAATCGACAAAATCGCCAGACTTGAAGCTGTAAACATTCACCAGTTCTTCGGGTGCTTTCACGAGAAGCGGCTTGAAGAGTACCCCGGTGAGCACACTGAAGATTGCTGTATTTGCTCCGATGCCGCGAGCCAGCATCAGCACCGCGATTCTCGTGAACCCTGCATTCTTGGCTAGCATTCGCAAGGCATAGCGAATATCTTGGAAGAAAGTTCTCACCGCGTCTGCCCCCACTCGATGTCGCGTTCGCCCAATCCGCCAGAGGTCGTTAATCGTTTTGCACTCCTGTCTGCCCTGCACTCATCGTGCCGGCAAGTTCGTACCCGCAGTGTGGGCAGTAATGGTCGCCATCGCGAACTTCGCGCCTGCAATCCGGGCAAGTCGGACAAAGATTGTGCTTGCACTCAGGGCAGTAATTGAAACGCGCGCTCACTGTCGATCCGCACTGCGGGCACTTGTACGGCAAAGGTTCGCGGATCAGGAAATAGATGATGAACCCGGTTGCCAGATAGGCCGGCAAGAGGATGATTACCAGCAAGGTCCAAAGGGTGGAATGCATCCCCCGGCGCTTGGCGTCGGAGTTCACATAGCCGATTAGGAACAGTAGACATGCGGCCGGGATCGCAATCCCTGTGACGACGCCGGCCATAATCAAAGCGCCTTCCGCTTGTGTATATCCGGGAGGCCAAGACGCACCGTCGTTCGCAACTCCGCTCCAGTTAACAGTTATCGCTATGACCTGGGATAGCGCAAAAAGAGTGATGACCGAAATGACGAGCCGACGCGGCACAAGCCGAATCTCATCCATGAAACGAAACTGTTCCTGCTTCATGCGAAACCGAATGAGTCGCAGTTTTTCGGTGAAACGTTCACTCACGGGTTGTTGATATTCCGGCATAGTGGAGACCTTGATCGTATTGTTGTTTTTCGCTCGATTGTTCATTGGGTTTCTGACGAGCCCTCGCCCAGTTTCTCGACGAGCAAAATCCCGGCTGCAACGAGAGCAGGCAGTGCCCACCAAAGTCCAAATCCCATCTGCCAGACCACATTCGGAACGCCGATATATTGCCCGGCCCATTGAAAACCACGCCAGACATATGGAGTACTTGCAGCACCGAAACCCCACGAGAGCCCGCAAGAAATCCACAATGCCCAGCTACCGCGCCGATGTGTCCGGAGTTCTTCGATTCGCAGATAAACACGTAATTGTGCACGGCTCGCGAGTGAGGGCGGAAGCGGAACGGATACTGCGCGCAATGATCGCAGTGCCTTTTGCGTTGCATCGGCCAAGCGGTCACAATCGGTACAGGTTTCCAGGTGCTGGTCGAGCCATTCGCGCTCGTGCTGAGCGATATGTTCCACATGATCCGCCAAGATGAGGTGTTTAGCACGTGCGTGGACATCTTCGTTCATGCATTTCCTCCGTTGAGCAATTCGCGCAATGTTTGCAATCCGCGGTAAAGCCGCGATTTCACAGTGGAGACCGGCGCGCCGAGTACCGCTGCAATTTCATCGAGAGCCATGTCTTCCTGGAAACGCAACACTAGCACCTCCCGGTAAATTGCTGGTAACCGGCCAAGCGACCCCTGAATGCTCGTCTCTATCTCACGGCTCGTGATGACATCCAAAGCCGAAGGAGAGTTCGCGGCGAGATCAATTGAATTCTTCCGATCCGGATCGGTTAGCGCGTCAAGGCTCTGGGGCTTCTTTCGCCGCTGTAAGTCGATGAGGAGGTTTCGCGCTATGGCGAAAAGCCAAGGTTCAAATCTGCCTTTGCTGTCATATTGGTGACCGCGATCAAGCACGCGTATCCAGGTCTCCTGGAAAACGTCCTCGGCAGTTTCCCGGTCGCCCGAAATGTAGAGCACATATCGGAACAGTCGATACTGATATTGCTCGATCAAGCGATCGAGCACGTCTGGATCGCGTTTCCGCAATGCGCGCGCTAGCGCCTTCGTATCGTCGGACACCACAGCCGAGAAGAAGCAAGTTACCGCGCCCATTCTAGTGGGTATACGGATGAGCGTCCCCAAAAGACGCATCAGGGGAAAAAACTACTGCTGAAATCCAGTGGCCTACAGGAGGCGGAACTTTAGCCTTTGGACGCAGGGCCGGCTCGCGCAGACTATGTTCTGAGCGTTGATCGAGCGGCTTGCTACGCTCAATCGATGGCAATTGGAAAACGGCTCTGTCTCTTTCTTTCGTTCGCAGCCATTGCGGTGGCTGCTTACGCGCAAAGCGCCAAGCCGAAACTGCCTGGCGAAGACTGGGTCTCATTGTTCAACGGAGAAGATCTTTCCGGTTGGGTGAAAGTCGGCAACGAAAGTTGGACCGTTGAGAACGGCCTGATTCACGGCAAGGGTCTAACAAAAGACTACGGCTATCTTGAAACCGACAAGACCTACAAGGATTTCCAACTGGCGCTACGGTTCAAGTGTGTGGCTGACGGGAACAGCGGCGTGTTCTTTCATTCCGCGTTCAAGCCCGGTACAGCGGACGTCACGCAAGGCATGCAGTTTGAAATTGACTGCACCATGATGCACCACACCGGCGGCGTTTATGCCGAAGCGGACGGACATTGGGTCGTTTGGCCCGCCCCGGAAAACGAAAGCGTTGTTCGTATGGGCGAATGGAACGATTATCTGGTCGAAGTGACGGGCAATCGCTATCGTTCGCGGCTCAATGGAGTGCAGATGGTCGATTTCACTGATCCAAAGCCGGGCGCTCCCGACGGCACAATTGCACTACAGTTGCATGCCGGTGGTCGCGGCAATATGGAATTCAAAGATATCTGGATTCGCGATCTATCGCACCGGTGATGTCTTGAAAGATCACTGCGATCTATTACCTGGTCGGGCTTGAGCTGTGCCGTTCAAAATCATTGTTAGCCGTTTATACACTTCCTTTAAGTACGCTTCGTCTCCGCCCGGCAGTTCGACCGTAGCTGTACCGTGGAAACCGATCTCTTTTAACGCGAGATAAATCGCGGGCCAATCTATATCGCCCTCCAACAGCGGTACCCACTCGGCAGTCATTCTTTCGCTGTGCGGCTGGTGCACGAATGAAAAATCCTTGATATGCAGCTTCACAATCCGCTTACCGAGAGTGCGAATCCAATCAGCCGGGTAGCCGTATAATTGC
>JAFATG010000076.1 GCA_019244055.1 Acidobacteriaceae bacterium | reverse complement strand
GTCCTTTCCTGTAAGCCAAATCGACATTGGAAGACTGGAGCCGCAGGCGTCCGGGTTCTTTGGAATGCGAATAGGCTGCTGAGGCAGGAAGGGCTTCGAATTTACAAGCGCTATTTCGACGATTTCCCCTTCCGCGAATTAACTGATGTATGGACCGACACTCGCGGTGAAGATGACGCGCATTAATCTTAAGAGTGTCGAAATTGAAGCTATTCGATATCGGGAGAGCGAAACTGCCTGGATCAAGCGCCTCTTTGAAAAAGAAATAGGCGCCAAGCAGAATATTTTTGTCCTGAACGACGAAGCTCATCACGCCTATCGCATCCGTCCGGACGAAGAGATGGAAAGCGAAGACGACTACGAAAACAAGGAGGCCACCGTCTGGGTCGAAGGCCTGGACCGGCTTCACAAACATCGCGGCATCAACTTCTGCGTCGATCTCTCCGCTACGCCTTACTTTCTCGGTCGAGTCGGCCAGGATTCAAATCGCCCCTTCCCTTGGGTTGTCAGCGATTTTGGCCTGGTGGACGCGATCGAATCCGGTTTAGTGAAGATTCCGCAATTGGCCGTGCGCGATACCACCGGCGCAGCCATTCCGCACTACTTTCACGTCTGGGACTGGATCATGAGCCAGCTCACCCCAGCCGAACGCGGCGGCAAGAAAGGTAGCCCCAAACCGGAAGCAATCTTGAAGTACGCGCACACGCCCATCGCCATGCTGGGCGGCTTATGGGAAGAATTGCGCGTGGAATGGGAAAAGGGACACGACCCACGTCCCCCAGTGTTCATCATCGTCTGCAAGAACACCAAAATTGCCAAGGTGATTTACGAATGGCTAGCAGGGGATAAACGCCCGCTAGGCATTCCCTCGTCGAACATCGAAGGCTTCCGCAACCGTGGTGATCAGATTCGCACGATCCGTGTCGATTCCAAAGTGGTTCACGAAACTGATTCGGAAGAATCCAAATCTGACGAAGCGCGCTGGATGCGGTACACGCTCGACATGGTAGGAAAACTGAACTGGCCATCCGATTCGCAGGGGAATCCAATCTACCCGGAAGAATTCAAGCAGCTCGCAGAAAAGCTGAAGCGTCCGCTCCACCCGCCGGGCCGCGATATCCGCTGTATCGTGAGCGTCGGCATGTTGACCGAAGGATGGGACTGCAACACCGTCACCCAGATCATCGGCCTGCGTCCGTTCATGTCGCAGCTTCTGTGCGAACAAGTAGTCGGCCGTGGCCTGCGCCGCGCTAGTTATGACCTCAATAACAACGACAAGTTTAGTGAGGAAGTGGCCAAAGTCTTCGGTGTGCCGTTCGAGCTCATCCCGTTCAAAGCCGACCCAAAGGGCACTTCGCAGAACCGTGAGAAGCGGTATCACGTCCATGCCATTCCTGAGAAAGCGAGCTTCGAAATCCATTTCCCGCGCGTCGAAGGCTATCGGCGCGCCATTCGAAACCGCGTCACCGTCGACTGGGATTCCGTCACCAAACTCTCTCTGGAACCCGGGCGCATTCCGCCTGAAGTGGAAATGAAAGCCGCCCTTCCGAACAATGCCGGAAGACCGTCGCTAACCGGCCCCGGCACGCTCGAAACTGTCGATCTAAATCCCTACCGCTCGAGTCGCCGTTTGCAAGAGTTGGTCTTCGAAATGGCCGCAGCGCTGACCCGCGATTACACTTTAGAGGACGGCTGTTCAGCACCATCGCACGTGCTCTTTCCCCAATTCGTCCAAATTGCCAATCGTTACCTTCGCGAATACGTGAAGCCAATCCCACCAGCCCAGACTATAGACGTGTTTCTCTCGCCTTACTACGGCTGGTGCGTCGAAAATCTCGTCGCCGCCATTCGCCCGGACACCTCGCATGGAGAAGCGCCGGAGCTTCCGAAAATAGAATCCAATCGCGGTATGGGCTCAACCGCGGAAGTCGATTTCTGGACCAGCCGCGAGCCTCGTGAGATCCTTCACTCGCACCTGAACTACCTCGTCCCGGACACACAGAAATGGGAGCAATCGGCGGGCTACTACATTGACAAGCACGCATCCACTGATGCTTTCATTAAGAACGCTGGCCTCGGATTTGCTATCCCGTATTTCAATAATGGCGAACATCACGACTATATCCCGGACTTCATCGTCCGCCTGAAGGGCGCCCCTCAACGGTATTTGATCCTGGAAACGAAGGGCTACGACCCGCTGCAGGAGAAGAAGGCCGAAGCCGCTCAGCGTTGGGTCAATGCCGTGAATGCCGATGGCAAATATGGGCGCTGGTCGTATCGCTTGCTGAAGAAACCGGAGGACGTGCCTGCTGTTCTACTTGCCGCAGCTTCGGAATCGTAGCATACATTTGACATCCGTAACGTAACGCGTTACGCTCCGGAATGATACGGACGTTCCGCCACAAGGGCCTAAAACGTCTTTACGAAGAGGACGACGGACGTGGCGTCATACCAGAGCACGTGATCAAATTGCGCGATATTCTCGCGAGACTCGACGCCGCTCGGATAGTTGCGGATATGGACATACCCGGTTTCAGGCTACATCCGCTCAAAGGGGAGCTGAAAGGCCTTTACGCCGTGACCGTTCGCGCAAACTGGCGAGTGATTTTCCGCTTTGCCGCCCCGCATGCGTTCGATGTGGACTATGTTGACTACCACTGAAAGGACACCCAAACGATGCCGATGAAAAACCCCCCACACCCCGGAAGGTTCGTGCTCCGCCAGTGCATTGAGCCCCTGGGCTTAAGCGTTACCGATGCCGCCGCTGCTCTCGGCGTGACACGCACCACATTGTCGGAACTGGTGAACGAGAAGCGCGCCATATCCCCCGAAATGGCCGTGCGGTTGTCTAGGGTCTTCGGAGGAAGCGCGGAAAGCTGGCTGATCCAACAGGCGCAGTACGATCTTGCCCACGTGCGTACCAGCCACATGAAGCTGAAACGCCTCCAACACGCTTAACCGTAGCTTCCGATCCCTAGCCCCTCCCAATTTCCCTTCCCCAATTTTTTGAGTCACAGGCCTAAAACCCACGCCAATCGCCATTTTTCGCAAAAGCCGCTTGACATGCATGCTACCGTTTACTCGGGAAGCTCGCCGCCGCTCCCCAACCGCCCGGTGCCGCTCGCATCGGGCTTTTTCATTTCTAAGGAGCCAATTTCCACATGTCAACCGAAGCCCAGATCGCCGCGAATCAACAGAACGCAACCCTAAGCACAGGACCCACCACACAGCAAGGGAAAGACGCCATCTGCTTCAACGCCTTCCGCCACGGTCTCGCCGGCCGTTTCGTCATCCTGCCGCACGAAGACAAGCACGAATTTCAAGAACTCTATTTCAGCTTAAAAGCAGAACATCGTCCCTCGACTCCCACCGAGCACCTGCTGGTCGAGCGCATGGCCGAGCACTGGTGGCTGGCCCAACGCGCCCTCTGTCTTCAGCAGCTCTGTTTCGAAGAATCCGAAACCTGCCAGGATCCGAAGCAGCTCGCGCTCTATCTCCGGTATCAAACCACGCACGATCGCGGCTTCCATAAATGCCTGAGCGAGCTGCTGAGGCTTAGAGCGCAGAAGCGCAAAGTAGAGATTGGGTTTGTTTCGCAAAAGCACAAAGATGCCGACGAACTTCGCAAGCAGGAGCTGCACGAAGCGCGTGTTCGGCTAGCCAACGCCCGTGCTTCGCACCTCGAAATCGATTCCGACATCCGCCAAACCATCGAAGCGCCGCTCCCTGGTCACGTTCGCATCCCCTTTGAAGACCTCTGCCATGCCTTCAAGGTCGTCGTCAACGAAGTGAACGGCAAATATAAAGCGAAACTCGAGGAAAAAGCTGCGGCGTAGGAGTCGAGGGCCCGACTTCTCGCCAGCGCTCTCTGGCTCATATCATTTATTTTTTTTATGCTCCGATTCTATTGCATAAAATCTGCTTCTAGGCTAACTTGGTGTTGTACACAAGAGGGGTTGTGCCTAACCAGGTAAGGCTCTGATGTGTACCCGTGTTATGAACCGGCTTCTCACATTGGTTCCGCTGGTCGTGGCGGTGGCGAACAGCACCGCCTAGGGGAGCCTCACGAGGTGAATTTCGGGGCCACCCGGCGGGCGAACAACCCGGCTCGGTGGCCCTTTTCATTTACATTCAAAAATCGTTTAAAAGACCATGTCGAATCTTCTTTCAGGCGCGAAGATCCTTCTCAACTGTCTGGGCCGCGAAAATGTGGATTGCATTTTCGGCTACCCAGGCGGCGTCACGCTTCCGCTCTACGACGCTCTGTACGATCATCCGATCCGGCACGTGCTGGTGCGGCATGAACAGAACGCCGCGTTTGCCGCGCAAGGATATGCCAGAGCAACCGGGAAGGTTGGCGTATGCTGCGCAACCTCCGGCCCCGGCGCCACCAATCTTGTCACCGGGTTAGTAGACGCCATGATGGATTCGATTCCAATTGTCGCCCTCACCGGCCAGGTCTCGACCAAGCTCATGGGCAGCGATGCATTTCAGGAAGCCGACACCTTCGGCATCACGCGATCCGCTACCAAACATAACTTTCTTATCAAGAATATTGCCGATCTTCCCCAAGCAATACATGAGGCCTTTTATATCGCTGCATCCGGCCGGCCCGGTCCCGTGCTGGTCGACGTCACCAAGGACGTCTTTCAAGGCCAGGCGCATTACGCGCCGGTAACCGAGATCCATCTGCCGGGATACAAGGTCTACAGCGAAGGCCATAACGGCCAGATTCGTCGCGCCGCGCAGATGATTTGGGAATCCGAACGCCCCTTTGTTTATGCGGGCGGTGGGATCATTGCGGCTAATGCCAGCGATGCCCTGCGCAGCTTTGTGGAGTTGCTGGACGCCCCGGCGGTTTGCACTCTGATGGGTTTGGGCGCGATTCCGTCGGAACATCCGAATTTCATCAGCCTGCCCGGCATGCATGGTAGCTACGCAGCAAATATGGCGTTCTCGAACACGGATCTAATCATCGCCCTGGGTGTTCGTTTCGATGATCGTGTCACCGGCCGCCTCTCGTCCTTCGCACCTCACGCTAAGGTCATTCATGTTGATATCGACCCCGCCGAAATCGGCAAGAATCGTCATGCCGATCTCCCGATTGTCGGCGATGTGAAGCGTGTCATCCCGAAGCTGTCATCCGAACTGCGCGATCTCAGCCCCGCCATGAAGGAGAAGAATTCGGCCGCCCGCCAAGCCTGGTGGAAGCAGATTCGCGAGTGGAAGGAAGAACATCCCTTGCGCCCCGAAATCTCCGATTCCGAAGTCAAGCCTCAGCATCTTATGGCGGAAATCGACCGGCTCTCCGGCGGCCGCGCCATTGTCGCCAGTGACGTCGGCCAGCATCAGATGTGGGCCGCTCAGTTAGTCCGCTTCAATGAACCGCGCTTGTGGATCAACTCGGGCGGCCTCGGCTCCATGGGCTTCGGTTTGCCGGCTGCTATCGGCGCGCAATTCGCGCGTCCCGACAAGCTGGTGTTTGCCGTAGTTGGGGATGGCGGTTTCCAGATGTCAATTCCGGAACTCGCCACCATCGCGAATCATGCGCTCCCGATCAAGATCGTCGTCATGAACAATGGCTATCTGGGCATGGTTCGCCAATGGCAGGAACTCTTCTACAATAATCGGCTAAGTGAAGTGCAACTGACGTCCTTCCCGGACGCGGAGAAATTAGCCGGCGCTTACGGATTCACCGGACGCACCGTGACATCCGCGTCCGAAATGCCCCAAGCCTTGATGGCCGCTGTAGCGGAACCTGGCCCATATCTACTAAACGTGAAGGTATCGCCGTTTGAAAATGTGTTCCCCATGGTTCCTGCCGGGGGAGCCTTGAACGAAATGGTCCTTCGCCCACCACAACCAGTCGAAGCCTAACGCCCGAGCTATACGATGCAACAAATCATTTCTCTCCTGATGGAAAACAAGCCGGGCGCCCTGATGCGTGTCACCGGGCTGCTCAGCCAGCGTGGATACAACATCGAAAGCCTGACTGTCGCGCGGACACTCGACCCCACGCTCTCGCGCATGACCATCACTGTGGATGTGGAGCCGCAGATTCGCGCTCAGGTGATCAAACAGATGAATAAGCTGATCAACGTTCTGCAAGCGACGGACGTGACCGAAGGGCCGGCCGTAAATCGCGAACTTGTGCTCGTCCGGGTGCGCACCATCCAGCAGAGCCGGACGGCGATATTGAAAGAAGCCGAGATCTTTCAGGCGCGGGTAGTCGATTCCACGGTCGAAGGCTTTGCGCTCGAAGCGACGGGAGACCCCGAAAAGCTGGATGAATTTATCGATGTAATGAGCAGCTACGGCGATATTGAAGTCACGCGTTCCGGCATCGTTTCCATGTCACTCGATAACAAGAAGCTGCGCTTGTCTCCTCCAGTCCCGAGAGGCGCAGCGGAAGAAGTTCTGGAATTGCAAGGCGCTGATTAGCGCGCACCATCACTACATTTTTAAAGGACACAATGCCGAGGAGATTTTACGAGAAAGACGGGAGCCTCGCTCCGCTCCAGAGAAAGACGATCGCCATCATTGGATACGGTAGCCAGGGTCATGCCCACGCTCTGAACCTGCGCGACTCGGGGCTGAATGTCGTCGTCGGATTGCACGCGGAAAGCAAGAGCGCGGCCAAGGCAAAAGCAGCCGGGCTGGGAGTTCTGAGCGTTGCCGATGCAGCGAAAGCAGCCGATGTCGTCATGATCCTCCTGCCCGATCACGTGCAGGGAGACGTCTATCGAAAAGAGATTAAGCCGCACATGAGCAAGGGCAAGACACTTATGTTTGCCCACGGGTTCAACATCCATTTCAATGAAATCAAGCCGCCCGCTGAGATTGACGTTTCTATGATTGCTCCGAAAGCGCCTGGCCATCGTGTGCGCGAGCTGTTCACCGAGGGAGTCGGAGTTCCAGCGCTCGTCGCAATCGCTCAGGATGCTTCCGGCCATGCACTCGAGAATGCTTTGGCCTATGCCTATGCTCTCGGTTGCCTCAAGGCCGGCGTGATTGAAACGACCTTTAGGGAAGAGACCGAGAGCGATCTCTTCGGCGAGCAGGCCGTGCTGTGCGGTGGCGTCAGCGAGTTGATTCGTGCCGGATTCGAAACTCTAACCGAAGCTGGATACGCGCCGGAAATTGCCTACTTCGAGTGCCTGCATGAGCTGAAGCTCATTGTCGATCTCATCTACGAAGGCGGTCTCGGGTATATGCGCTATTCCGTTTCCGATACCGCCGAGTATGGAGACTACACGCGTGGACCGAGGATCGTAACCGATCAGACTCGCGCGGAAATGAAGAAGATTCTCAGCGAGATCCAGTCCGGCGAATTCGCCCGCACGTGGCTTGCCGAAAATCGGACGGGCCGCAAGAACTTTCTGGCGATGCGCGAAGCTGCTAAGGATCAGGCTATCGAGCGAGTCGGGGCGGAATTGCGCTCTATGATGACGTTCCTCAAGAGGCGCAAGGAAGCCGGAGTTCCCGAAGAAGTCGTCGTAGGCGCGTAATTAAAGCGCGTCCTCAAAGATTGATACGCCTTTCCTGATGCCTGTTTAGGTACCAGCACGGGTCGTGCCCGAGATGCGGAAACAGGGCGTGTACGCAAGTCTCATCGCGAGGGTCGTCGAATAGAAACTCGGTCCTGTGATCCTTTCGGGGAACGGCATAATATGGACGAACGGTAACCGTGCCATACGCTGAACGATTCGTCGCGATCCGGATGCGCAGCAGCGCATAATCAATCAAGTAGATCGCCGCCGCGCCCAGCACCATGCAAGCAATGACGCGGCGCACAAGACGCGCGATTACCTGGCGTCCCGTGAGAGCGTTCTGCTCAGCCATTCAGGATCGAAGAAGCGAGATCCGGTGAATGCAGATGAATGATGCCGCGTCGCAGGGCGATCGCGACAGCGTGCGTTCTATCCTTGGCACCAAGCTTGGAGAGGATGCTCTGCAACTGCATCTTCACCGTGCCGGCCGCCGTTCCGAGCACATCGCCTACTTCCTTGTTCCCGAAGCCGCGTGCAACCAGCGAGAGGACTTCCACCTCGCGCGGAGTCAAAGCCACTTCCGGAAAGAAGCCGTTCAGTTGCTGGCTGACTTCTAGCGGGATGAACCGCTTGCCCGAATGCACAACCCGTATGGCTCGGACTATTTCCGTGTGTACCATTTCCTTTAACAAATAACCGCGAACACCCGCCTCCAGAGCCCGGTAGATATCCTGATCGCCATCGTAGGAGGTCAAGACGATGACTTTTGCGTTCGGCGCTTCACTGCGGATCTCGCGAGTCGCTTCAATTCCGCTCTGGTCCGGTAGACGCAGATCCATTAGCGTCACGTCCGGCCGGTGTTGCCGGTATAGGCGAACCGCCTGCGCGCCATCGTTCGCCTCCGCTACGAGCTTCAAGTCGGGCTCGTTTGCCAGGATCGCAGCAATGCCCTTGCGCACCAAGTCGTGGTCGTCTACCGAAAGTACTCGGATCTTGTTGGTTTGGTCCAAATCAGCCCGGCCTAACTTAATTGATGCAAAATGCTAGTGCGGTAGTTACTCTGCCCGTCGCGAGAGAACGCAAGAGTGACGGTGATCATGGTACCCTCGCCCGGCGCGCTGCGGATCGTCAAATCGGCGCCAATCTCGGCTGCGCGCTCGCGCATTCCTGTTAGCCCAAAGTGACCGTCGCGCTCTGGCACCTCCGACGGGAAGCCCAGGCCATCGTCTGCTACCGTCAACTGCAGGTGTTGCGAATCGCCTTCCAGGTTCACTGTAAGAGTGCTTGGGTTGGCGTGGCGCACGCTGTTTAAGATCGCCTCCTGCCCGATGCGCAGGAGCTGGTAGTCCACTTGGGGCAGCCCGTTCAGTGAAACAGGAGTCAGTTTCAGTTCGAGCGAAATCGGCGTGCCTGCAACAGCCTGCGTCGCCATGCTTGCCAGCTTGTTTGTGAACTCGCCCAACCCCGCCTCATAACCCCGCAATCCCCAGAGCGACCGGCGCGCTTCTGCGGCGCAGCGGCCTGCGTCCTGAATGATCTCACTTAACTTCTTCTTCTCTTTCGAGGCGGGCAGTCTGGCCCAGACTGCTTGCATCTGCATAGTGATCCCGGAGAGCCCCTGCAGCAAAGTGTCGTGCAGTTCGCGCGCAATCCGGTTTCGTTCGGCCAATACCAGATCGAAGCCGCGCCGCAGGCGCCGAATCCTCATCCGGTAACCGGCGAAAACCGCTGCTGCCAGCAGCACCGCCAGGGCCGGGAAAAACGATGGCCGCTGATATATCCTCGGCTGAATCGTGATCGCGAGCTCGGCTGGCTTCGTACTCCAGACACCGTCCGCATTACGGGCTATGACACGGAAATGGAAATTGCCAGGCGGCAGATTGGTGAAGAACGCTTCCCTTCGCTCGCCTGCCTCAATCCATGTCTTGTCGAAGCCCTCGAGGATGTACCGGAATGCGACCTTCTCCGGCGCCACGAAGCTCAGACCCGCGTAGCGGATTTCCAGGTTTCTTTCAAAGGGGCTCAGCTCGATGGCCCCGGGAGGCTGAACGCGCTTGCCGTTGATCAGAACGGACGTCACGGCCACCGGCGGCGCCGTTTGATTCCGCACCAGATGATCTGGATCGATCACGACGAATCCGTTATTGGTTGAAAACCATAGGCGGCCATCGCGCGTCCGGCACGCCGCTGGTTGTACGCCTGCCCGGCACTCGAAGCGCAGTTGTCCCGTGCTGAACGGAATGCTTATAATGCTGTGAATCCTGCCATCGGCAAAGTCGTCCAACTCCCTCTTGCTGACACGAAAAATCCCTTTGCTCGAAGCCATCCAGAAGTTCTCGTGATCGTCGGCAAGGACGCTATAAATCCGGTTGTCGTACAAACCGTCTTTGAGGTGAATATGAACGAGAGCGCCGTTCTTCCAGCGCAGCAGCCCCGAACCGAGGGTGCCCATCCACACGCTGTGAGTCGCGGGATCCACTGAGTACGCGTCCACGGCATGGCTCACGTTGAGAGGGTAGGCGTTGGCAGACTCGTGGAGAACGTAGAAGAAGCCCAGATCTTGCAGACTCACAAACAGCCGGGCCGTGTTGCCACCGCCAAGCGCCAGGACATCAGGTTTTTGAGTTCCGGGGAGCGCGGCGGTAAAGAATCGGGTTCCCGTCAATCGATTCAGCCCCCGATTCGTGCCCGCCCAGAGTGCACCACCATCATCGATGAACAGGCTTCGCACCTCCGCTCCGGATAACCCGTCTGCGGTCGTGTAGCTCGCTGTCACCCTGCCGTTCGCAAGTACGTTTACCCCGGATTTCGTACCGGCCCAGAGATCACCATTCGGAGCAAGCGCGAGGCTGTACACCATGTCGTCCAGCAATCCATCGCGCTTGGTGATAGCGCGAAAGCGCCGCCCGTCGAACACGTTCAATCCTCGGCCGAGAGTGCCCATCCAAAGCCGGCCCCCTGCGTCTTCGATGACGGGGCCCGCATCGTTGCTGGACAAGCCCTCGTTTGTAGTAAATGGAGTGACCTTTCCGTCTGTGAATTGATCCAAGCCATCTTTGGTTCCCGCCCAAAGTGTTCCTTCGCGATCTGTGTAGAGCGAAAGCACCACGCTATGCGAGAGCCCGTCGCGAGTTGCGTACGTGCTGAACGCGCCATTGCGGTAACGGCTGATCCCGTCGTTCGTTCCTATCCAAAGGCTGCCGTCCTTCTCCGCACGTAGAGACGAGACCTCGTTATCAGCAAGACCATCCCTTTTTGTGTATCGATGGCTCGATCCATTTTTGATTGCGATCAAGCCGGTAGAAGTTCCGACCCAAACTGCGCCGTCACGGCCACACTCAAGAGCCGTGCTGATATCACGCGCAGTGAAGTTGACGTCGGCATAGCTGATGAATCGGCTTCCGGTCCAGCGGCTCAAGCCGAAATCCAAACCCGATACCCAGCGCGTTCCGTCCGTCGCTTCGCAGGTAGAGCGGGCTTGATTCGACGGCAAACCATCCGCCGTCGTGAAAACACGAACGTGCCCACCCGTAATTCGAGCGAGCCCCTGGTTCGTACAAGCCCAAGTTGCGTGATGGCTGTCAGCCGTGATGCAAAACACGCTGTCGCTTGGCAGGCCTTGTTTGGTTGTGAGTGGCGTCACCCCGCCATCAGAGGAAATACGGAGGATGCCGCCGCCGATCGAAGCGGCCCATAGGCTCCCCTGGTCGTCTTCATAGAGCGCGCGAACCAGATTCCGGTGAAAGGCCGGCCGACCGGAGGCATCCTCGACTTCGCGAAAATGCGCTCCGTCGAAGCGGATCAAACTGTCTTGCGTTCCTAGCCAGAGAAAGCCGTTATGCGTCTGCGTGATCGAATAGATCGTCGGCTGGAAGAGTCCCTCTTCTTGGCCCCAGATGCGGTGCGCATATTGCGTCAGACTTTTTGTTGCATCCAAAGCAACAGCCGGGATCGTGAACGCCGCGGCCAAAACAAGCCGCAACGCTATGTGAGAAGAAAGCCGCATTAGCGGAACGAAGATCCGCTCACAGCTCAAGGCTAGCGGAGCGGCCTATCTTCACGATATCTGAACTCTGACCAATGTTTCACCGGATCCACTCTCTCCCGGGGGCGAGGTCTGGATTCGCGTTCAGGTACGGGACTCGATCACCGGCACTCCCGGAAGAAGGTTACCAACGGAACTTACACTCGCGACTCCTACTTAGGTGTGATCTGCAATTTTCGCATGAAGGTTTATGCCGAATGGCATAGAGCGCGATAGACCCTTCGGCAGTCGCAAGGACCGCTCGAAACCGCTCATATTCGAAGTTGCGGGCCGAATTCGCGCCCGCTTCGAAAATGGATTCTGCTCCGAATACCGCAGCCTCAGAGGCGCCTTCCACCGATTCTGCTTCGAGGCCTCCTAAACAGACATCGCGCGCGAAACGCTGGGCGATCTGGATCATCGGGGCGTGTCTCGTCGCGGGTGGAAGCGTGCTCCTCTCGCAACGCAGCTCCTCTCCAAACCAGAATCCCGCAAACAAGAGCAGCAGCGGATCCGGCTCGAGCCGGGGGCGAGGTGCAGGAGGCGCTATCCCTGTCTCGGTCGCGAAGGTTCAAAAGGGCAATATGGGCGTTTACATTGAAACGCTCGGCACCGTTACGCCCGTGTACACCGTTACAGTTGCGAGCCGGGTGGTGGGGAACCTGACCGCCATCTACTACAAAGAGGGGCAGATGGTTCACAAGGGCCAACTGTTGGCCCTCATCGATCCGCGCCCGTACCAAGCGACTCTGACTCAGGCCGAGGGCCAATTGCAGCGAGATCAAGCTGCCCTAGCGAACGCGAAGACCGATCTCGAGCGGTACAAGATGGCGTTTTCGCAACACGCCATCCCGGAGCAAACAGTGGTCACGCAACAGGCAACCGTCAACCAGGACGAGGGAACGGTCAAGCTCGACCAGGGGAATCTCGAAGCCGCCAAAGTGAACGTCGAGTACACGCAGATCCGATCGCCAATCGACGGGAGAGTCGGCCTTCGTCAGTTGGATTTGGGGAACATCGTCCCCGCAAATGGAACGACCGGTATCGCAACGATTACCCAGCTTCAGCCGATCACGGTGATTTTCCCGATGGCCGAAGGCTATATCAGTCAGGTGGTAGCCCAGATGCGAGCGGGCCACAAGCTGCGTGTGGACGCGCTGGATAGTTTTAACGAGACCGAACTGGCACAAGGCACCGTTCTCACCATCGACAACCAGGTCGACGTCAACACAGGAACAGTGAAAGTGCGCGCGACATTTGCGAACGGGGATTTGAGGCTGTTTCCGAATGAGTTTGTGAACGCACGCTTGCAGGTTACGACGCTTACCGGAGTGAATATCATTCCGAATGCGGCCATACAGCGGAATAACGAAACCTCTTTCGTTTATGTTGTTACCGCGAACCAGACGGTTCAGTCCCGGAATGTGACCATCGCAACGACGGATGGAACCAACTCCGCCGTGACCGGTGTTTCGCCGGGCGAGGTGCTCGTTACAGACGGCTTCGACAAACTTCAGGCCGGAACCAAAATTGTTGTGCGCGGTCAGTACACGCCCGCGGGCGAGACTCTGTTACCAGCAACTACGGGGAAACAGAACCCTCCCGTGATGAACGCGGCGACACAGACTCCGCAGCCTCAGAAAGGGCAGAAGAAGCAGTGAACCCCTCACGGCCGTTCATCCTCCGGCCGGTAGCGACATCGCTGCTGATGGCGGCGATTTTGCTGGTCGGCATTGTTGCGTACAAGCAGTTGCCGGTCTCGGCTCTACCGGAAGTCGATTATCCGACGATGCAGGTGACGACGTTCTATCCCGGCGCCAGTCCCGCCGTGACGGCTTCCGCGATTACGGCGCCGCTTGAACGGCAGTTGGGCGAGGTGCCGGGCCTGAATCAAATGCTCTCCAACAGCTCGCAAGGAGCTTCGGTCATCACTCTCCAGTTCGTTCTCAGCCTCAACATCGATGTCGCCGAACAGGAAGTGCAGGAAGCGATCAATGCCGCCCAGACCTATTTGCCGGCCGATCTGCCGATGCCGCCGATCTACAGCAAGACCAACCCGGCGGACGCGCCCATTCTCACCCTCGCACTCACCTCGAACTCCATGGCCCTGCAGGACGTGCAGGATTATGCCGATACTCGACTGGCGCAAAAGATCTCCCAGCTCTCCGGCGTGGGCGCGGTAACGATTAGCGGCGGCCAGAAGAAGGCGGTCCGGATTCTCGCAAACCCGACGCAGCTCGCCTCATATGGCTTAAATCTGGAAGACCTTCACACGGCTCTGACGGCAACCAGTGTCGATGCGGCGAAAGGGAGCTTCGATGGGCCGCACCAGAATTACCAGATCAACGCTAACGATCAGCTTTTAAGCGCCAGTGAATACGAAAACGTAATTGTCGCGTACAGAAATAACGCCCCAGTGGTCCTGAAAAATGTCGCCCAGGTGGTGGACGGGGTCGAGAACAACCTACAGGCCGCCTGGATGAACAAAACTCCCTCAGTTATTGTCAACATTCAACGGCAACCGGGTGCAAATATCATCCAGGTAGTCGATCGTGTTAAGGCTCTGCTGCCGAAACTGCGCGCCACAATTCCATCGTCCATCAATATCGCCACGCTGACCGATAGAACCATCACAGTTCGTGCCTCGGTATCGGATGTGGAGTTCGAGCTAATGGTTTGCATCGCGCTTGTTGTGGCCGTGATTTTCGTTTTTCTCCGCAATCTTGCGGCTACGTTTATTCCGAGTGTTGCGGTTCCGCTGTCACTCGTTGGGACATTCGCCGTGATGTACATGCTCGGCTACAGCCTGAACAATTTGACGCTGATGGCGCTCACGATTTCGACAGGATTTGTGGTCGACGATGCCATCGTGATGATCGAAAACATCATGCGCTACGTCGAGGAGGGTATGCCTCCGCTCGAAGCCGCTTTGCAGGGAGCGGAACAAATCGGTTTCACGATCATGTCACTGACGATCTCGCTTATCGCGGTGCTGATTCCACTCCTCTTTATGGGCGACATCACGGGCCGCTTATTCCGGGAATTCGCAGTGACGCTCGCAGTTACGATCATTGTCTCCGCTTTCGTTTCGTTGACGTTGACACCGATGCTGTGCGCGCGTCTCCTCCGGCACAAGAGCGACGCGGAGCAAGGACGCTTCTATAGGGCTTCTGAAAGGGTGTTTGAGAAAACGATCGCTTTTTACGGTAGAACCCTCAAAGTTGTTCTCGACCACCGCAACATTACGCTACTGATCGCGGCGGGAACGTTGGTGTTGACCGTCCTTCTGTACGTTCTGATTCCCAAAGGCTTCTTTCCCGTGCAGGACACTGGCGAAATCCAGGGGGTATCGGAAGCTGACCAGTCCGTATCGTTCACCCAAATGGGTAAGCTGCAACAGCAGCTCGGGGCCGTCATTCTCGAAGATCCAGCAGTTGAGAGCTTCTCGTCATTTATCGGTGTCGATGGCACGAATACGACTCTGAATGCTGGCCGTATCCAGATCAACCTCAAGCCGATCGAGCAGCGCCGGATAAACGCCTCGGATGTGATCCGCCGGCTGCAAAAGAATCTGGCCAAGGTTGCTGGGATCACTTTATATATGCAGCCCGTTCAGGATTTGACGGTGGAAGACATCGTTAGCCGGACAGAATACCAATACAGCCTGGAAGATCCGGACCCGAATGAACTGTCCCGCTACACGGCGCAGTTCGTCGATCGGTTGAAAGACATTTCACAACTGGCGGACGTAGCCAGCGATCTTCAGACGAACGGCCTGGGAACATCGCTTTCAATTGACAGGCAGACTGCGATGCGCGTCGGTATCACTGCATCGAGCGTCGATTCGACTCTGTACGACGCGTTCGGTCAACGGCAAGTCTCGACATTGTTCACGCAGTTGAATCAGTACCACGTCATTTTGGAAGTTCCGCCGCAATTCCGCCAGTCGCCGCGCAATCTGCAAAACATCTACATCAAGTCGACGGCCGGCACTCCAGTGCCTCTCAGCGCGTTTACGGCAACTAAGAATACTTCGATGCCGATTCTGATCAGCCACATCGGCCAGTTTCCGGCAACTACCGTCTCCTTCAATCTGGCTCCGGGGGCTGCGCTCGGCTCGGCAGTAAACGAAATCAGGAAAGTGGAAAAGGAGCTGCCGCCGCCTCCGGCCATGGCGACTTCATTCCAAGGAACTGCGCAGGCGTTCGTCGCCTCGCTGACCAACGAACCTTTGTTGATCTTGGCGGCGCTGGTAACTGTGTACATCGTCCTTGGCGTCCTGTACGAGAGCTATATTCATCCGATCACGATTCTTTCTACGCTCCCTTCGGCCGGCGTGGGCGCGTTGCTCGCGTTGATGATCTGCCGGGAAGAATTGACCGTAGTAGCGATTATCGGCATCGTTCTTCTGATCGGAATCGTGAAGAAGAACGCAATCATGATGATCGACTTTGCGTTGGAGGCCGAGCGGAAGGAGGGGAAGAGCCCTTACGATTCGATCTTCCAGGCTTCGCTATTGCGCTTCCGCCCGATCATGATGACCACGATGGCCGCACTGCTAGGCGCGGTGCCCTTAGCATTTGGAACTGGAACCGGATCGGAGCTGCGGCGGCCTCTGGGCGTAACGATTATCGGCGGTCTTCTCCTCAGCCAGTTACTAACTCTCTACACGACGCCCGTTATTTACTTGTTCTTCGACGAGATTGCCTCAAAGTTCGGCGCGTGGCGCAAGAAGCATGCGCGACGCGAACCTGTGATGCAACCAGCGCCGCAGCCGGAAGCACAGCAATGAACCTGTCCTCGCCTTTTATCAAGAGACCGGTTGCAACCACGCTATTAACCGCGGCAATTGCGATAGCGGGCGCGGTTGCTTTCCGGTTGCTTCCGGTCTCGCCCTTGCCGCAAGTGGACTTCCCTACCATCTCTGTGCAGGCTTCTCTGCCCGGCGCCAGCCCCGAGATCATGGCATCCTCGGTGGCCACGCCGCTCGAGCGGCAATTCGGCCGGGTATCGGCGGTTACGGAGATGACATCTTCTAGCTCGCTCGGCCAGACAAGTATTACGCTGCAGTTCGATCTCAACCGCAACATCGATGCAGCGGCCCGCGATGTCGAAGCCGCCATTAACGCCGCCCGCAGCTATCTGCCCGCCGACCTTCCGGGCAATCCCACGTACCGCAAGGTTAACCCGGCGGATTCTCCGATCATGATCATCGCGCTCACGTCGAATACTCTTCCGCCCGGTGCCCTGTATGATGCCGGCTCCACGATTCTGATGCAGCGGATCTCGCAGATTCGCGGGGTCGGTCAGGTGATTGTGGGCGGAAGTTCCGCGCCCGCCGTTAGAATCGACGTCAATCCGACGCAGATCAATCATTACGGGCTGAGCCTTGAAAACTTACGTACAACCATAGCAGCCCAAACATCCAATCTGGCGAAAGGCTGGTTCTCCAACGCGAATAAGACTTGGATGATCGATGCCAACGATCAACTCCTTCACGCAGTCGATTATGAACCGTTGCTGATCAAGCCTGGATCGACCCTCAAGCTGACCGATGTCGCAAAGGTGACCGATTCCGTTCAGACCGTTCGCTCGCTCGGCATAGCGAATGGGAAGCGCGCGGCGCTGCTTATTATTTTCCGGCAACCGGGCGCCAACATCATCGACACGGTGGATGGAATCCGCGCCGCCCTTCCCGAACTCAAGGCTTCAATCAATCAGGCGATCGATATGACCGTGACCCTGGACCAGACGGTGACCATTCGGGCCTCAGTTCAGGGGGTTGAGATCACTCTCCTGATTTCGGTGATTCTGGTCGTGCTGGTCGTCTTCGCGTTCCTGCGCGACGCGCGCGCAACGTTCATTCCAAGCGTTGCTGTTCCTGTTTCTCTCATCGGGACTTGTGGCGTGATGTATCTGCTCGGGTACAGCATCGACAATCTCTCGCTCATGGCGTTGACGATCGCAACCGGGTTTGTGGTGGATGACGCGATCGTGGTTCTCGAAAACATTACTCGCTATCGCGAAAGAGGCATGAATTCGATGGAGGCGGCCTTCAAAGGCGCGGCTGAAATCGGGCCCACCGTATTCACTATCAGCGTGTCGCTGGTTGCCGTGTTCATTCCGATTCTGATGATGGGCGGAATTGTCGGCCGGCTGTTTAGAGAATTTGCCGTCACATTGTCCGTCACCATTTCGGTCTCGATGGTCATTTCACTGACCACGACTCCCATGATGTGTTCACGGCTCCTAGCCGAGAAACGCACTCACGGGCGGTTGTACAGGATAAGTGAACGATTCTTCGATTTCATTCTCAAAATATACGAGCACAGTCTCGCGTGGGTATTGCGCCACTCCGTACTGGTGTTACTGATTCTCATCGCCACAGTGGGCTTGAACGTGTATCTCTACGTGATCGTTCCCAAAGGGTTCTTCCCGCAGCAGGACACCGGGCGGCTCAATGGAAATTTCATTGCCGACCAGGACACGTCGTTTCAGCTTATGCAGAAGAAGATCACACGGCTCGCGAAAATTGTGCAATCGGATCCGGCCGTTGGCACTGTCCAGGCATTTAGCGGAGGCGGCGGAGGCACGACGACGAACTCAGGCCGCGCCTTTATCAGTCTGAAGCCTCTGGATCAACGCAAGGCGACCGCCGATCAGATTATCAATCGCCTGCGACCGCGGTTGAGCGCGATTCCCGGTGTGACGCTATTTCTGCAAGCGTCCCAGGATGTGAGGGTCGGAGGCCGCCAGAGCGCGGCGCAATACCAATACGCTCTGCAGAGCGACAACCTTGATGAGCTGACACATTGGGCGCCCCGGCTACTCAATGAACTCAAGAGAGTTCCTCAACTAACTGACGTCAACAGTGACCAGCAGAACGCCGGGCTGGAGGCGAACCTGGTGATTGATCGTGCTACCGCCGCACGCGTCGGTGTCACTCCACAAAGCCTCGATAACGTTCTGTACGACGCTTTCGGCGAGCGTGAAATCGCTCGCACGTACACCTCGTTGAATCAGTACTTCGTGATTATGGAAGTCGATCCGATTTTTTGGCAGACTCCCATCGGCTTGCAGAGCGTGTACGCCCCATCGACAAGCGGCGCGCCGGTGCCTCTGTCCGTCTTTACGCATTATCAGCCGTCTACAGCGGCTTTGAGCGTAACTCATTCGGGAGTGTTTCCTTCCGTGACGCTTTCCTTCAATCTCGCCCCGGGTGTCGCGTTGGGGCAAGCTGTGGACGCTATTAATGCAGCGGAGCTCAGATTGGGAATGCCCACAACGATCAATACGAATTTTAGTGGGACCGCACAGGCCTTCCAGGCATCTCTTGCGAACGAACCGATATTGATTGCGGCAGCGCTGACGGCAGTGTATATCGTTCTCGGCATTCTTTACGAAAGCTTCATTCACCCGATTACGATCCTCTCCACGCTTCCCTCGGCCGGAGTTGGCGCCATTCTGGCGCTGCTAGTGACACATACCGAGCTGAGCGTAATAGCGTTAATCGGGATCATTCTGCTGATCGGAATTGTGAAAAAAAACGCGATCATGATGATCGATTTCGCCCTCGAAGTGGAGCGGCGCGATCGGAAGACGCCGAAAGAATCCATTTTCGAAGCCTCTCTCCTGCGGTTCCGGCCAATCATGATGACCACTATGGCGGCCATGCTCGGAGGCCTGCCGCTCGCGCTGGGAACAGGTATCGGCTCTGAACTGCGCAGGCCGTTAGGAATCACGATTGTGGGAGGGCTGATCGTCAGTCAAGCGCTGACCCTCTACACGACTCCGGTCATTTACCTTTACATGGACCGCTTCAGCCTCTGGTTACAGCGCTTGCGGGGCGGCAGGCTGCCAGAAGCGCCGGTGGAGGCGGTTGGACCAGCGCATTAGGAAGCCCCATGGATACGCATTACACAATTACGGCTGAATCCCATCCGACCGAGCGCTCGGTGACATTTCTGCTCAATGGCAAATTTGGTGAGGAAGCCATTCCTGAGCTGGATCAGTCGATCTCGGAAGCACGAGATACTCACGCGCGGATCTACCTGGACCTGAGTGAGGTAACGCTGGTGGATCGGAAGGCCGTTCAATATTTCTCAGAGCAGGCGGAGCACGACGTCCGACTGGTGAACTGCCCTATTTATCTTCGCCGCTGGATCGCACAGGTGAGTGATGACGTTGACGGATAAATCAGGAGTGCAGCGGTCGTGGCCGGCGATTGCATTATTCAGTCTGATGGCGCTAGCAGCATGCAATCCGGCTCCAAAATATTCCAGACCTCCAGCTCCGATACCGACTGCTTACAAGGAGGCGCCGCCCCAGTTTAAAGAAGGAACAGGGTGGGTCATCGCACAACCCGGGGACGACAAGCTGCGGCCGAAATGGTGGGAGATGTACAAGGATCCCCAACTCAACGCACTTGAAGAACAAGTTGTGATCTCAAATCAGACGGTGAAGCAGGCGGAGGCAAATTTCCGAGCGGCACGAGGGCTCGTAGTGACGGCGCGTTCAGCACTGTTCCCGACGATTGGAGGTTCGGCCGGTTACACCCGCTCGCATCCTTCGGCGAATGCCCGGAACATAGTTATAGGAACTTCCGGCCCTAGCAGCACTAACACGAGTGGCGCGACCACTGCATCAGTAGGAAGCGGCAGCTTTAACAGCTACACGATTGCTGCGGACATTTCCTACACGGTAGATTTCTGGCACAGAATACGGAACACGATCGCTGCCAATTCGTATGCGGCGCAAGCAAGCGCGGCTGATGTGGCGACCGCTACCCTGAGCACACACGCCGAGCTCGCTCAAGACTATTTCGAGATACGGGCTCTCGATGCACAGGAAGGCATTCTGCAGGACACGCTGAAAAACTACCGCGATTCACTAAACCTTACCCTAACCTTGTTCAGCGCCGGCATCGATTCGGAACAGGATGTTACACAGGCGACCACTCAGTTGGACACGACAAAAGCACAGGCGACAGATCTTGGGGTTGCAAGAGCACAGTTCGAGCATGCAATAGCAACGCTCATCGGTAAGCCGGCTTCGGAATTCTCGCTCCCGGTAGCGCCGTTCGTTCCCCGGCCGCCGACTGTACCGGTCTCCTTGCCGTCTGAATTGCTAGAGAGGCGTCCCGACATTGCGGCGGCAGAGCGCCAAATAGCCTCGGCCAACGCGCAGATTGGTGTTGCTCGTGCCGCCTACTATCCAAGCGTTAGTCTCAGCGCGTCGGGAGGATTTCAGAGCGCCGCAGTCGCCAATTGGTTCACGTGGCCGAGCCGCCTGTGGTCAATAGGGCCAAGCCTCTCGCAGACGTTGCTCGATTTTGGAGCACGGCGGGGCGCCGTAGAGCAATCGGAGGCGACCTACGATGCGGCCGTCGCGAGCTACCGGCAAACCGTTCTGAGCGACTTCCAAGCAGTTGAAGACAATCTCGCGTCTATTCGGATTCTGGCGGAGGAAATCTCGGAATACGATACGGCTGTCCAGTCTTCCGGGCGCTACCTGGAACTGGCACTGACGCGGTTCCGAACGGGCGTAGACAGCTATCTGAACGTGATAACAGCCCAAAACACGTTGCTGGCTAACCGGGAAACACAGGTGCAGGCTCAACTGCGGCAGATGACTGCAAGCGTGACGCTCATCATGGCGTTGGGAGGAGGCTGGGATTCCTCGCAGTTCCCGACGTACGATCAGCTCTTAGAGAAGCCGGCCAAATGGTCGCCGAACGGGCCAGCTTTGCCTAAAGCCGAAAATGCTCCTGCGCCGCCAAATCCACCCGCCATTCCACCCGTTTCACTGCCGCCTCAAACCCCGAATGGAGCAGCAGCGGATTCGCATACGAAGAATCCGCTGGACAAAGATGACTGAAATTTAGCGGGTACCTGGCGAGTCAAAACCGGCATGAACGCTGATGATTTAAAGGTTCTTCGGGCGCAGCTCACGGTAGGGATCAGCGGACGTGAGTCGCAGCTAGAATTCGCTTCCGCGATCAAAGACTTCCCAGAGCCGCTCCGCGGGCTGAAACCAAAGGGCGCACCGCATAGCGCGTGGCAACTGCTCGAGCACATGCGTCTTGCACAGCGTGACATCCTCGATTTCTCTCGTGAAGAGGGCGCGCACTATGAAGAGAAGAAATGGCCAGACGATTACTGGCCTCAATCGGACGCCCCGCCCAATGCCGGCGCCTGGGATGCCAGTGTAGAAGCGTTTCAGAAGGATGCACAGGAACTCTACCGGCTCGTGAACAATGTTCGGCGTAATCTATTCAAGCCGTTTTCGCACGGCAATGGACAGACCCTACTCCGCGAGGCGTTGCTGGTAGCTACGCATAACTCTTATCACCTGGGGCAACTTGTCTTCTTGAAAAAGATGCTACTCGGCTCCGATGTTTTATAATTAAGACTCACAAGGTCGATGCTCATCCTTATTCAGGGCGGCATTCTTATTAGCGTGGCCATTAAGGGCCCCGCCTGAGACCTCGTGCAGGATTCGATTTTTGAGGCCACCGGCGGGGATTTCCAACCGGTGGCCTTTTGCTTTATATATAGGCTTTTTTCTGTCGAGGAATTACATTACCTTTGAGGACAGTCATTGTATGAAGATCTCCACATTCGATACCACGCTGCGCGATGGAACACAGGGCGAATCGATCTCGTTCTCTGTTGAGGACAAGCTCTTAATCGCCACCAAGCTCGATGAGCTTGGCATCGATTACATTGAAGGCGGCTGGCCGGGATCGAACCCGAAAGACAGGGAATTTTTCCAACGCGCCAAGGGCTTAAATCTCAAGCATGCCCGGCTCACCGCGTTCGGAGCCACGCGTTTTGCGAAGAACTCTATAGAAAGAGACCCGAATATACTCGAGTTAATTGCAGCGGAGACGCCGGTGGTGTCGATTTTTGGCAAAACGTGGGATTTCCATGTGCGCCGGGCGCTGGGAATTACCGAAGAGGAGAATCTTCAGTTGATTTCCGATACCGTCTCCTATTTGAAGGCGCAGGGGCGTGAAGTCGTCTACGACGCAGAGCACTTCTTCGATGGCTACACGGCGAATGCGGCCTACGCGTTTCAGACGCTACAGGCTGCGAAAAGAGCGGGCGCAGACGTGCTTTGTTTGTGCGATACAAATGGCGGCACACTGCCCATGCGCATTTCCGAAGTGGTGGCGGAGGTGCGTTCGCGTTTTGACGGCGTGCTAGGCATTCACTGCCACAACGATTCGGACGTCGCGGTGGCCAATACTCTCATCGCGGTCGAAGCTGGAGCAACACAGGTACAAGGCTGCATCAACGGCTATGGAGAACGTTGCGGGAATGCGAATCTCTGCTCGATTCTCTCGAATCTGGAATTGAAGTTGGGCCACACCACAATCGGCCCAGAGAATCTGAAGAATCTGACGAATCTTGCTCGTTTTGTTGCTGAGCTGGCGAATCTGCCGCTACGGCGCGAGCAACCGTTCGTCGGGGCCAGCGCATTCGCTCACAAGGGCGGTATTCACGTTAGCGCGGTGATGAAGGATGCGGCGACATATGAGCACGTGCGGCCGGAGATGGTCGGGAATCGGCAGCGGGTGCTATTGAGCGATCTCTCCGGGCGCGGGAATATTGCGTACAAACTGAAACAGCTTGGATTCACTGAAAACCTGAATGATACGGCAGGCCGTGAAATCCTTCAGCGGATTAAACAGATGGAACACCAGGGATATGATTTCGAGGCATCGGATGGCACGTTCGAACTGCTAATTCGCGAGGCGGCGCATCCCGATTTTCATCCATTTGAGGTTGTCGGCTATGAGGCTTCTACGAAGCTTCAGCAGAACGGAAGCGGCAACACAATCACAACGGCAAGCGTGACGCTGCGCGTCGGTGACGCTGTGCATTCCTCAACCGCCACAGGTCACGGGCCCGTGCACGCGCTCGACATCTGCTTACGTCAATGTCTGGCGTCAGTTTACCCAGCCATCACAGATGTTCGGCTGACGGACTATAAAGTACGTGTCCTCGGCGGAAAGGGCGGTACGGAATCGAAGGTTCGCGTGCTCGTGGAGTGGACCGATCATCGCCGTAATTGGTCGACTGTGGGCATCTCGGATAACGTCATCGACGCGAGTTGGAGAGCTTTGGTCGATGCGCTGCGTTTGGAACTGATGCGACTGCTGGAGGAGAAACCGGCGGGATTTACGGTCCGGGATTATAGTTGGGCCGTTTAGGGCGAGCTGCGTGGCTGAAGCCACACGCGGGTTGAAACGCGCCCCCCATCGTAGAATCGGCGGTATGAAAGCTGTTGTCGCCGATCCGACCGGAGGGCCTGAAAATCTTCAGTCGATGGAGTTGCCCACGCCGACGCCCGGCGAAGGGGAAGTCCTGATCAAGCTCCAGGCGATCGGTGTCAACTTCATTGACGTCTACTTTCGTGAAGGCCTGTATAGAGCTCCGGAACGCCCAGTGAGATTAGGAAACGAAGGCGCGGGAACGGTAGAGGCGGTAGGAAAGGGCGTGCATTTGCGGCCGGGCCAGCGAGTGGCGTACGCCATGGCTCGCGGATCTTACGCGGAGTACGCCACAGTTCCCGCCAAATTCGTCGTGGAAGTACCGGATTCCGTCAGCCTGGATGATACGGCCGCAGTGATGCTTCAGGGCATGACCGCGCATTACTTGACGCATTCCACTTTTAAACTCGAACGCGGGAACACCTGTTTGATTCATGCAGCGGCCGGCGGCGCAGGTCTGCTTACGGTCCAAATGGCGAAGATCGCCGGGGCGACGGTCATCGGAACCTGTTCTACAGAGGCCAAAGCGCAACTTGCAAGAGAACACGGCGCGGACCATATGATCCTGTACACGAAGCAAGACTTTCTTGAAGAGGTCAAACGCATTACCGGAGGCAAGGGAGTTGCCGTGGTGTATGATTCAGTCGGCAAAACAACTTTTCACAAAGGCCTGGATTGCTTATCGCCGCGCGGCATGATGGTGAGCTTTGGCCAATCGAGCGGACCTGTTGGCGAGATGGATCCACTGCTCCTGAGCCAGAAAGGATCATTGTTCTTGACCCGGCCAAGCCTCGCCAATTACATCAGCAGCCGGGACGAGCTAGACTGGCGCGCTTCGGACATTTTCAAGTGGATCGGCGAGGGACGTCTCCGGTTGCAAATCCACAAAACGTACAAACTCGAGGATGCGGCGCAAGCGCATCGCGATCTCGAAGGGCGCAAGACTACCGGCAAGTTGCTCCTCAAACCATAGGCGACATGGATCAAAAAACTGATCTCGGCGTTCGCCGCAATAGGATTGCTGCCGTTCTCAAATCTTCGGCTTCACAGGCCTTTGTTATCACGGCACTTCCTAACATACGCTACCTCAGTGGTTTCACCGGGAGCAATGCAGCTCTCCTTCTCACGACCGACCGAGCCTTGCTCTTCACCGATCCGCGCTATCAAACCCAGGCGCCCCAGGAGAGCGACTGTGAAGTAAAGATTGCAAAAGGTTCGCTTTCCACGGAGGTTGCCAAGTGGCTCAAACGACTACGGGTGAAGACAATAGGCTTTGAGCAAAACCGAATCGGTTTTGAGGAATACACGCATTTGAAGGACTCGGCTGATCGAAGCGCTCGTTTGAAACCGCTGGCTGGCGTCGTTGAGAGCTTGCGGATGGTCAAATCGTCCGCCGAGATCGCCACCATTCGGGCTTCGGTTCAGCTTAATTCCGCCGCCCTCGAACAAGCGTTCCGGCACTTCCGCCGAACCATGACGGAGGTCGATTTTGCCGCGGAGATCGAATACCGGATGCGCAGGCTGGGAGCAGACGGAACCGCATTCCAGACAATCGTCGCTTCGGGCGCCCGGAGCGCTCTTCCGCACGCGCATCCGACGGACCGGCCGATTCAGGGCAATCAATTATTATTGGTGGATATGGGCGCGGCGGTCGCCGGCTACGCCAGCGACATGACCCGAACCCATTCCGTCGGAAAGCTGGACGCGCGAACGCGCCGGATGTACCGGGCGGTGCTGGAGAGTCAGCTTGCGGCAATTGATGCTGTCAAGCCTGGCGTTTCGTGTGCCACCGTAGATCGAACCGCCCGCCAGGTTTTGAGCGGGTACGGCTTAGATAAGCTGTTTACTCACTCGACTGGGCACGGACTTGGTCTTGAAATTCACGAAATGCCGCGTGTAGGTCGAAAGGAAAGTACCAAGCTGCAGGCGGGAATGGTCATTACAATCGAACCTGGAGTTTATAAAGAAGGCATCGGCGGCATTCGTATCGAAGATACAGTCGTCGTGACGGATCGGGGATACGACGTGCTGACGCCAACGGGCAAAGAGCTGATCGTGCTGTAATTACGGCTGGGCTTTGACAGCACGGGTAACCATGACAATTGATGAGATCAAACAGCTAATCCAGCTCGTGCGTGAAAGCGGAATTTTTGAGCTGGAGGTCAAAGATGGCGACAACAGCGTCCGTATTCGCAGCGCGGCAACACCGAATCTGGATGTTGTAGCTCCCGCGGTTCTCCCTATTTCAATCGCGGCTCCGGCTGTTCTGCCCACCCCTCCAGCACCGGCACCGCTCCCACAGGAAGCAACGTCTGTTCCGACTCCCGCGCCGGCAAAAGAAAGCGAAGCGGACGTGGTGGTGAAAGCTCCAATCGTCGGTACCTATTACGACGCTCCGGGTCCCGGCGCGGCCCCGTTTGTGAGGGTCGGGGATCGAGTGGAGCCGAAACAAGTCCTCTGCATAATTGAATCCATGAAGCTGATGAACGAGATTGAAGCGGAGCTGGCAGGTACCGTCGTGGCTAAGCATGTAGAGAATGGCCGGCCGGTAGAGTATGGCGAATCTCTGTTCACAATTCATCCGATCTAGGCTGGGGTCATGTTCCGCAAACTCTTAATTGCGAATCGCGGCGAGATCGCCATCCGAGTCTTATGCGCATGCAAAGATCTCGGTATTCGAACTGTAGCGGTTTACTCGGAAGCCGATCGCCATGCACTGCATGTGCGATTCGCGGACGAAGCCATTTGCATCGGACCGGCGAAAAGCTCGCTCAGTTATCTCAATATCCCGGCCGTAATCAGCGCCGCCGAGATCACTAATGTGGATGCGGTTCATCCCGGCTACGGCTTCCTGAGCGAAAACGCCGACTTTGCTGAAGTTTGCGATCTTTCCGGTATTAAGTTCATCGGGCCGAAACCGGAGGTGATCCGGCAGATGGGCCTGAAGCAGCGGGCCCGAACCATTATGGCGGAAGTCGGGGTTCCTATCCTGCCGGGCTCACAGGGCGTACTCACCAGCGCAGAAGAAGCGCAAGGGCTCGCTTCGCAGATTGGATACCCGATCCTGTTGAAAGCAGCAGCCGGAGGAGGCGGACGTGGGATGCGCGTGGTTCGCTCCGAGGCGGAGCTACCCAGCATGCTGAGCCAGGCGCAATCGGAAGCCGCCGCCGCTTTCTCGTGCGGCGATGTGTACGTGGAGAAGCTGGTCGAAGCGCCGCGGCACATCGAGTTCCAAGTTATCGGTGATGAGCACGGTAATGTCGAGGTGCTCGGCGAGCGCGAGTGTTCGATACAGCGGCGTCACCAGAAACTGTTGGAGGAATCGCCTTCGCCGTCCGTTCCTGCCGACCTTCGCCAGGCAATGTCCAAACGTCTGCGCGCTGCGATGCGCACCATCGGCTACACGAACGCGGGCACGGTCGAGTTCCTGATGGATGAGAAGGGGAATCTCTACTTTATTGAAGTGAATGCACGCATCCAGGTAGAACACCCGGTGAC
>JAFATG010000253.1 GCA_019244055.1 Acidobacteriaceae bacterium | reverse complement strand
AGGCGGGCGATTCTCGATTTATTGCGGCGGGGTCCACGGACGACGACCCAGATAGTGGAGGCTTTTCCTCACCTGAGCCGTTTTGGAGTCATGAAACACATTGACGTCCTCCGCGAGGCCGATTTGATTCACACGCGTGAAGAGCGGCGTCAGCGGATCAACTCATTGAACGTCGTGCCCATCAGGCAGATTTATGAACGCTGGGTCGGCCGCTTCGAAGAGTTGTGGGCGAGCCACCTGCTGCGAATCAAAGAAGACGCTGAAACCACAGCTACCGGCGCTCACACCACTGAGATACGAACGAAGAAACGCCCGAAAGCGGGCTAGCTAATCAACCCCGCACGGGCCGGCTACCATAAGTGTGCCCGCGCATAACTCAGAGGAGGGACATATGTGCCCAGCATGTATCGCAAGCACGGCAGTAATGGTCGCCGGAGCCGGATCCACTGGAGGAGTTCTGGCGGTGTGCATCGGCAAGTTCAAAAAATTTTTCAGAGCGAATCGTTCCGGTCTGTTTCAGAAGACAAAGGAGAAATAGGATGGCAACAAGCAAGCAGAGAGACAAGGAACACGGGAAAGGACATCTCGGAATGAATACACCTCCGATCGTGTCGCCGCAGGAGTGGGAGGCTGCGCGCCAGCAGCTCCTCGTGAAGGAGAAGGCCTTGACCCGCGCTCGCGACGCGCTGGCCGCCGAACGCCGGCGGATGCCGTGGATGGCTGTCGAGAAGGCGTACGAATTCGAAGGTCCCCAGGGCAAGGTTAGCCTGCTCGAGCTCTTCGAGGGCCGTCGCCAGTTAATCGTCTATCGCGCTTTCTTCGAGCCCGGGGTGTTCGGCTGGCCCGAGTACGCCTGCCGCGGCTGCTCCCTCGGTGCCGATCAGGTCGCCCACCTCGCCCATCTGAACGCCCGCGACACCACGCTCGCATACGCCTCGCGCGCGCCACAGAAGGAGATCGAGCGACTGAAGGCTCGAATGGGTTGGAAGATGCCGTGGTACACCATCACAGGCAGCTTCGACACCGACTTCGGCGTCGACGAGTGGCACGGCCACAACGTATTCATCCGCGACGACCACGACAAGATCTTTCGCACTTACTTCATCAACAACCGCGGCGACGAGGCGATGGGGAGCACCTGGAACTACCTTGATATGACGCCGCTCGGCCGTCAGGAGACTTGGGAGGACTCGCCAGAGGGTTACCCCCAGACCCCGCCGTACAAATGGTGGAACTGGCACGACAACTACGACGCCGAGGCCTCGCCTGACCCGAAGTGGATCGACATAATAACCGACCCTCAAGAAGCCGCCCGAAAGCGCGAGGCAGAGGCGAAAGCATGACCGAGGTTCGCAAGCGAGAGAACGCTGAAACACCGCCTGAGAGATGAACTTAGGGCGCCCAAAATGATCGATCGTAGTACGTAGAGGCCGGTCTGAAGGCAGATCATAGCCGCCAAATAAAACTACCGTTCAGTCCAAAACCGATGCCCGAGATATAACTGCCGTATGACCAGACGAACCGTTCTCGGTTGTGTCAGCGCGGCAGTGACTTCTTCCCTGCTCCGAGCCAGGCAAGCCCCAAGTCATATTGAGTGGAAACCAAGGCTCGGGATTTTGGGCCCGTATTCGACGGCAAATGTCGAGTTCGCCAAAACCCACGGCTTTACGAACATGATCCTGGATGGTGGGTCGGAATCGACGCTTAACGCTGCCGCTCTCACAGACACGCAAGTCGAGCAGATCAAAGCGACTCTTCAGAAGGCCGCTATGCACGTCTCCGCGCTGCAGGTTACCCAAAACCATATCGCGCCGGATCCCGGTCAACGGAAAAAAGAAAATGCCTATTTCATCGATGCGATTGAGCTCGCCGGGAAACTCGGCGTCCCGTACATCGGCACCGCATCCGGAAAGGACTCCTCCAAAAAATTCCCCGAGCAGATTGATGAGATCGTGCGTGTGTACAACGAAAGATATTTCAAAGTTTGCGAAGCGAATCATGTCCGCATCCTTTGGGAACCGTGGCCCGAAGGGCCGAATCTCGCTACTAGTCCGGTAGGCTTTGAGGCTCTATTCAAAGGATTCGGCAACTCGCCTTTTATAGGACTGCAGTACGACCCTTCGCACCTCGTGCGGCAGTTTATGGATCCCATCCAAACGGCAAACGATTTTGCCGACAAAATCTACGATGTCCATCTGAAGGACACCGAAATTCTCTGGCCTGTGCTGCGGGCCGGTGGCATCAACCCTGTCGATGGCGCTACCTGGTGGCGTTATCGGATTCCCGGAATGGGCTCGATCAACTGGCGCGAATTTTTCAGCATTCTGCAGAACACCGGTTATGCCGGCGCCATGAGTGTGGAGCAGGAAGATCCGCTGTACGGCGCCGACAACAATCACGGCCCTGATTTCAGCGACGACTTCAAGCAGGGCTTCATGATGGCCAAGCGATACCTTTGGCAATATGTGCCATCCGCGTGACGTTATACAGTACAGAGGATGGCTCAGGCAGGCGAATCCGCGAAGACCTATGATGTGGTGATCGTCGGCTCAGGGGCCGGCGGCGGAGTAGCGGCTCATGTTCTCGCGCTCGCAGGAGCGAAGATTTGCCTGCTCGAGGCTGGAGAGTGGTTCGATTACCGCAAGCAGTCGACCATGTTCTCCTGGCCCTATAACGCCCCGCACCGCGCGGCCGCGACAAAGGAGAAGCCGTTCGGTTACTTCGATGCCACACTCGACGGCGGATGGCGCGTCAACGGCGAACCCTACACCAACGCGCCCGGGACGGATTGGTGGTGGTGGCGCGCGCGCATGCTTGGTGGCCGAACCAACCACTACGGGCGGATCTCGCTGCGCATGGGTCCGTACGATTTCAAACCCTACAGCCGCGACGGCAAAGGTTTTGATTGGCCGATCACCTATGACGATCTCGCGCCGTATTACGACAAAGCAGAAGAATTGATCGGCGTCTTTGGATCGCAAGAGGGTCTCGAAAATACTCCCGACGGGAAGTTCCTTCCCGCTCCAGCGCCGCGCGCATACGAGCGAATCGTTCAGATGGGAAGTCAGAAGCTCAAGATTCCCTGTATACCCTCGCGGCTGGCAATTTTAACCCGTCCTTTGAATGGGCGGCCCTCCTGTCATTACTGCGCGCAGTGCGGCCGGCCTTGTGGTGTGAATGCGAATTTCAATTCGCCGGGCGTGCATATTTTCCCGGCGATGAAAACCGGCAATCTCGAAGTCCGCACCGGAGCCATGGCCCGCGAAGTCACGGTCGGCAGCGACGGGCTGGCGACCGGCGTGTCCTATATCGACAAGAAGACCCGGCGCGATATCACGGTGAAAGCCAAAATCATCGTGCTCGCCGCAAGCTGCTGCGAAACCGCGCGCATTCTGCTGAACTCGAAAAGCAGTCACTTCCGGAATGGAGTCGCGAACTCCTCCGGTCTCGTCGGCCGCTACTTGATGGATACGGTTGGCTCGGATGTCGGTGGGTATCTCCCGATTCTGCAAGATCTCCCGCCTCAGAATGAGGACGGCGTCGGCGGCATGCACCTTTATATGCCGTGGTGGCTGTATAAGGAGCAGAAAGCCGGCAAGCTGCCATTCGCGCGCGGATATCATATCGAGTTCGGCGGGGGGCGCTCGCAACCCGATGCGGGAGTCTTCGGCGGCGCCGCCGAGCAATATCTGGGCGGCGGTTACGGCCTGGAACTCAAGCGCAATCTCCGGAAGTTGTACGGCATTGAAATCTATTTCTCCGGGCGCGGCGAAATGATTCCGAATAAGGACAGCTATTGCGAAATAGATCCGGAGACCGTCGACGAATGGGGCATTCCCGTTTTGCGATTTCATTTCAAATGGAGCCAGGACGAAATTCTGCAGGCTAAGCACATGCAGGAAACATTTCAGGAGATCATCAAGGCGGCGGGAGGCGAGGTTTTGAGCAAATCGGATGCTTCGCAGAATTGGGGAATCGCGCCGGGCGGCTCCATCATTCACGAAGTCGGCGCCGCCAGAATGGGCGATGACCCGAAGACTTCGGTGTTGAACCAGTATTGCCAGGCCTGGGACTGCAAAAACTTATTCATCACGGATGCCGCACCATTCGTGAGCAATGCCGATAAGAATCCGACGCTAACGATCAGCGCTCTCGGATGGCGAACGTCGGAATACATCGCGGATCAAGTCAAAAAACTGAACGTGAAGGTCTAGACCTAACCGCCCAGCAGCGCACGCTCATATCGGGAACCTTCTTTCAGCTACTTACTTCTAAACACTCAGGACTCAAAAAAGGAAATCCCGAGTATGCACGCCGTGCTGTGGAGGCGCATTAGCACCCTCGCTATCATTGCCCTTTTTTCTGAAACTCCGCTATCGGCGGTAGACATCCCGATCAAGAGAATCGTGCTTTGTAAACACGGCAGCGCCTATTTCCTGCGTGAAGGTCCGGCGCCCGAAGAAGCGCGGCTCGATTTCAAGAACGCCGGAATGAACGACATCTTGAAGTCGCTCACCGTCAGCGATAGCTCCGGTGGCCTTATCTCCGCCATTCGCTATGACTCAAACGAAACACTTGATCAACGCCTCGATCACTATCCATTCCAAATCGGAAATCAGGAACCACTCAGCACGTTTCTCGACAATCTGAAGGGCACTCGTATCGAACTGAACATTGGAGAGCGCACCGCCTCGGGCTCCATTATGGCGGCGCGTTCAGTCCAGATTGACAGTGACGCCGATAAGCGCGTAGTACGCGAGCAAATCACGTTGCTGCTCGATTCCGGCGACCTGGCGAACTACGATCTAGGTGCGGTCAGCTCGCTCCACTTCCTTGATACCCGGCTCGAAGAGCAGCTCAAGCAGTATCTCCAGACCGTCGCACAGGCGAAATCGCGCGACCAGCTGGCCCGGTCGTCTATGGCGGCACTGTGAACGGCGAGCTGCAGGATCAAGCTCGAGCTGCCATTGGAAGTGGCAGCGGAGACGGCTACGGACCGGGCGCAGCAGCACGGGGAGTCGCAGGCGGTGTGTCTAAACAAAGGTTTTTCGATGCTAACTGCTCCGCAAGCCGAAGTGCAGGCCACCAGCTCAGTCGAAGGCGCCACCGGTGGCACGCTCGGCGAACTCTTCGAGTACAACTTTGCCACACCGGTGACGATCAAGAAAAATCAGTCCGCCATGCTCCCATTCTTACAGGACAAAATCGCCGCCCGTAAACTGCTGATCTACACGGAAGGAGACGGTGAGCACCCGGTGAATGCGGCCGAGATCACCAACGACACTGTCAAGACACTGGACGGCGGCCCAATTACTGTGTACGATGGCGGCGCGTACGCGGGAGAAGCGCTATTTGAAACCCTGAAAGCCGGCGACAAGCGCCTGATCGGCTACGCAGTAGATTACGGCACCCGGATCACAACGGCGTTCGACACCGCCCAGCAACAACTCCGCGAGATTCACGTTTCGAACGGCACACTGCGGCTGCACTACTCCCAAGATCAGACCCGGACTTACACGATTCGCAATGTCGACGCCAAGCCGAAGACGCTGATCCTTCAGCAGGAGGGGATCAGCCAGTACAACGTCCTCTCTCCCAAGCCCTCAGAGCGCACCACCAGCGGTTACCGTTTCGAAGTGAAGCTCAACGCTAACGGCTCTCAACAGTTGAAAGTGGAGCAAGAGAGTACGTTCTTAAACATGACCGAGGTCCTCAGCTCGACCCCGGATTTCCTTGCTGAGGTGGTCGTAAACAAAGATCTGGACCAGCAAGGCCGCAAGCAACTGCAAGCCGTACTCGATTTAAAGCGGCAGATTGCCCAAACCGGCGACGCGCTCCGCGAAACTATATCGCAAATCAAGGATCTGAGCGAAGATCAGAGCCGCCTAAGGCAGAACATCGACGGTCCGGTATCGCCCGAAACATAGACAAGAAGACCCATGCCGTAATTGGGAACGATGTCCGTCGACGGCGTGGTGACCATTACTACATCGCTGCCGGGAACCAGGGCATCAGCGGAGTATTGTGGGAACGGGCCTTGTACAGCCGATCGCTGACGGGCGGCCCGGCGCCGAAGTCATATTTCTCCCAGTTGTGCTCCGGGATCGCGGCCTGCGGGGCACCGGGAGCAAGCGTCGCAGCCGATCCGGCGCCGCCCAGTAGGTGCAGAAATCCGCGTCGATTCAAGCTTTCCTCCGTTCGTTATTGCGGCTTCGCTTCGATCAGCAAATACTTCTCAAATTGCACATCAAGCGTCGCTGCCGGACCCTGAATCGTACCAAGGTCCCGGGCATTCACGTAATCCGTTACCCAGTAAGTCCGCGCTTCCAAACCTCGCAACTCCACCTTCCCGTTCCACTGCGGCGCATAGAACGCGTAATACATGTTGCCGTCTTTGCTGATCGCGTGAGTCTCCGGCTTATCAAAGCCGATGTCATAGAGGGTCCCCAGGTACTCTCCGCGCGACAGCATCTTCTCTTTGTAGATCCCGATCCATTTCGCAAAGAGTTGCTCGCGGGCTGGGGTCAGATCCTTCCCCTCTCTCGACGATCCGGCTCCAACGGGCCAGCGGAAGTCTGTCCCCACGACCCCGCCGATTCCCACGGTGGACGCCAGGTCATCCTTCACCATATCCACGTGATCGCCAAAGTAGGCCATTCGGTCGCCTTCCAGCGCTTTCAGCGTCTTTCCTTTCAGCCGCACCTGCCAGGCAGATTCGGGGTCCGAAGCGACAGTCATATTCATGAATGGCAGCGTGAAGAAGTTATATCCCGTGCCGCAAGGGCAGAACTCCACCAGCACGTCCGGCTTAATCTGGCGCGCTGTTTCATAAAGAACGCGGAAAAACTGAGGCATGGCTTCCACTGATTCCTCAGGCCGCGAGTGGTGGTGTGCCGGGTTATAACACGGCGGCGCGCCGTTCATGAACTGGCCATCCAGCTTCAACCCATCGAATCCCCAGTCGCGAATCATTTTCACCACGATCGCTTTGTGGTATTCAACGACCGCCGGATCTGCCGGGCACAAATACCACGAGTTCCAGTAAGAGATCTTCTGTTTGGCGCCATCGGCATTCAACAGCAGCATCTCCGGATGTTTGCGCACCAGTTCCGAACCCGGATCGGCAGCCAGTGGCGCCCACCACAATTGGGCCTTAAAACCTTCGGCATGAATTTTGTCCACCATCGCGCGGATGTCGGCATCGCCACGTGGATATTTTTGCGGGTTCGGCAACCAGTCGCCTTGCGCCGTTTGCCAGCCGTCATCAAGCGTGACCCAGGTGAATCCCAGCTTCTTGACCACCGGCAGAGTCCCAAAAAGCTGGTTCTCGGTCATCTTCCGGCCATAACCCCAGGCGCACCAGACAGGACCAAATGCGCTGTCGGGTGCAGCATCGAAACGCACGCTCCACCGCGCCTTCATCGCATCGCGATAGTCGCGCAAGGCCCGGAAATAATCGCCATGATGAACCGCGACGAAGGTTCGAAAGGTCTTCATCGTTTCACCCGGTTTGAGAACATGACCGTGTCTGTATTCCACCGCTACACTCGTGTGGCTTGCATCGGGCATTGTCACTGGGAGCGAGACCAGTTTCGGAGCGCGTTCCAGGTGACCTACGGCCAGCCCCACGTCGCGTCGCGAGACATCCACCACCGGTGTGCCGCCGCCGTAATCGGATGCGTTCATGCCCATGAAATTTTCTTGCTTAAAGCCCGGCGTGAGAGGAAGCACCCAGTCAGGACGCTTTTCATACGAGCCGCTTTGATACGACCAGAACGCAGGCTGCTCCGCGGCGCCGTCGGAAGAAATGGAGTAGCGTTGGTTTATCCAGCCGGTTATCTGCAGATCGTCCTTTCCCGTGTTCGTGTATTCCACCTCAAGAAATGCCATGCGCGGGAACGCATCGTAGATGGTAATAGCTTCAACTTTCTTCAAGGATCCCGCAGTGCCGGTGATTACCGTACGTGATCCGGGGCCCAACTGGTCCTGAACAGGTTCGCGCTTACGTGAGGCGATCGAGAAATCCGAAATGTTCGCATTCGAGAGCTGAACAGTCTCCGAAGGCGTGAATGCGCCGACGATATACTGGCGCCCATCGAAGATGGCTATGACTCGGGAATGCATTTTGCCGTCGAACTCGATTCGTATGTTCTTGCCTTCGACGACAGCCACCTGAGCCATGCCCAAGTGGCCGCACGTCACGGCTGCCGCGATGAAGCCGAACCACCTCTTTGTCATTTGGTGCCATTCTATCCGGCGGTTGCCATATTATTTTCGTGAGGATTTGAATGGAACGAAGGACGTTTTTGAAGCTGTCACTTTCCACTATGACGGTCGGCGGGAGCTTTTCACAATCGGCGCCGGATTGGGGTGGCCCGGTATTAGATACTCACCTCCATTTGCGTCAGGATCCCGATGCGTGCTTCACGCATATGCAAGGCTGCGGCGTGACCAATGCCGTTCTCCTCACTCGGGCGACTGACGAGGACAAGGCGAAGGACGAGATGGCCAAACGGCCCGGAGTTTTTGTCCGGTCCGTAGCTACTGATCCCGCCCAGCCGAACGCTGACCAAATCATTCGCAAAGCGATTGAGGAAGGAGCCGTAAGTGTCGGCGAACTGAAATATCACCTTGCACTGGATTCGCCGGAGATGCGCCGTGTTTACGAAATCTGCGCAGAAATGAACGTTCCAGTGATGATGCACATCCAGAACTTCCCGCATTTTCCCGGCGAACTCCCGTACAATACCGGATACCCGGAATTCGACAAAGTACTTCGAGCCTATCCGAAAACCAAATTCATTGGACACGGCGACCTGTTTTGGGCTCACATCAGCGCGGACGTGCCCACGGATCGCGGCTATCCATCCGGACCCGTGAAGCCGGGTGGGCTAACAGACAAATTTCTGTCGGACTACGCGAATCTTTACGCCGACATGTCTGCGAACTCGGGAAACAATGCTCTCTCACGGGACCAGGATTTCTCTCGCGAGTTCATCATTCGCCATCGGACGAAATTGATTTTCGGAAGCGACTGCAGTTGCACCGATGGAAAAGGGGCAGGAATTTCGCAGGGCCGAAATCCGGAAGCCAGCCGGTTGGCAGGAAAATGCGTAGCACGAGAAACGCTCGGTTTACTGCAGGGGATCACTTCGCCAGCCCTTTTCCGTCAGATCACGTGGGAGAACGGTCAGAAGATGTTCAGGATCGGGGCATAGTAGGACCGCTTTAGCTCGCAAACCCTACTAGCTGCGGCCAGCCGTTTTATACATGGTGAATCGCAAAGTTTCGTTACTGTTCCGTCAGCCCCAAAGGTGATAATCTAATCCGCGTGCAGAGGTTGCTCGAAGCCCTCCGCGATGAACGCTCGACAGTCACCCTGGATGTAGCGGCGCTCGAGCTGGCAAGCATCGAATTCCCTGGCCTGGATATCCCAGCGGCCACGTTCCGGCTGGATAATCTTGCAGAGCAGATCGGCTCTCAACTGACCGAGAATGCAAGCGGCCTGGACTTCATCAAAGCCACCAACGAATTGCTATTTGAGGTGCTGCAGTTCCGCGGAAATGAGGAGGATTACTACGATCCCCGGAATAGTTGCCTGAATTCCGTGCTGATGAGGCGACTGGGTATTCCCATTTCGCTATCGATCGTTTACATCGAAGTAGCGCGCCGGCTGCGCCGTGTGGTTTACGGCGTCGGCCTCCCTGGTCATTTCATCGTCGCCTACGAAGATAAGCAGGCGCGTTACTGGGTGGATCCATTTCATAGCGGCCGCATTCTGTCCTTCGCGGATTGCTGCGCGCTGGCGAAGCAAACCGCTGGCGTGGACCTGCGGGCGAATCCGGCCGTACTTGCGCCTGTAACAAAACGCCAGATCCTGGTCCGAATGCTCAGTAATCTGAAAGCGATCTACTTGCGAGGAGAGGCGTTCGAGAAGGCCCGGCAGGTGCTCGACTTGCTGATTGACGCCATGCCGGAGTACGCCGAGGAGTACCGGCACCGCGCCGTGGTTCACCTCCGGCAGCAAAACCACCGCGCGGCGAAGGCCGATCTGGAAAAATATCTCCGGCTCGAGCCCAATACTCCTGAGCGGGAGCAGGTCGAAAAGCAGTTGTTACTGATCGAAAAGTGGAAAGCTGGACTGAACTGACGGACTGATCAACTCGCTCGCTCCAATTCCCTCAAATGCGCCGCAATCAATTCCAGATCTTTCACGAATAACGCGTATTCTTCGTCGTAACGCTCCGGCATCCGCAGAATGGCCGAGGGGTGGATAGTCGCTACGATCTGCTTCGCCCAGGGATGCGGAAAGAACTTTCCGCGTTGAGCTGTAATACGGAACGTGCCGCCCATCAAGGACTGCGCGGCAGTCGCGCCAAGACAAACAATCAGCTCCGGCTCGATTGCATCCAATTCGGCCTCGAGCCAAGGCTTGCAGGCAGAGATCTCCATGCCGCTCGGTTTGGCGTGTATCCGGCGTTTGCCGCGCTCCAGAAACTTGAAATGTTTGACCGCGTTTGTCACATATACCTTCTCGCGATCCAAACTGGCGTCGTGCATCGCTCTACTTAAGAGCCGCCCCGCGGGACCCACAAAAGGATGTCCCTTCCGGTCCTCCTCGTCACCCGGTTGTTCACCGACCATTACCACTTTGGCATCAGAAGGACCCTCCCCGAAAACCACCTGGGTTGCATGCTGGTACAAATCACATCCTCTACACGACGGCGCCGCTTCTCGTAAGAGAGGAAGCTTGTGGGCTTCAGGTACCCACGGTGCCGCCGTTGTCTTCAGATCTCGCGCCATGTCTTTTATTAGATAGCTGCGGGAGGGAGCGCATTCATATCTTTCGCCCGACGCCAATCAGAGATGTTGGAGGCCAGGGTAGGAACGGATCGATGCGACGCCACAATGGAACAAGAAGATCAAATGTTTGTAATTGGAAGCGGCTCAGCGTCCGCCTTCGGAAGACTCTCCCGTTCACAATCCAAGTGGGATACGTGATGCGATTGAATTCGAGCATCCGTTCCATACGAAAGCCGGTCGCTTGCATCTTCTTCTGGAGTTCTGCTCGCGAATAACGCCGGCAGTGGCCGAGTACCTCGTCAATTGTTCCGAACGCGGCAGCCCCTTGCGGAACCAGCACGATTGCACGCCCGGCGGGGCGAAGGGACTCGTAAATGTTGCGAAGCCCATGCCGGTCGTCCTCAATGTGCTCCAGGACGTTCAGGCAAACAACCGTGTCCACGGATGCGCGGAATGGTGCGAAATCGTCGCTGTCTTGCAAATCGCACGTGGCGGTTTCGACATTCGGGAAGGCCTGCAATTCTGATCGCAGGTGATCCAGGTAATCCGGATCGATGTCGGTGACGATATAGCGTCTGCGAGCCGGGCAAAGGAGCCGGGTCAAATTACCGATACCGGCTCCAATCTCTAGCACCTCGTCTCCGAGGAATGGTCTGATGGTGTCTGCCATCCAGCAATTGAACCGACCGGCATCTTCCATGGCGCGCAGCATCGCCGAGGCGCGTGCCGGGTCAACGTTGTTCGGCTTCATAAAGACGTAATTGTGGCGGCCACCGATCAGGTTCAATGAGCCACGCGGTGCGATCGGGATAGCGCTTCAGCAGCTTTTCGTTTTCAGCGGGCCCAAGATCCCGAGCCCAGATGATCCGGGAGGTGTCGATATCCGCTCGATTGTGGATCCAGTTGTGGAACATGTGCCGCGGACCATATCGAACGAAGACTAGTTGCTTTCCAGGCAAACGGGTCAGATCCTGGTTGATTGCGATTCGCCCTTCAGGATCCCCATAGTTGATGAAGTCCCAGGTTTCATACTGGCTCATTGCCATGGCGATCTCATCATCGCCGAGGAGGTGTACACCGTACCAGAATCCGAAATGAACGAGGCAGATGAGGACGATCACCTGAACAACGATCACACCGTTCAGCCATCGGCCTAGCTTCCATTTACTCAACCGCTGGAGCCCAAGCACTGCGCCCAGCACGAACAGACAAGTCACGGCGGCGATGTAATGCGGATAGAAATAGGGAAAGAAGGTCGTTCCCAGAGCAAATACCGCGAGAGCTGCCATCACCCAGGCGAACCGCCGCTCGCGTATGGTGACCAGAAAACTGAGAAAGGCGACGTAAAGAGCAGGTAGCAGGAAGAATCGACCAAAGCGCGCGCGATATGCAAGACGGCTTGCAAAACGCTGCGGCGAGCCCGCGTCGTCGCCATGGACGGCGCTTTGCGCTCTGTAGTCCAGCTCTTGGTCACTTGTGAGCTGCCGGTGCGGTATCGGATTTGCTTGGAATGTGAACGTGGTTGGAACGCCATATTCGTACCGGTTCAAAACATAGGGGAGCGTGGTCCACGATCCCGTGACAGCCTTGTTTTGCATAAGAGTCAAACCAATGGCCGGAACCACCGCGAGCAGGGCAACCGGCAGCGCTGCCGCGATCCTCCGCCATTCTGGTCGCTCTTGAACGACTAGCACGAGATATAGAACGATGCTCAGCGAGAGAAGAGCGGACTCAAATGGACGCGTGAGCAACTGAATGGCGATTCCAAGTCCGAGGAATATTGCATCTCGTTTTCGTCCGCTGCTTTGGAGACGCGGAAGCGCCCCAAATGCGAGGCAGCCGGCGGAGGCTGAAACCGCGCCTCCCCAATAACTGTTTGTCCAATAGCTCAAAGGCCCAAACTGGATCCCAGCCAGAATGGCGCCGAGAAGCGCCCACTGCGGTGTTGTCCAGGCGCGGAGCATCCAATAGCAAAGCCCCGAAAACGCGCCGATTGACAACAGAACTCCTGTCCACGCCGAATTGAACAGAAGCAACCCGAACGTCAGGACCAATCCTTGGCCTAACGGATAGATGGAACTATAAGTCGGCTGTTGTAGCACGAAGATTGTCTCGAAGAACTGATGGAACGGGTGCGGTGGGTTAGCCAGCCGGAAATGGGAAAGCGTGTCCGCGAGGAGGAGATAACTGAAATCGTCGGATCCGCTGGGGACGGGAACGGGGCAAGAAGGAAGCAGAGCAAGCCGAAGGAGCACGGGCAGCGCACCGACGCATAGCATGCACCAGAGTGGGTTGTCGGCAAGTCTCTGAAGGTACGGCTTCACTGCGGGCCATAGCAAAGTGACAAAGACGAAGAGAACGGAAACGGCGATGAGAATGAAGTCACTCGCTCCGAAACCAATTGGGTTCCGAACGGGCAACAGCGAGCGGAAGAGATGAAAGAGGTACATCTGAGTGCCGGCCGCCTATTTCACATCGAGAAACTGAGTGCTCGGGGTGCTATTCGTTTCATAAGGGGTCAGTTTGGGCGGATCAGCATCGGGCTCCAGCAGCCAGGCGGTTCTGTCTGGGTAGTTTCGGCGAAGCATCTCATCTTGCTCCGGGCCGAGATCGCGCGCCCAGATAATCCGGGCACGATCGAGATCGGCAGCGTTGTATACCCACTCATTCTGGAAAACGTGATTGGGCCAGTAGCGAACAAACACAAGCTGGCGTCCTGGGGCTTTCGCAAGCTGATCTCTAACTAAAATGCGGCGCTCGGGATGTGTGTCGATCGAGTCCCACCTTTCGTATTGCGTAACGGCCATCGTGCTAGTGGTGTTTTCGAACAAGTGCGCCGCGCACCAGACCGCAAAGCTTGCGACGCAGACAAACAGAATGAGAGCTGCCGCATAGCGGCCTGCCGGCCAGCCGCGTACGTAGACGCTTCCAAGCCGTTCGAGTCCCACAACACTTACAAGCACGAACAGGCTGGTCACGGCCGCTACATAGCGGGGATAGAAATACGGAAACAGATTCGAACCCGCGGCAAACACGGCGACCGCCAGGAGAACCCAAACAAATCGGGCTTCGCGAATCGTTATAAGAAAGACCAAAAGGGCCAGATACAGAGGTGGCAGGAAGAAGAAGCGGTAGAATCGCACCCGGTACTCGAGCCGTGCAAAAAACTTCTCAAGCGAATCAGGCGCTTCTCCGTGAAACGAGCGCTGAGACTTATATTCGAGCTCCTGTTCACGCGTCAGTGGCAGGTGTGGAACTGGGTTGGGCTGAATGGTCAAGCTCATCGGCACACCATATTGGTATTGGCTGAGCGAATACGGGAGAGTTGTCCACTTACCAGTCACTTCTTTGTTTTGAAGTAATGTCAACGCAATGGCAGGCAGCATCGCCAGCGTTATCACTGGAGTCGTTCGCAAAAGCCGCACCCACTGCGGTGCGGTCCTCAGCATCAGAGTAAAGTACAGTGCAACGCTCAAGACGAGAAGAATGGATTCGTATGGGCGTGTGATGAGTTGAATCCCGAGACCTGCACCGAGCAGGATCGCATCGCGCGTTCGCCACTGCGCAACCAATCTCGGTAAAGCTCCGAATATGAGGCAGCCCGCGATCGCGGACACCGCGCCACCCCAGTAACTGTTCATCCACTGATTCAGTGGGCCGAATTCGATGATCGAGAGCGAGCCTCCGATCAGGGCCCACGGCGGACTGATCCAGCCACGCAACATCCAGTAGCACGAAGCACAGAAAAGGGCGATTGATAAAACTACGCCGGCCCACGGCAACCCAAACAGCATCCACCCTACCGCAAGCGCCATGCCTTGCCCCAGAGGATAAATGGAGCTGTAGGTCGGCTGCTGCAGGACAAAGAACGTTTCAAAGAACTGATGGAAACGATGTGGCGGGTTCGCGAGCCGGAAATGGCGCAGTGTATCGGCCGCGAGCAGATGGCCGAACTCGTCATAAACGTCAGCCGAAGGAACCGGATGATGGGGAAGCAGCATCAGCCGCAGGACTACCGGCAGAATGCCGATGCATGCGGCACTCAGCCATCTTCTTCCCGCAAGCGTTCGAATCAGGTGCTCGAGCTGTGGCCGCAACTGGAAAAACGCAACCAGCAGCGCAAACAGCGCCAATTCAGCAAAATCGCTAGCTCCAAAGCCTAACGGACTATCAGGAGACAGAAACGAGCCGGATACCTGCAGGAGGTGCATTCATGCCAACCATCCATAGTTGCAGGTTGCTTCCGGACGATGTTGCTTATCGGCTACGATCCAAAAAATAGGGGCCAGGCAAAAGGCCTGTGCCCCTTCAGGAGGAGGATTGTTGAATCAGATAGAGAGAAGAAGTCCGTTTGGTTCGGGAGTGGCAATGCTCAGCTTTCAGGTCACAATCCTTGTTTTGCAGTAGTACGGGGCTACATCGGTTGAAAAGAAGTAAATTTGTTGTAAACGGCGGAGACGTGACCTGACTCGATGATCTTGGCTTGTAAAAACTTTGTAAACAGAGAGACTGTTCGCGGCTTCCGCGTCACGGAAACCGTCACAATAGTTCACACGCTTACTAGTTTGAAATGCAAAAGATTCTTATTGTAGACGACGATCCTGAGCTGCGAGAAACCGTAAGTATCCTGCTCGAGCGGGAACGTTTCGTTCCTCTGCAGGCGGTCGACGGGCAGAGTGCGTTAGAAAAGGCATTCTCGATGAAGCCTAATCTCATGCTGGTTGATTTGCGGCTGCCCGGCATGAGCGGAATCGAAGTCTGTAAGCAGTTGCGAGCCAACCGAATCACCACGCCGATTATTATTCTCAGTGCGATCGGTGACGAGGTCGACAAAGTATTGCTCCTAGAGATCGGCGCCGACGATTATGTTGTCAAGCCTTTTGGCACGCGCGAACTGCTGGCGCGCATTCGAGCCGTTCTCCGGCGCAGCAGCGACGACGGAGCCCGCACTGCGCGTTTTGGCGAGGTCGAAGTCGATATCGAGCGGCGCACCGTAAGGCGTAATAACAAAGAGGTCAAAGTCACTCCCGCTGAATACAACCTGCTGCTGTTCTTTCTTCAGAATGCGGAACGCGTCCTCACGCGTGACCTGATTCTCAATTCAGTGTGGGGCTACGAATACTATCCGAACACGCGAACGGTGGATGCTCATGTCGTCCGCCTGCGGCAAAAGTTTGAACAGGATCCCGCTGCCCCCACTCATTTCGTTACCGTACACGGCGTCGGTTACCGCTTCTTGCCATAGAGAGCCGCGATGGCAAAAGTCGTGGTTATTGTCGAGGATACGGAAAGCCTGGCGTCCTCTCTCGCGGTCGCGTTCGAGAACATACCGGATGTTGCAGCCGTAATCAAGCACGATCCGAAATCGGCCCTAGAGCTTCTCCGCTCTCCGGATTCCAATGTCGCTGCGATTGTCACGGATTTCAACCTTCCCCACTTCGACGGCCACCAACTCATAAAAGAGGTGCGAAGCCTCGCGCGCTACGGCAACATTCCCATCATCATGATCACAGGCGAGGAACGAGCGGAACGCGTAAACTCGTCCTACACTCCAAATGCTATATTCCGCAAGCCGTTCTCTGTTAGGGAGGTATGCCGTGTCCTGGACGAATTACTTCGGTAGGTTACTGATCGGCGGAATGATTGTGCTGCCGGTACTGGCACAACAGACTTCGCCGGATGCTTTGCAGCAAATTCTCCACCGCCTGGATACGCTGGAGCGTCAAAATCAAGCGCTTCTCGCGGAGATCCAGGAGTTGAAGAAGGCCATCAAGACCTCTCAGGAGAGTGCGCCGGCGCAGACCGAAGAGCTCCAGGAAAAGGTAAACACGACTCAACAGGAGGTGAAGGATCAAGCGCAGACCAAAGTGGAGGCCTCTCATCGCTTCCCGGTATCACTTACTGGGATGTTTCTGTTCGATGCGTTCGCCACTGGGGGCCAGACGGGATATGCTGTTCAGGAATACGGCCCTTACGGAACGTCTTCTCCAAATGGGGCGACTCTGAGGCAATCCATCATCGGCTTCGATTTTCGCGGACCGCAATTGCCCGGCGGAGGTAAAGTCTGGGGTTCGCTGCAGGCAGATTTCTTCGCACAGGTGAACGATACGGACTATATGCGCCTGCGGCGAGGAATTGTGGTATTCGATTGGCGCGCTCGCAGCCTCACCTTCGGACAGGATAGATCGATTATCGCGCCGCTCGAGCCCGATTCGTTCGCGCGCGTCGGAATTCCGCCGCTGGCCGGAGCGGGAAACCTATGGCTGTGGCGTCCGCAGGCGACCTATGAGGAGAGAATTCCGATTGGGGCGGATTGGCGCCTGGCCTTGCAAGGCAGTGTGTTCGAGACGGACGAAAGTTATGCGACTTCTGAGCTGCCCAGCACAATTTCTCCTCCGCAGCCTCGCCCGGCGGGACAGGTCAGAGTCGAGTTTTCGGACAAACCGCGGGAGCGGTCGCGCTTCGCTGTTGGGCTTGGATTCGATCACAGTTCAACCCACCTTCTGGGGCAATCGGCTCCATCGCAAGTGGTGAGTGTGGATTTTCGTTACCGACCCTTCTCGAAAATGGAAGTGACGGGAGGATTTTTTCAGGGAAAGAATTTCGCGAACCTCGGTGGTGAACCGCCCGGTGTGACTATCGAGAACGGAATAGTCGTTCCCATTCGGGGCGCTGCCGGATGGATGCAGGCTGCCTTTCCGGTCACCCCAAGGATTACATTTGACATATACGCTGGCCGGCAGGTTAACAATCCGCACGACCTGAATGCCTATGAGGTCGAGAGAACGCTTAACTATGCCGGCAATATCATTTACCGTGTCGCGCCCAATGTTGTACTTAGTTTTGAGGCCTCACAAAATCGCCTACAATTTCTGGCGTCCAGTCCCTTGCTGACAAATCGTTACGATGCGACCGTCGCTTACCTGTTCTAGCTTCTGCTGCCTCGCGCTTCTTCTTGGAGAGAGCGCAAGCCCTGCTACCGTTAGCGGCAGAATCGACATCGCTGCCAAATCGCACGGAGAGCGGTCGCAGAATTCATCGGAAATCGTGGTTTGGCTTGAGCCTGCGGACGCGGCGGACGCACCCGCACTACCCACCGAGCACGTCACGCTTCTTCAAAAGGACAAGACTTTCATGCCCCATGTCCTGGCGATTACGGTCGGCAGCACGGTGGATTTTCCCAACGCAGACCCGATCTTTCACAATGCATTTTCTGTCTTTGACGGCCAGATGTTCGACGTAGGGTTGTATCCTCCGGGAACCAGCAAGGCCGTGCGCTTTCATCGGCCCGGAGTGGTGCGGGTCTTCTGCAATATACATCCTTCCATGTCCGCGGTCATTGTTGTTCTGGACACACCGTACTTCACAAAGATGGGGCGCGAGGGAGAATACGAAATCGCTAACCTCCCCCCCGGTCAGTATCAATTGCACTTCTTCGATGAGCGTCAAACCGCCGGCGATTCGAAACCGGTGCTGCTTACCGTAGACTCGCCACAAGTCTCGGCACCTCCTATGCACCTTTCGGAGCGCGGTTATGTGCGCCCGCCGCACAAGAACAAGTACGGTTTGGACTACCCGGTTGATGCCGACTCGGACTCCTATGCCGGGCCGCCGCGATGAAAAGCCTGGTCGAGAGAATGCCGCTTCCTTGGCGCGTGTTTCTCGCGTCATCCATCACGATTAGCGTTCTTTTTGCGGGGGCGGGCTGGGGACTGCAACAATACGCGCTGTCTGCTGCGGACGCAAGTGTACGGGCGGAGGTCCGCGCCAGTATACAGGTTTATCAGGCGCTTTGGAAATCGCGAACCCAGGTGCTTTCGGCGACCACGGCTCTGATGAGCGCCATGTCGGATGTCCGGGCGGCGTTTATGACACGCGATCCGAAGACAATTCGTGACTCAGCCGAAGAACTCTGGTCGCGAGTTTCGGACCAATTCGCCGTGTTTCTCGTCCTCGATCCGGAAGGCCACCTGATCTCCTCTTTAGGAACGAGCAGCCACGATCTTCCTGTCTCGGCGATTCCGCTCAAGGCTGTTCTTCCCCGGTTTCCCCGGCAGCTCGCAGGCTATTTGAGTGAAGGATCGAACTTGTTCTATATCGTCCTAACGCCCGTTTACGTGCAAAGTACGGGCGAGCCGCTCCTGCTGAACGTACTTTGTGCCGGCTTTCGGATCGATGATCGGGTAGTTGAAGAGTTGAAGGCGCTGGCGCCCGGCAGCGAATTCGCATTTCTCAGCGGCCATGGCGTTTTCGCGTCCACTCTAGACAGCAATACAATGCGGGAAGTCAGCTCTCAGCTTGCCGGCACGGGTGAACCCTACGCCGTTCAAAAGGACAAATTCATAGTATTTCGCCAGGACCTCCCCGACGTTACCGGAAAGCCAATTGCGAGATTGAGCGTCCTTCGATCGTACGGGGCTGTAGCGGCGTCCATCAGCAAGCTTCGCCGGAGTCTCGGGTTGGCCTGGCTCCTGACCATCATGACGGCGCTTCTGGTTAGCCTGTACATGACGCGGCGGCTGCTCGAGCCGGTGAAAATTCTCGACCGGGCCGCCAGTCAGATCGCCGCGCGGAATTACAACTACCGAGTTCCGGTGGTTGGAACAGATGAGTTATCCAGGCTCTCCGCGACTTTCAACAATATGTGCGATTCCATTCAGGAAACGCAAGCGGAACTGGTCAGGCAAGAGCAGATTCTCACGATTGGGCGTTTAGCGACCTCGCTGGTCCACGATCTGCGCAACCCGTTGGCCGCGATTTATGGAGGAGCGGAAATGCTCGTGGATGGTCATTTGCCTCCGGATCAGACACAACGGATTGCTTCAAACATCTACCGCGCGTCCCAACGGCTTCAGGGAATGCTTCGGGATCTCCTCAATGTGTCGCTGGGAGACACCGGGAATGTAGAAGCGTGCAACCTCCAGGACATCATTGCGTCCGCGGCGGAGCCGATTACCGGAACGGCGAATGGAGTGAATGTCCGGATTTCGGTGGACGAGCGAGCTGAGGTGTTTACGAATCGCAGTCGCCTTGAGCGCGTTTTCGCAAATCTGCTATCGAATGCCGCCGACGCCATGCCGGACGGTGGAGACATTCTCATTTACACGGCTGACGAAGACGGCGCATTGACCGTGTGTGTAGAAGATACTGGGCCTGGCATTCCCAAGGAGATCCGAAGCCGTATTTTTCGGCCTTTTGTAAGTGCAAAACGTTCTGGCCTCGGGCTGGGACTTACCTTGTCCAGACAGGCCATGCTTGATCTCGGTGGAGACCTGGAGATCGTCGAGAAACCCGGACCAGGCGCGTGCTTCCGGCTGCGGTTTGGAAAGGCTCCAGAGCCGGCGACTAAACAGACCGAGAATCCCGAACACGTCCGGGCAGTGTAGAATGCAATCAAGCCGGCATAGCTCAGTTGGCAGAGCGGCAGTTTTGTAAACTGCGGGTCGGGGGTTCAAGTCCCTCTGCCGGCTCCAACCCCACGGTGAGGGCATGAATGGCAACGGCCACGAGCTGCCGGCGACTGGCAATCCGTTAGTGGATGCCGCGCTGCGGCGGCTGAGCGATCAATACGGCGAGCTGCAGGATGCGATGATTGTGCAATCTCATCTTGAGAAAAAGCAGAGCGAATTGCTCGCCCAGCACAGCCAGTTCATTGCCCGGCACGAAACCCTGATGCGCGAAATCGATGAGAAGTTGAATGCGCTCACAATGTGGCTGATGCGCCGCGAAGGCCTCCCAGAGGCTGAAGCGGAGGACTGAATTATTTCAACTTCACCGGCCCGGTCTTATTCGAGCGCCGGTCCGACCATCTCATTACCGATTCCCTGCCCACAGCCAATATCGCCCAATCAAAATCGCGACCACGGACCTAAAGCCCACGCCAATCGCCATTTCTCAGCCAAATCGCTTGACACGCAGGCTTAATTGGTGAAATCAGCCAGACGCCCTCTACTTACGGCAGCTCTCTCATACGATGAGAAGCCTGGGTTGCGCCCATTTTACGAGCTAGAGCCCGCCGCCGCGATATCAAGCAAAGTGCTGCGCCTCAATCCGGCTGACGCTGACCTGGCCTATCCGGTCCAGGAGAACATAGCGGTTCCGCATTTGTATATATCGCGTTCGGTTGCCGGCCGGTACCAGACCGGAACGATCAACGATATCCGGCTGCCTGCAGTTCGAAAAGCTCCGCGTAAGTGCCACCTAGAGCCAGCAGTTGTTGATGGGAACCCTGTTCGATGACGCGGCCGTTTTCTAACACGAGAATGCGATCCGCCATTCGAACTGTGGAGAACCGGTGCGAGATTAGCACCGCCATCTTGCCCGAGGTCAGCTCGGCGAAGCGTTGATAAACTTCGAACTCGGCTTTGGCGTCCAGGCTGGCGGTCGGCTCATCCAGAATTAGGATCTGAGCATCGCGCATGTAAGCTCGCGCCAAGGCGATTTTCTGCCATTGGCCGGTTGAGAGATCCACGCCTCCTTCAAAGCGGCGCCCCAACATCTGGCGGTAGTTATTGGGCAGCCCGCGGATCACCTCCGCCGCCAGACTCTTCTCAGCGGAGGCTTGCACGCGTTCCGTGTTTTCCATCTGGGCCACACGACCAACTGCAATGTTTTCTGCTGCTAACATGTCGTATCGCATGTAATCCTGGAAGATCACTCCGACCTCATGCCTAAGCTCGTCCACGTCGTATTCTCGGAGATCGACACCATCGAGCAGGATGCGGCCTTCGGTGGGGTCGTACAGCCGCGCGAGCAGTTTGACGAGCGTGGTCTTCCCCGCCCCGTTTTCGCCAACGAGCGCGATCCGCTCACCTGGGTGAAATCGGAAACTGACTCCGGAAAGCACTTGTTTCGCTGATTCTGGATAGGAAAACCAGACATTGGCAAACTCGAAGCCATCCCGAATCGGTCGCGGCGCGGGCAGAGCATTCGGCGGCGAAGCGATCGTTGGGTTCGTTTGGAAAAAGTCGAACAGGTCTTTGATAAACAAAGCTTGTTCGGATACACCCACCAACCCGGATACGAGGCTTTCCATAGTGGATCGGGCTCGCGAGAAGGCGCCAACCATTAATGTGAGATCGCCTACAGTGAGTGCTCCGGCGAGCGCACGCAAGATGATCAGGGCGTACGCCAGGTAGTAGGCACCAGTCGGGATCAGGTTGAGGAGAGTTCCATGCCAAGCCCGATGGATCGCAAGATGCCTGTTCTCGGCGTAGAAGCGTTCAAAGAGCGTTCGCGAACGGTCCACTAGATATCCGCCCAGGCCAAAGATTTTAACTTCCTTGGCGCTCTCATTGCTCGCTCCGAGGTAGCGGAGGTAATCGAGTTCACGGCGCTCTGGCGTGTAGCGGAACAGCATGGAATAGTTCAACATGGCGAAGCGAGTTTCGCCCAGAAACACCGGCACAGTAGCCGCTAGGAGAAGCAGCAAGAGCCACGGATAGAAGAAGATAACCGCCGATAGCATCGACAACAGGGTGATCAGTTGCTGGCCCATGGCGGCCAAACCAGCCAGCATACCGAGGCGGGCGGTAGTCTGGCGGCGGGCCCGTTCCATCTTGTCGTAGAACACAGGATCTTCAAAGCTCACAAGATCGAGCGAGTTGGCATGTTCCATCAGCTTAATCGTGACGTGATTGGTGAAACGATCCCCCAACAAGCTGTCAACCAGAGAAATAAAGCGACCAAGCGTGTCCGAGCCTACCGCCAGCAGGAGTTCCAAAATCAAGAGCTTCCAGATCAAAGAGTGATCGAAACGCTGATGCCGAATGGCGCGGACCACCAGATCGATGATCAGCTTTGAAACCCACAGGGTGGCTAATGGAAACAGGGCAGCCAAGCCTCTAAGGAGCAGGGTTGATAGGGTCAGGACAGGGCTGGTCGCCCACACCATCCGGAGTAGGGGCGGGACGTTCCGGAGAGCCTGGAAGCGCTCACGCCAAGTTTGTGGAGTGTCTGACGCTTTTGGGGGTACTGGTCTCATAAGCTGGGAGCGCACCCGGGTTCTAAGAGAAAATGCTCATTCTGTCGAATGAGCATCTCTCTTCCTGTCGCCAGGGCTCCGGTCCCCCGGAGCTTACGTTTGATGGGAGAATCAGATTCGACGGTATCGCAACCGCCAAAACCTGTTTGTGATTGGAGTGTAGGGCCAGCAGGGGGGGAAGTCAAGGGCATTTTTCCTCGGTTCGGCTGCACTCCGTAAGTACCGCGCTACAAACCATTTACCCGGCGAACTGTTTTTCGACAGGTTGTGCAAAACCTCTTAGAATGGTGTGCAAAAGCCTGTTCTAAATTCACCTAAGCACCGTAGATTCTGCAACTTACCATTCAGTCATTCGCCGGTTAAACGCAATGTCGTCATGGCTTCGTCAGCTTCGAGCGTGCCATAGCGCCGCCGGTAGATTCGCATGCCGGCATAGATCAAACCGGCCGCAAGACAGATACCGGAGAGGATGATACTGAGATACAGAATGTTCAGCAACAGCGCGTAGAGGGGCTTAATCGGGCTCGGCGGCGGAACATCATTCCAGGTGATCTTCGCTTCGTATTGCACGCGGCTCAGCAGCGTATCCGCTTCCTGATCCGTTGCGGCTCCGTAGACAACGGCGAGGAGCACGTCTGATCGTTTCACGTGCGCACCTGAGATGAGTTTGAAATCGATTGCGTGCAGGCGCGCCTGTTCCGGCGTCGCGTAGTAAAAGAGTGCGAGATGCAGCGGCGGCTTGCCGGGATCGAGATGATACTCGGCGACCTGTGCCTCAGCTCCTTCCGCGAATCCGGGGTTGGCGGAGGCGAGATCGGGAGCGAAGGCGGCGAGCGATGCCGGCCCTAAGATATAGCGCGCGCTATCAGGAACCAAACCCTCCTTTGGAAGAAAGCTCAGAATTGCGGGCAACGATGTCGCACGCTTGTTCGGCAACGCGTTTAACGCAGTTTCGACTTGAGCCTTGGGGGGCTTCGCGCCATCGAACACCAGAACGACGTTGGCGTCGGTGATCACGGTTCGGGTGCCGTCCACGGTGCAGAACGGAGCGAGATCACACGTGCGGCCTTTGGGAGAGCGAAGCATTTCCCACGCCGCCAAAGCGCCCGTGAGGTCTTTCATTTCGTAGGTCGTTAGAGTTGTGCGCCCACGCTTCTCGGTTGACGTGCGCACGAGGCCATACTCACGCCACAGGGTTACGTCGTCAGCAAATAGGGAGGTTGCAAATAGCGAAACTAAACAGGCGAGTGCTACGCCGCAGCGCCGTGACATTTCTTGTACTTCTTTCCGCTGCCGCACGGGCAAAGCTCGTTGCGGCCGACCTTCGGAGCCTTGGAGACGGTCTGCGGCTTGCTCGCCGCTTCGCCGCCACTGAATTGCAGTTCCGCTAGCTCCTTATCTTTTCGACGCTGAATGTTCCTCGTAAGATCCAGGACAGATTGCTGCGCTTCGCGATTTTGCGCTTCGATCTGGGCGGGTGCGCCCCTGTCGATTGGAATTCCGTTGCCATCGAACGCTTCCGCTTCCAGTTCCTCGGGCTCCGGATACGGCAGCGGAGGCATGCCCGTCTCGATACGCATGAAGTACAGGAACCTGACGGTTTCGTCCTCGATACGGTCCATCATGTCCTGGAACATGGTGAACGATTCCTTCTTGTACTCGATGAGCGGATCTTTCTGCCCGTAACCGCGCAGACCGATACCTTCCCGCAAGTGATCCATCGAGAGCAGGTGGTCTTTCCACTGGTTGTCGACCACGTTGAGCATGATGATCCGCTCGGCCTGACGCAGATTGTCCGCGCCGATCATCTGCTCCTTCTCTTCATAGCGCGCAGTGACCAGATCCTCGACTTTTTGCTCGATCTCGCGGCCGCTGATTGCTTTCAGCTCGTCGACATCCAACTTCGCGCCGAATTGATTTAGCACCGCTGTTTGCAGCCCGTTGAGATCATATTGGTCGTAGCGCATGCCTTCACCGCAGAACTGATCGATGAAGCCGGCGATAATACCGCGCACAATATCGAGAATCCGCTCTTTCTGGTTCTCGCCTTCGAGCAATTGGCGGCGCATGCCGTAGACGGCCTGGCGCTGCTTGTTCATCACGTCGTCATATTCGAGGACGTGTTTGCGCGAGGCGAAATGCTGGGCTTCCACGGCCTGTTGCGCCGCCTGGATGCGTTTGCTGATCATACGAGACTCGATCGGCACATCCTCTTCCATGCCGAGCCGCAGCATCAGATTCTGCATACGCTCGCCGCCGAAGATGCGCAGTAGATCGTCTTGAAGGGAAAGATAAAAACGCGAGCTTCCCGGGTCGCCCTGGCGTCCAGCGCGCCCGCGCAACTGGTTATCGATGCGCCGCGATTCGTGGCGTTCGGTCCCCAGAATATGGAGACCGCCCATCGCAATAACCTCTTGGCGCTCGGCTTCAATCTCCTCCTTCACTTCGTTCCGGATGCTCTCGAGTTCTGGTGGCGGGAGCGTTTCTGCTGCTTTGCCGTACTTCCTTAGCCGGTCTTCCAGGAGGAAGTCCGGATTGCCACCGAGCAGAATGTCGGTACCGCGGCCAGCCATGTTAGTCGAGACAGTAACGGCGCCTTTGCGTCCGGCCTGCGCGACAATGTGCGCTTCGCGCTCGTGATTCTTGGCGTTCAGCACTTCGTGCTTGACGCCTATCTTCTTTAATAGGTTGGAGAGTCGCTCGGATTTTTCGACCGAGATGGTGCCGACCAGCACCGGCTGGCCTTTCTCATTGAGTTTCTTGATCTCTTTCGCCGCGTTGCGGAACTTCTCTTCCTCGGTGCGGTACACAATGTCCGGAAACTCGGTGCGGATCAAGGGCCGGTTCGTCGGAATGACAGTGACTTCCAGTTTGTAGATGCTGCTGAACTCGGGCGCTTCGGTGTCCGCGGTTCCGGTCATTCCGGCTAGCTTCTTGTACATGCGGAAGAAGTTCTGGAAGGTAACCGAAGCGAGAGTTTGTGTTTCGCGCTCGATTTTCACGCCCTCCTTGGCTTCGACCGCCTGGTGCAAACCATCACTCCAGCGACGCCCGGGCATGAGGCGCCCCGTGAACTCGTCGACGATGACCACCTGGCCGTCCTGCACGACGTAATCGCGGTCGCGTTGATAGAGCACATGCGCCTTTAGCGCCGCTTCCACGTGGTGCTTCCATTCGATAGTTTCGAGGCTGTAGATATCACGCAAGCTCAGAAGCTTGGCAGCCTTGTCGAACCCTTCTTCGGTTAAGGCGGCACTGCGGTGCTTTTCATCGACTGTAAAGTCGCCAGTCGTGTAGGATTGGCCCGGCTCCTTGCCCTCGATCACTTCGCCACGCTCGAGATAGGGGATAATGCGATTGACGCGATAATACTTGTCGGTGGATTCCTCGCTCGGGCCGGCGATGATGAGCGGCGTACGGGCTTCATCGATCAGAATCGAGTCCACCTCGTCGACGATGCCGAAATTGAAATCGCGCTGGACGTAGTCTTCCAGGCGGAACTTCATGTTGTCGCGGAGATAATCGAAGCCGAATTCGTTGTTCGTGCCGTAGGTGATATCGGAATGGTAGGCTGTGCGGCGCTCGCTATCGTCCAGATCATGAACAATGGTTCCGACAGATAATCCGAGAAACCTGTGGAGGCGGCCCATCCACTCAGAGTCGCGCCGCGCCAGATAATCGTTGACTGTTACGACGTGAACGCCTTTGCCCTCCAGGGCGTTCAGGTAACCCGGGAGGGTCGCAACAAGCGTTTTTCCTTCACCGGTTTTCATTTCGGCAATGCGGCCCCTGTGAAGCGTCATGCCTCCGATGAGCTGCACATCGAAGTGGCGCATATTCAAGACACGGCGACCTGCCTCACGGCACACGGCAAAGGCTTCGATCAGGAGATCATCGAGCATTGCGCCGTTGGCGATACGTTGTTTGAATTCTTGTGTTTTGGCGGCTAACTCTGCGTCCGAGAGCTGCTGCATCTGAGGCTCGAGATCGTTGATCGCCGCCACCATGGGACGTAAGCGTTTGATCTCGCGATCATGTTTCGTGCCAAAGACCTTGGCAAGCGTACTCTCGAACATCATATATATGAGCTTTTATCCCAGTTTAACTGGAATGAGGAGTTTGGACCGGCTAAGAGATTAAGGTTGCGAAAAGCGAATCCGACGGTTATGCGACGCGCTGCTGTTGCCTGTTGCGCTCGACTAGTAGCTTGCCACAGAGCCGCTCCAAGACGGAGATCGGCGCGTTTTCGGGCGTCGCCAATGATCGATGAGCAATGATGAACGTCTGCTCCAGCGCGTGCTGGCCGGAAAGGACGGAATGCGGGACGACATCGGTAAAAGTGAGCCAGGTAGACCCGGGAGGAAAATTGAAGCGGTATTTTGCGCAGTGCTCCTGAAAATCTGTGTTGCGCTTTAGATATTCGTGGAAGCGCAGCATGAAGCGGTCGTATCCGGAACGCGGCACAACCGGCAGGCCCATTGTTTTCAAGAGACGAGCGGATTGATTCCATAGCTTCCCGCCAGCCGAGGCAGACGCCGCCGCGATCTCGTCCAATCCGGCGGCCCGCGCGTATTTTTCCGCGAGGACAAGAAAGGGATCGGTTACGACCCAATTCCGTGTCTTTGACGGGTGAACGTTCGTAAAGATGCGCAATATGAGATCGCCGTTCGTTGGACGCGAGGGGAACGCATCCGTGTGAATGAGATCGTTCCTCTTATTGAGAGGGAGATCGCGTCCTTCTTCTTCAAGCGGCCGGAAGCTCGCGTAATCGAGCTTCCAGTGCGCGGCATATTCGGGCAATAACCGGCTCGCGAAAGCTACCACAACGCGGGAGTAGTCACGCATAATGCCGCGTAGCCGCTCGGCTTGGGAGTCGTTGGCTTCGGTGCCGGTCACGCGATCGCTCGCCGGACGGTAGGCGATGTTCTTGTGAATCGCCCCGCCCGCAAAATCCAATCCTCGTAAGAAACTCTGCGATTCTTCAGAAAAGACAAACGGAGTTGTCGGGAAGAACAGCACGTTGCCCGCTTCCAGCTCGGGCCGATAATCCACGCGTGCTTCGGACGGCCACGCGTCCACGCTCACAAATTTCATTTCTTCAAGCTTAGCCGGGCGAAGCCCCTAACGTTTAACTAACGTTTCTTTCACGAGAGTTTTGATATTCGCCTCTACATCGTTCTTGTCCACAATGCCGACATATGTGGCGGCTATCCTGCCGCTCGCGTCGATCAGATGAGTTACGGGCAAAGCTTGAATGTCGTAGAGCTTTGTCACTTCATCGTCCCCCATCAAAATTGGGTAGTTGATTCGATGCGATTGAACGAACGGTCTCACCCGTGTCCAGGCCTCCTGGGCGTTTTTTAAGCTCTCATATGAGATGTCCATTGAAACTCCGAGCACAACTACACCGTTGCCTTGGTAAGCCTGATCCAATTCGACAAAGGACGGAATTTCCAGCCTACAGCCGCCACATTCGGATGCCCAGAAATTGAGCACCACTACTTTGCCGCGATACTCCGAAAGGCGGCTCGCTCTGCCCGATGCGTCCAGGAGGCTAAAGTTCGGAGCGGGTCTGCGGGCATTCGGCGGCTGGAGGGGGGCGCGGACGGCGGCAGCTTTAGCGGCATGCGGCAACACAGCAACCAAAAGAGTTGCAACGTACAAAATCGTCCATCGAGCATTTGTTCGTTTCATCTCTAGCTCCCGGAAGGTTTCTCGACGTGGTCGATGACGATGAACTCGCCGGGCCCGGTGGTTGGCTCGAGGTTCAGGCCGAGATTTTTCATGGCGGCTTTCGCTGCATCGAAAGAGACGGGCGGAGGCGGGGAAGCGGCGGGATCACTGACCGCAGGTAGCGAGCGAGGGCGGTCTAGCGATTCGCGGTCTTCGGACATATCCAAGCGCATGTTGAATCTTCCCGCAATTCCGGTTTCGTCGACAACGGGCCGATCCAGCAAGACTGAGAAACCCGCGCAAAGATCTGCCAGCGTCGCAGCCTTCATGTAAAAGCCGTTGCCATAGCCTCGAACCGTTCCACAATCCGCATCGGACGGTGGTTTATCGAAGTCCCTGGGAATGCAACTCCCTTGAAATGGCTGCATTTTGGTGCCACCCTCGGCGACTCTCAACGCATAGACTGGGACTTGTCGGCTCTCGCGATGAACCTCCAACTGAAACCTGGATTTGAGAAGCGCTTCCAGCATGGGTCCATTCATCGTTGCTCTGCTTTGCGGGACCATCGCTTTGGCGTTGATTTCGTAAAGATCAGACCTGGTCCAGGCCGGCCCTCCAGTGACCGCGAGAGACGACCCGGGATTCCAATGGCCATTCGCGAACAGACCATACGCTTGCTGGATGAAGCGCTGCAGCGTCGTGCACTGTGATTGAAAGATCGTTGCGGGAGACCAATCTTGGGCCCCTGCCTTGCGGAAGGCATTGCAGGGTTTGATGGAGGCCGATTCGAATTTCAGTGTGGCCAACTGCGATTGAGCCAGCATGCGGGGCGCATTGATTACGCCAACTGTGACGGGCAGGGCTAGGGCCGCTATCGCCATGGCCGCGAGGGCCAGTTTCTTAGGAACGTTCAGGTCGCGCGCGACGCGTCCAGTCAGGATCGTTTGGATTCGTCTCTTGAGATTGGACCCAGTTACTCCGGAGACACAAGATAGTCGCGACTCAAGATAGCTCTTACAAATATTGAGAATTCCTTCGGCGTAATCGTGCGGCTCATTGCCGAAGCTCAACACGGCTTCGTCGCAGGCTCGTTCGCGTTCCTCCATCAGGCGCGCACCGATCCACCAAACCAGTGGGTGAAACCAGAAGAGCGCCTCTACAATCATGTGAATAGCGGAAGTCAGATTGTCGCGCCGGCGCGCGTGGCACAGCTCGTGCGCCAGCACCGCCTTTAATTGAGGTGGTTGCAGGCGTTCGGCGATATCGGCGGGCAGAAGAAGGATCGGGCGGAATAGCCCGACGACTCCCGGTTCCAGCAGGCCTGGCGAAGAGCGAACCTGCAGAGTCCCTAGACCTTCGATTCGAGTGCTGGCGCGTACCGCGGCTCGAATACGCCGCCACTCGCGAAAGCGTGTCAGCATTACGCCCGCGAACCCACAGGCCCACACTGCAAAGATCGCGATGGCGGTCCAATCGCGAACGCTTGGCGCGGGCGACCCTACCGATAAGGTTTCGAGAAATGGCTGAGTTGCTTGGGCGATCGTGAGCGCGGCAGGTGGAATCGCCAGCATCACGTCCGACGCGGGAGTCCACTCGAAGCGGCTGCCGAGGCTCATTAGCAAGGAGAACGGTAAGAGGAATTTCAAGGAGGCGCTCAGCCACAACCAATAGCGAACACGGGCGCGATTCTTGCGAAAGGCGATAGTTATCACTCCGACGACAATCGCGAAGATCGTCGATTGCCAAACATGGTTTATCAGTTCACCGGTCATTTGGACTCACTCGTCCTTTCCGCTTTCGTTCCGACTCGAGCTTTTTAAGAGTTGTTTCCAACTCGCGAACATCGTCGAGAGTAAGCTTCCCGGCTTCAGCCAACTGTGCCATCATCGGTTGGGCGCGCCCTCCGAAGAGACTCAGAATTTCATCGAGCACGCGGTGCCGCGTCACCTCGCGCGCCAGGACCGGCTCAAAAATATGGGCATTGCTGATTTTTCGGACGCGGCGTACCACGTTCTTCCCTTCCATCCGGTACACGGTTGTTTGGATGGTTGTGTAAGCGGGGCGAGGCTCCGGAAAGGACTCCTGGATCTCCCGAATGGATGCTTTCCCATTGGCCCAGAGAGCCTCCAGGATTTGAAGTTCTAGCTTACTTAGCCTTGGCTGGACCATACGGCTCTACTATCACCTATTTTATTCTACTACAGTGTAGTAGCAGCAGGCCTGAGATCGGCTAATCTCCCGTACAGCGGGCAACTACCAGAGTGATGTCGTCGTGCTGCTCATTGGGACTGAATTGCCTCACGTGATCAACTAAGCAGCGTAGTAAGCTCTCACAAGGCAGCTCGCGGTGCTGTTGCAGCGCTTCTATCAAGCGGTGTTCGCCGAATTCTTCGTCCTCTCTGTTGAACGATTCCGTTACCCCATCGGTATAGAGCGCCAAAGTGTCGCCTGGGAGTAACTCACGCTCTGCGGCGGCGCAATCCCACTGTTCGAAGAGCCCCAGAACAGCGGACGTGGAATCGAGCCGTTCCACCTCGCTACTACGCCGGAGCAGAAGCGCTGGAGGATGGCCACAGTTCGCGTAGCGCAACCGCCGCGTCGCATCATCGTATTCGGCAAAGAAGAGCGTAGCGTATGCACTGTTCGTTGTGTTCTCGCGGAAAAGCCGATTTACCGAGATCAGGAACCGTTGCGGCTGCTCCAACGCGAACGGCGTGTAGGGGCGGCTCCAGTAAGTCGCACACTGGTTGTGCAGAGACGCCTGCAAATTGGCCATCAAAAGAGCCGCAGCAGTCCCCTTTCCTGAAATGTCGGCAGTCACCAGCCCGAGATGCCGACGGCCTAAATCCAGAAAGTCATAATAATCACCGCCCACATGGCGGGCCGGGATGCAAAGACCTGCATAGTCCAAGGTCGCAAGGCGTGGCTGCGTTTGCGGAAAGAGTCTCGCCTGTACCTCTCTCGCGGCTTCCAATTCCTCGGCAGCACGGCGTTCGGAATTCAGCCTCTCCGCATGAGCGCGCCGCTGCTCCTCGAGTTCCAAAGTCAGCTCGTTAATGCTCAGAAGCATAAACGAGTTCCCATCCTCATCTTCGAAGGTGGAGAACATTTCGCCGGAAGGCTGCGCCTGCGGCGAATTATGAAAGCGGACCCCCCGGTTTCGCCATTCTTCGAACTTGCCGTAAACATCCTCGGTCAGGAAAGCGATCTGAGTAGGGCGGCCAATGAGCTTGAATTCTTCAGAGCTGGGGTTTGGAGCGATCAGCGCGAGACTTGCCGTACCATCCGGGGGGCTAACAGTTAAGCACCGGTTGCCGCATGGGAGCAGGATATCGAAGGCCAGACGGAACCCAAGCCGCTCCAGATAGAACCGAAGGCTTCGTTCCTGATCGCGAACGAAAACAGGAACCGTGCCGAGGCGGAGATAGGGATCCTGCCGGCCCGGTAGAAAACTGCACCGATGCGCTCGATGAGGTGAAGGCGAACCGCTCACCCACAGAATTATAACGCCCGAAACGATGTCATCCGGTTCTGACGCGCAAGTCCGGAGGCGTCGCTGTTTCCATTTCCGGCAGATCACTGCCATGCTTTAACAACCGACTTGTGCTAGCGGGCGCCAAGAACTTCTGCTGCTTCCTTCGCACCTAACGTTGATCGAACGTCACAAGCGTAGCCTCATGGGCCGTTGCGAAAGCTGCGAGGTACATATCTGTCCAGGTATTCGGTCCACCAATGGCTGATTCAGACTTTTTACGCCAGGCGGCGCCCACTCCCGCAATCTCGTCGAGGAAGATTACCCTCGGGTCCAGCCGGAGCGCATCATAGATTTGCCAAGCTTCCATCGGAGTCGAGGTATCTTCTTTCATTACTTGTCTGTTCGTAAGGAGCCGTAAAAAACCGATTTCAGTAATGCGACAAAAGCCGACATTGTTACTAGCGACCCGGTCAAACCACCCTTTAGCTTCTTCGTGGTGAATGTGTCGATCGGGAACCAAAGCGATCCAGACGTTGATGTCAGGCAAGTAGATCATCAAAGTCAAAATTTGATAGATCCAGGGTCGCTGGGTGCTTTGAATGGATGAGAGGAAGTGAAACCCTGGTTCGCGAACCAGCGGCCAGCGTCTCCCGTGAGAACTCGTGCTCGAGCACCAGCACTACCAACTGTTCCGGCGTATATCCCTTCGCTCGCGCGATGCGCTCAAGCTCTCGGTAGACGCGTTCGGGCAGCTCGATCGATGTTGGCATATTGATAGGGTACCGACGCTCACTCGGCTGTCTTCACCTCGGGATGTTTCAATAACGGCTTCAGAATGTCATCCAGCAGCGCTGGCGTATTCGGCTCTCGCACGAGATGCGGATATTTCTCTCCTCCGTGATACTCGATCCGCACGAATTTGTAATAGCCGGTATTCTCTACAATCAGCTCCAAGTTGTGAGCGGTGCCGGCCGTGTCCTTAATTGCCTGCCTGAAGACATCCTCATTCATTTGGCGCCCATTTACGGCTATGATCTTCATCCCAGGACCGAGCCCAGCCCGGTACGCGGGCGAGCCGATCAAGACGTCGCTGATGACGCCATCGGCGACTCGAAGCCCAATCGAATACCAAGCGTTTACAGCGCGCTCATGTGCATCTGTGGCGCGAGTATATTCATTGGGCCGATCTGTATATTCAATCCGATAGCCTGCAGCCGTGATGCCGCCTAGAGGCGCGTGGGGTGCCTTTGTGGTCACCTTTTCGCGCAGAAAATCTGCCCAGTCATAGGGTTGAACTGCGTTCAGTTCGGTAACCAGATCCTGAAACGTGTACGGAATCACTTCAGGAGGCGTGTTTCCGCCCAACCCGAAGAAGCGCGCGCAAAAATCGTTGAGCGATTTCCTTCCGGCGGAAGTCTTTCGGATGATGGTATCCACTTCGAGCCAGATCAACTCGCCTTCGGGATAGTAGTCCACCGACCGGCGCCAGTTGTCCCACTGGTCGGTGGTCCCAGAGAGAATTTGCGCGGAGATGGCGGTATCTTCGAGGTCTCTCCAGGTGCGGCCAGGACGGTGGTCGAGAGATGCAGCCGAATCCGCCAGATACGCACGGTATTCCTCGGGCGTCCAGATTCCGCTTCTCGCGGCGAGAACATCGCCCAGGTATTGAGTCAAGCCCTCATAGACCCACAGCAGATCACCTTTCATGGGCTGCTGGTAATTCGCAGTGACCAAACCGGCGGGACGCCGGTACTTCCCGTTCCAGGAGTGTGTAAATTCATGCGGCAGGAGGTCGCCCTCCACGAGCGCAAGATCTTCGTCGAGAAATGTCCGAGCCTCCACGCGATCGTCGCTCGATTCATGGTGTTCGAGACCGAAGTGGGCGACGCTATCGCTCAGCGTGAGAAGGAAGTGGTAGCTCTCATAGTGCCGCGACTTGTAGAGCGCGCCGGTCTCGCGAACCAGATTGCTGAAGGCGGCTAGCTGCTCGGCGCTCGGATTCAAATCTTCGGGTCCATCGGCGGCCATGTCAAGGAAGTGCTTCGGGGTGATCTCGGGAGCGAGTGGAATCTCCTTGAAAAAGCGGCCCGCGAGCACGGGCGAATCCACGAGCATGTTCAGTGGCACTGCTCGAAACCGAACCGAATTCCCGTCGCGCGACACTTCCCTCAGTGCCGTTCCAAACTTCCATTCCTCAGGGAAGCGGATGGAAGGTTCGATCTCAAGTTGCGCGGCGGCCGACCCAGATGGGTAGAGCACAAACTCGTTCCAACTCACAATGGCCAGATTTGCGTTGGTGGACGCTCCAGCGGAGAATCCCGTAGGGGCGGCGGTTGCCAAGAAGTCGACCTTCGCTTCGAGATCCGAAACGCCCGCCGGGACCTCGAGGTGGAACATATACATGTTCACGTCGTCGCGCCGCCATGAAAGGGTCTGGCCGTTGGCTATAAAAGTGATCCCGGAGAGATTATCAATTGGTCCCGTCGGCCCGTGCTCGCCGGGAATCCATCCGGGGAACACCAGAGTGGCGGGTCCAGGCGCCACCGGAATGTGCAACTCAGCGCGCAGGATCTTGCGCGGGGCGTCGCTCAAATCGAGGCTGATTTGGATCGGGCGATTGGATTGCGCGAACAGAGAACCTGCCGCGATTCCCAGGAAAAAAAGAACCCTATTCAAAGAACCATGATAGAGGTCGAGACGCTTACGTTCCGTTACGAGGATCTGCCCATCAGGCAGACGCCGGACCAGGGACGTTCTCCCATGGCCACGGGGTCCTCAGGGAACTCGAGGAAGGGTTCCAGATTGCCCGGAAGACGCTTGATAGCCGCGCCCGTCTTTAGCATGGAACGGATGTCCAATGCTCTCCATCCGTGCGGGAGGAAGAAATCCGGCCCGTTCTCTGGAGCAAACTTGAAGGTCTCCACGCCTCCCGCAAACTGCGATCCTGTGTTGTCGAGCAGCATTTTCAGGAGTCCCGGCGATGTGAGATCCAAAATCCAGCGGTGGAACGACTCCTGACGTATCAAATCCTCGGCCAGACTGCCGGCTTCTTCGGCGGTCAGATAAATAATTAGACCCTCAGTCAAAATCAGGACTCGCTTTGACCGGGCATTGAGATCACGAAACAACTCGCGGCGCGCGGCGAGGTCGCCCAAGTCCAGCCGAATGCGCTCCAATTTGCAACGGGGCGTTTCTCCGTCGATAACTTCTTCTTTATAGTCGAGAATACCGGGTAAATCGACTTCCACCCAAGTTAACTGTTGCGGTAAGTCCATGCGGTAAGGACGAGCATCTAGGCCGGCTGCAAGGTTCAGCACGGTATCCGCGCCCGAGCGAATCTCGCTGCTGATGAATTCATCGAAGGCGCAAGTACGCGCGACCCAAGACCACGAATTCTCGTTATGAAACGGATTAGCCGCGGCAATGTCTTCGCCGCGCGCACCAGCCAGCTTCCGAGCGAATGGATCCTTGAATAACGCATCCGGACGCTCGCTCTCGCAAGCACGGAACACCGCTGCCCAGCGCGCAGTGTCGGAGATGTGCTGAATCGTCGGCTTCGTCATCCGTTATCTCCCGTTATCTATTGTTCCAATCCCAGATCAGATACTGCGCATCACTGTCCAACTTATTGCCGGTAAGTTTCAGGGTCAGAAGAATGCTGCCGCGATGGTGGCTATCGTGGGCGACCAGATATCCGAAGGCAGCGAATACTCCGCGCCGGAACGCGCGAATGGTTCCCCCTTGATTCATTGAGTGCTCGATCAAGCGCGCGATGGATTCGGCAGAACTTTCCAGCGCCGTCTTGAGCTCTTCCTTTGTCGGACTATAGCTACCTTCGAATTTCACAATCCCCTCCGACAGATCGCGAGGCGCGTGATGCATCAGAAAATCGACGCGGTTGTTATGCAAATGCGCGAACTGCCGTGCCACATTGCGGCCCCCGCGCGTAGAGGTCGTGCTCGCCATTCCGGCGTCCGTAATGCGGTCGAGCAGAAAGAGATTGATACGGTTGTTCACCCGCCAGGCTTCGACGAGGCCCTCTGTGCCGGAAGGCATCCCTGGAGCTCTCAGGCTCTCAGCAGCGCTTGGACATAATCGGGCTTCAGGGGAAGCCGGCGCGCAGGCTTACCCGTCGCGTCCAAGAATGCTCCGGCGATAGCGGAAGCCGCTAGAGCGTTCGCCGCCTCAGACCCCTGGCCGTACTTACCAACTTCAGGCCGATTTATCAGAACAACCTTGATCTCCGGAAGATCAGCCACCGTCGCAATCGGGTAGCTCCGCCAGTCATTGACGATTACTCCGCTCTCGTCGAAGCGTAGTTCCTCAAGCAAGGTCATACTGATTCCCATGACCGTGCCACCCTCTACCTGACGCTTCAACTGCATCGGATTGATGACAATGCCTGGGTCCACTGCGACGGTCACCCTTTCGACCTTTATGGCGCCACTGGTCATATTGACTGCGATATTGGCCACGCAAGCCCAGTAACTTCCGCCCCGGAAGAGTGCCGAGACCCCTTGGCCTCGCTTCAGACCGTTGACAGCGCTCGGCGGCTCCGAACGCGGTTTCCACCCCGAAGCATCCCGGACGGATTCCAGCACGCCGATGAGCCGTTTCTCACGCGCGTGTTGAATTCGAAACTGAAGCGGATCTGCTCCGGCGAGCACAGCGGCTTCTGTGATCGCCAGTTCGCGCGGGAAGTTCTGTTGATACTGCCCCGGCGTTCTCAGGCTATGGTCGCGTAACCCGACATTCAGCGCGGATGACTTCTGCCCAATCTGGAAAGTTCCGTACGCACGTTCCAATACGGCCGGCGTGCCGTCGTAAATCCATGGGTCGTGCACATCATTCCGGACACCGATGACAGCGCCTTGCTCGTTCGGTGCGGGGATAGTGGGAAGACCGGCCAGGATCGCGCCAACCAGACGGTCGTCTTGCATCGCCGGCATGTAGTGGTCGATTTGGAACGCCGTCATCTTGCCTTCGGCATCAAGACCGATCTCAACGTCCGAAAATGCTGCGGAAGATTGGGTGGACCACTGGAAATCTTCAGGGCGCATCCATTGCACTCGAACGGGCTTGCCGACCGCCTGCGACAGAATCACTGCTTCGTCCTCGGCCCCGGCGTTGCCCCCGTTAGACCGCCCATAGTGGCCAGGTCCTGCGAACGTACGCACTACGACGCGATCTACAGAAGTAGAGAGCATGTGGGCGATCCCGGAGCGCAGGGCTTGGGGGTTCTGGGTATGCGTGTAGACGTAGACGGTCCCGTCAGAACGAACATCGGCGAGCGCCATCGTCGGCCCAATGGGCGCGTGTTTTAGGTACGGACGCTGGTACGTCGCCGAAAGCTTCTTCGACGGTTTCGCTAGCGCGGAGGCGACATCGCCGTTGGATTTCTTGCTCGTCTCGGCGGGAGTGCTCTTCCAGTCGGCGTCTTCTTTCAGGAACTGGAACAGGCGTTCATTTCCGGGAAGTCCCTTCCAGTCCGTCCACTTTGTGCCTGCGGCGATCTGTTGCGCGGCTTTGATCGCTTCCCACTCCGTTGGTGCAACCACGCCGACGAGGTTTCCCCTTACGACGACTTGCGTGTTCGGAAAACGAGCTTTATCCAGCGGGCCCACAGAAACGAGTTTGGATCCCAGGGTCTTCGGATGCACCATGCGGGCGTGCAGCATGCCGGGAAGACGCACATCGGTAACCCACGTCTCTTTTGCAGTCACTTTTGAAACGGTTACAGAGTTGCGAAACGACTTTCCTACAATCGTGTACTCGCTAACAGGCTTCAGCGGAGGATTCCCTTCCACTGTTAATCCGAACATGCTGTGTACGTCGCCTTTGACGGGGATCGTGAGATTCAAGTGTTGGTTCTTAACAAGGTCCCCGTAGGACACACTCTTGCCGCCGCCGGAGATAATGCTGTCTCTGACGGAAAGTTGATCCTTCGGTACACCGAGCCTTTCGGATGCCAAATCGAGCAGCGCCTGGTAAACGTAAGCTCCCGCCTTACGGATATTCGGCATGCCACCTTGCAGAAAATCGAAGGCTCCGCTACCGTCGGGCGTGCGATCTGTGTCGCCCGAAATAACAGTCCTGATGGCTTCAACCGGTACCCTAAGTTCTTCGGCCGCAATCTGCCGGTACGCGGTGAACACGCTGCCGGTACCGAAATCCGGCTTACCTACGCGAATCAAGATCGTATTGTCGGCATGGAGTTCGATCCAGGATTCGGGTAGGGCGGCGTTCAATGTGTTGCCGCTGGCAGCCACGTCGGTTTTTTGCATGCCGTCCGCGCTGACCAGGCCGAAGCCGACCAGCAGTGCTCCGCCTGTCTTAACGAAGCCCCGGCGCGAAAGGAATGCACCGAAAACATCGGTTGTACTGGTCGCCACTTTCTGTTGGGTCGCGATCATAATACGTCACTCCTTTTCACCATTCGAGTGGCGGCGCGTTGCACAGCCTGGATGATCGCCGTGTAGCTTCCGCAACGGCAAAGATGCGGGGAAGGGCCAGATGTGGTAAATGCCTCTTTGATCTCTGCGAGTGTGGGTGACGCAACGCGCTCCAGCAGTTCGGTGGCTTTGATTATCATGCCGTTCTGGCAAAACCCACAGAGTGGCGCCTGCTCTTCGATCCATGTCTCCTGGACGGGGTGAAGAGTTTTCGCCGCCTGGTCCGCGGATAGGCCTCTTTGTTTGGCCCATCGCGTCGGAAGACCTTCTAAGGTGGTGACCTCCTTATCGCCCACCGCAGCCAGAGGGGTGATGCAGGAGCGCACTTCCTTGCCGTTGAGCAGGACGGAACACGCTCCACATTGCGCGAGCCCACAGCCAAACTGAGGGCCGGAAAGCTCGAGATCGTTTCGCAAGACGTAGAGTAAAGGCGTGTCGCTTGGGGCCTGAACTTCGCGCTTTACTCCGTTAACCAGGATAGTCGCCATAGCCGTCTCCTTCCATGCAACCACAGAACAGCTTATTGACGCTTAGCGGCCCGTCATTGCTTCGAGCGCTTCGGGATATCGAGAGCCCTCGACCGTGATTTTTGAGGCGGCGCTTTCGATGTCCCTGAGGTCGTCCGACGTAAGTTCGACCGATACCGCTCCGATGTTCTCCTCCAGACGCGTCAGCTTCGTCGTGCCAGGGATGGGAACAATCCATGGCTTCTGAGCAAGCAACCATGCGAGGGCTATCTGAGCAGGTGTGGCCTTTTTCTGTTCTGCAATCGTGGCGAGCAGATCAATCAACGCTTGGTTCGCTTTCCGAGCCTCCGGTGTAAAGCGCGGTAGGGTGTTGCGGAAGTCCGAATTGTCGAACGTAGTGTTTTGGTCGATCTTTCCCGTAAGGAAGCCTTTCCCGAGGGGGCTGTATGGAACGAAGCCTATCCCGAGTTCCTGGAGCGTCGGTAACACTTCCGCTTCAGGACGTCTCCACCACAACGAGTATTCGTTCTGAACCGCAGTTAGCGGTTGGACAGCGTGGGCACGACGGATCGTTTGCACTCCTGGTTCAGAAAGGCCAAAGTGTTTCACCTTTCCTCCGCGAATCAGCTCCTTCACCGTTCCTGCGACATCTTCGATGGGCACGTCCGGGTCCACGCGGTGCTGATAAAGCAGATCTATCGTTTCAACTTTTAGCCGCTTCAGCGAACTCTCGACGGCCTCCCTGATACGCTCCGGCCGGCTGTTCAGGCCAGGCAGACCGGGCCGTGGATCGCGGTTTGCGCCTAGGTCAAAGCCGAACTTAGTTGCGATGACGACCCGACCCCGGAAGGGAGCCAGGGCCTCGCCGACGAGCTCCTCATTCAAAAACGGCCCATAGACCTCGGCCGTGTCGAAGAACGTGATCCCGCGTTCAACCGCGGCGTGCAAGAGAGCGATCATCTCCTCCTTGTCTTTGGGCGGCCCGTAACCGAAGCTCATTCCCATGCAGCCAAACCCCATCCCCGAAACTTCCAGGCCGCTCTTTCCCAATTTGCGTTTTTGCATTTACTTCTCCTTCGGAGTCTTTTGCCCCTGTCTCCAGACTAGAAATAGATGCTGCCGAAGCGATATCCCGATCCTTCCGATTTATTGCCTATTCCTGTTGCAGGTGGGCGGCACTCCGGGCTTGGAATTGGCCAAAATCAGCGGCCGGCTTAAGCAAATCCCCGCGCCTGCTTAGCGAGAACGTTACGGCGGAACCAGCAAACCAGACTCATCAGGAACAAGGCAACAGCGATCCAAATGGCTTGATGCGCAACGCGATCCACGACCAAATCTACTGAACTGTGCGCCTCGAGAAGTCGCTCAACGATCCAGCCCACGGAGGCAAAACCAGCAAAGAGAGCGCCGCCGATTCTTAGAACTGAGTACGCACGTGTGCGGCTCAGCAAAACGAGCGACGGCATGGTTGCTGCGACCACGAATAACTGCATGGTTTCGATGCCCAGGTTGAATGCCAGGATACCGGTGACACGCTCCCACCGGCCGAGGCCTAGTTGTCCTAGTGTTGTCGCAAACGCCAGACCATGAATTAGGCCGAAGAAAGCCGCTATAGCAGCTTCACGTCCGGGGAAGAGCGGATGCAGAGCGTGAACCGCTGAGACAAGGATCGAAACAGCGATCAGCACTTCAATGGGGCGGCTGGGCACGCGGACCACTCCCAACGCCGCTAATGCCAGCGTGATCGAGTGCCCGATGGTAAACGCCGTTACCACTTTCAAAATCCGCAGCAGGCTGTGGTGTACATCTTCGAATCCGACCCACTGGGAACGAGACGCCAGCAAAGGCGCCGGCAGAAGTAGCGCCAATAGAAAAAGGAGATGGTCAGTACCTTCCGCGATGTGTCGAATCCCGAGGCGGAATATGCTCGCGAAGCCGACGCTGCTTCCCAGCGCGGCGCGTACGCCTGACCACGACTTAACAAGTGACAGCGGGCCTGAGCGGCCGTCGGCCTGCACGTAGTCCAACTCGTAGAACGATTGATTCGAGTTTCGATTTTGCGCCACGACTCGAATGTCACGGTTGCGAGGTACTAAGCAATTCACCAGGTATGCCGAGATCGGGGTTTGATGGTGATTCTCGAACACGAGCTTGCGGTTAGGGTCGCCGGCGGGCAAGTCCGCCATGAAGTTGATCTGAATTTCCCCGAGCCCTTCTTTCATCGCCTCGGTCGTCGGGAAATTGACCGATACTAACCGGGGCCTCAGGCGCTTGCCGTCCACGCTGAGTGAAACGTCGCCAAGAACCCGCTCGGCGTACGCTTGCTGCTCGGCCTCTGAGAGAATGCCATCCCCATTGGTATCGATGGTTGCGAAGACACCGGGAAAAACCGCAACCCCGGGCACCAAGCGCATGACGGCTCCCACACGGTTTTCGCCCAGCGAAAACAGAGTGGCCTGCAGGTATTCATCGAGCCTGTGCGCGAAGCCAGAGACTCCTAGCGCGAGAAAGATGGCGGCGGCCGCAGTCAACTTCGTCTTCATTTTGCGGTGAATTTGCGCCCGTAATCGTTGGTCGGATCGCGGTACATGGTGTGCACATGCATGGCGGGATCACCACCCAGTTTCTGAGGTGCGTACTCGATAACGAGATTCGGTCCTTGAACTCGGTAATAAGCGGCTATGTTGTGGCCCGGAGTAGCGGTGGTTGGGCCACTCCAGGCGAACCACGTGTCATTAAGACCAGCCTTCATCTCCGCCATCCGCGCCGCGGCGGCGCTCTCGTGGATGATGTTCGCCCATTCCGAGATGACGTCGAGCAGCATCGCGCGCTGACGCTCATTCATGTCGGAAGCTTTCAACCCCTCCGGCTGGATCGTTTTGCCATCTTGTCCGGGACCGAGCACAAGATCCGCCAGACGGTAGCTCAGGATCGCTTGTTTTCGCTGGTTCTCATCCAGCGCGTTGAGCAATGCGAGCGCTTTGTCGCTCTCCTGGCCAAGGGGTCGCACCGTTTTCCCGTCGATGGTGTAGAGTGCGGGCTGAGCGCCGGTGAGCGTCGGTGTAAGAACGCCCTGTTCGCCCGCAATCGTGACGTTGAGAGCCAAGTGGTGCCCGCCAAACTGCAACATCCAGGGATCTTTTTCGGAGGGCTTGCCGAGTATGGAGATGTAATAGAGATCTTTGCCAAATATGGGACCATTCCAAGCGGGCGGGCGGTTGCCGCCGCGACCGGACGGTGGAGGACCTCCATTGCCAGATGGTGGAGGGCCTCCAGCACCGGCGGGTGGGCGCGGTCCCCGATTGCCTGGTGGGCCCTGATCAGTATTCTTGTTGACCTCGTCACCCTCCATGATTTGCTGAACCTTTTCAAAGCCCCTCGCACTGAGCGCAGACGCAACCAGAGCCATGGCGGCGGCGCGCTGAGTAGTATTCATTTCCTTCAAGCTGATGCCGCCGCGCGGAACGAAGGAAACCGGGAGATTCGACCAGCGTTTGCGCTGCTCCTCATCATTAAACGCAAATAAAACGGTTTGCCGCTGCTTGTCATTGAGTGTCGAGAGAAATGTATTTGCCGCGGCGACGATTCGCGAGGTCGCTGTCTGCTCGTGGGCGGGTATCAGCGAAAGGCAGATCAGTGCCAACACACCGATACCCCACGTTGTTCGTATCGAGAATGCATTCATCTTCTCTTCTCCTACCACTCGCGCTCAAGCGAGTGCCGGTATGTCTACGTTTCCGGATTCTTCGCCACTCACGAGGGCGGCTGATTGTGGGAACTTGACGACCAACAATGTGCGGTGCGCAATCAGCCTCAGGCAGCAGCTCAGTTTTCAATCAACCGGAACAAAATAGTTTATGTCGACCCTTACAGCGGTGCTGTGCTTGGTCTCAGCTCGGTCCGTGTGCATGCACTCTTCTTCGTAGTCGAGCGGCTTCATCGGGCAGTCGGCGCCGCTTGGATCTAAGAACGTTGGCCATTGGTTGGCGGCCGTACCGAATCTCCTCTTTGGCGCTTGATTCTCGTCGGCGTAGTTCTCGGATGCCTGCGCAAGTGGAGTTCGAAAGCTGCCCGCCCGCCGATCGCCTTTCGATCTGGATTGCGCGGAAGAGCACGCGAGTGGAATTGGCATAACGTGGTCGGGATCTGGTGTGCAGTGCCGGTGCTGCTGATCGTTCTTAGCCCGCGACATGCATCGGCTGCACGTTCTTGATGCGCGCAATCCCCCTGCCCTCGCACCAGCGCGGGAATGTGCCCGCCCCGTGCCCGTGGGCCGCGCGGGTGTTTTTGTGCGGATATTTACCGTGAAGAATTCGAGGAAGCGCCAGGCTGCTTTCTTGCCTGCCTGGGTAATGAGCGCGGGCAAGTTCGGCGATGAAGGCAGAGGGATGATTTCCGTTGCGACTAACGTCACCATGAGAACTCCTCCTCTTCTTCCTTCTTTGGATTCATTGCCGTCAGAAGCGTACAGGTGGCTGCGCATGTCGTCACCGCAAACTGCGCTTCATCGAAACTCGGCGCTTTCCCCTCTCTGCCGTGCCGTGCCCCTGCGTCAGATGCATACCCGTAAACACCGTTGAGCGCCTTCTTTAGTGCGGGATGAAACAACTGCGGATACTTATCGAGGTAGCCGCCAAGTGTCATTTCCTGGCCGGTGATGTCATGCAGAACGCATTCCACCGCGTTTGTCGCGTGTGAAACCGCTCCTGGCGTGTTCGCCCTCGGCCGTTCGGAGAGCGCTCTTACAGCGCATTGGATATGGCCTGCCGCAGTAGGGCGCTGATTCTTGTTCAGTTGCGAGGCGGCGGTTTTTACCGCTTCCTGGAATCCTTCATCACCGCGCGCGACGATTTGTCCCTTAACAAGCTGCCAGCCGATTCCCTCTTCCAGAAAAGCCTTATTTATTGCCTCGTGAAACCTGTCAGCCTTCTGATGAAAGTTATCGTCAAACGGGTCACCCACAAGGCTCTCGTCACGTTTCACAAGGGCTCTATAGAACGCTTCGATAATGTCGTAGACTCGAAACCAGTCACATTCATAGAAAAGGTATTCCGCCTCCCGCCAGACATTGCCCTCACTCCAGTTATCCGGGTCTGGCCGCTTTCGCAGAGCATCGCACACAATATCCCGTAATGCGTGGCCGCTCAAGCCGAGCGATGATGCCTTGTTAAAGGCAACGACACGGATGCTCTCCGGGGCATCGTCCCGTATGGTGATTTCCTTAGCTTGGCCGGAATAGCCATGGCGTTGCGAGAAAGAAGACATTAACCCGACGCTAGCATGGCGCAGGCAAAAGGACTACAACACAACATCCCTTATGTTGTAGTAATTCGGAGTCCTAAGCTGGAGTGCTTTTGCGCTACGGCAGCAGATGCGATTCACTATCCCTATCACAGCGAGGGCAATCGCATCCAACAATCCAATGTGACATCATGATGCGGGGTAGCTCTCCTCGCGCGCATTTGTTTCTTAACTGCGTTGTTCCACGAGATGCAACCGGAACTCAAGGTCCCCCAGTTTTTGCTTTAATCGCTCCTGCTCCGCTTGAAGCTGTTCAATCATTCGAGACACTTCTTCGACCCTTTTCTGGATTTCTGTTTCCGGTGACATAACCGCACTGTAGCAACTGCATTCGCTAATGGGCTTCGCCCCTCGCGCGGCAAGGGCGCGGCCTAAAGGCACGGGAGTGGAGATGTCATTTGGCTGGGCAAACACCTTGCTGTACCGACTGACGAGTTCTCCACAACCGGCTAACAACCGCGATGGCCAGCGTGTCACGCACCTAAATCCGGAATTGCGGACCAGCCCAACTACGATCAACTGTTCTCTGCTTTGAAAACTCTCAACCCGGATTGGCGAACAATCACACTGAATATCGTTGGTGACGTGAAGGCACCGTTGTCCGCGACTGTCGATACGGGCACCGGAGGGCAGCCCCAAAAGCGCACTCAGTACCTTTGAATCGCAACACTGGCGCGGTCGTCAAAACCATCGCTTTCGCGGACGGCAGCCTCGGCCAAAGACTGCGCGCGTTTGTCCGTTTCGGCCATACGGGTGAGTATCGTGGGTGGCCCGGCCAGGCGATTGCGGCGATTGTGTCGCTTGGCGCATGTGTACTGGTGTATAGCGGCCTGGCTCTCGCGATCCGCAGGCCCACAGCCACGCTCAAACGCAAACGAAAGATTGTCACTTCATCGCATCAGAAATACGCGGAACAATCTGCTGCTTGATTGAGCGAACGCTTAAGCCGGTTGAAGAACACCCACACCGTACGGATCGAGGCGAATACTCCCCCGAGTAATTGGAATTTGTAAGCAGGTCCTTGCCACTCCCGGCGCCGTTGAGTGTTTGTGGCCCAGCCGTGTGATTCAGAACGTAGATAGTTGTCCTCTGGTCGTGACGGCGCGTCGTTACCTCGACTCCATGCGGCGATTGAAAAGAACTCTTGACGCCGCTCGCGCCATCAGCATAAGTAGCGCGCGTGCGAGCTGAGGCGGGTCGAGATTGGCACCGAGATAGATGGACTTTCCTTTCCCGAAGGTGTGCGTAGTAATGGCAACCTTGCCGGCGTACGCGCCAACCGTGTACGTCGCCAGAACCTCGTATGCGCTCGGCCTGTTGCCGGGAGACGACATACAGTAAAGGGCCAAATAGTCGCACAGCGCTAAGTCGGCAACGCATGGCGCATTCGACTATGGCGCGCCTACAGGTTTTCGCCTGGCGATGGCACGTCGTGAGCGCGTTTAAGCCATAGTTCCACAAAACGGCAATGCTTATGAAAGGTGGGAACTGCGTGGGCGCCGATCGGGCCCTACTGGAGCGAGCCATCTCTCGAAATCGGGAAGCACTGCGTCAAGCCCTAAGCCCTGAAGGAATTCGCAGCGAATACTCCCGCGGGCATGCTTGAACCGAATCTCATCGCACCCGAGAGTTACACGATTAACGCCGCACTCATTGCGCGGCAAGCGGATGACCCTCACTAATTCTGGTTCGCTCTTACGCAGGCTTGCCGAAAGCTCACGTTTGGCTACCCAGAGCCGCTTAAGCTCGGTCATCACAAAACGTTTTCACTTCCAAAGCTAACCGGTCGCCTGCTCGCCGATACTCACCGGGTGTTACTCCCACAATTCGCTTGAACGTCTTATTGAATGATCCGTCCGAATCATACCCAACCGCGTTCGCGATCTCAGTCAGTTTCTTGTCGCCTTCCGTCAACAGCACGGCCGCCCTGTAGACTCGCCACCGCGTCAGATAGTCAAGCGGCGTCTCCCCCACAACTTCCTTGAAACGCAAGGCGAAGGCTGATCGAGACATCCCCGCCGCCGAAGCCAGTTCGGCCACCGTCCACGGCTGCTCAATCTTCTCGTGCACCGATCGCAGGACACCGCCGATTCGCGGGTCCGACAACGCCCGCAGCCAGCCCGTCTCACGGCAAGTGCTCGATGAAACGTACTCACGGATGAGTTGAAGCAGAAGAATATCCGCCAGCCGCTTCAGCACTAGGTACGAGCCCAGACACGACTGCGCTGCCTCCGCCGCAAACAGTTGCAGGCTCTGCTGTAGCGGCAATGCTTGTACACGGTCATTTCGCACATGAATGAACGGCGGGAGTAAGTCCATCAGCGGCTTGCTATTGGTCTTGTCAAATGTGAACTTACCGCCCAGAATAGTCGTCGACGCGCCCCCTCCCCCGAAATGAATCACATTGCCGCATTTTGTCCGCGCCACGTCTTGCATATTCGTGGTCGGTCTTTTCACATCGTCTCCCAGACTGTGCTCGTGGGATTGCGCGAACAAGCAAAAGCAGTCGCCACCCGTCAAAGCGATCGGTTGTTCCTGCCCTTCAACCATCAGCCATGCATTGCCGCGCGCGACCGAACCGAAACACGCATATTCGCCCTTTTCGAACCTCAGCCCCCACGGAGCGGTCAGTTCAATTCGCCCGTAGACAATGCTTTCCACTCGCATCGCGGTGAAAATGTCGGTTATCGGGTCCACGTTAGCTCCTCAGAATTGGACGAATGAACAACACTTCTGGATGATTGGCAGCCTCGCGTCCATACTCCGCAACATCTGCATGTTAGCAGATGGTGACCGAAATGAGATTGAATACTCGGCAGCAGACGTTCGCTCCCCCCGTTTTCTCCAAGCCGGAGCGTAAACGGTTTCTCGGAGCTTTCCTTGCGGCAGCGCTCCTCATCCTCGCCGCTTCCCTCACCTCAAAGGGTGCCGAACTGCGCCCGGAGACTCTACAGGCCTGGGACGCCTATGTGAAGGCTCAAAACGCTCGTGTCGCCGCATACTCCAACGGAATAACGTTTCTGTGGAGCGATCAGTCGCCCGACCGGCTTCGCCGTCTGCACAACGGAGAGACGGTAGTCGCTCCCATCGGCGAGAACCCGCGCCGAGTTCCCCAAGGCCTCATTCATCATTGGATTGGTGCTGTGTTCCTCCACGGAGCTCGCTTGGATAACGTTCTCTCTGTCGTGCGCGACTACGGCAGATACAAAGACTTCTATGCGCCTAATGTCATTGAGTCCACCTTATTGCGTCAGACGGACACGGAAGACACATTCTCCCTTCGCATGCTGAACAAAGCAGTGGTCGCCAAATTTGCGCTCGACACCGATTTCCAGGACACTTATACACGTATCGATGAAAACAGGTGGTACAGCATTTCCTACACTACCCGCGTTCGCGAAATCGAGAATTTAGATCTGGCGGATGAACACGAAGCGCCCGCAAACACAGGCCGTGGCTTGATCTGGCGCCTGTACAGCATCTCGCGATTTGAGCAGCGAGACGGCGGAGTGTACGTCGAACTGGAAGCGGTCGTCCTCAGCCGGGATGTCCCGGGTGCGCTTCGATGGCTCGTCGATCCGATCGTACGGCGCACCTCCAAAAGCTCGATGGTTATCTCGCTTCAGAAGACGGAAGGAGCAGTGCTAGCAACCACCCTCGCTGCGAAAAGCAACCAGAAGAACGACGAGCCTCCGGCAAAGTCGGCCTTGTCCAATAACGTATCAGCCGCTCGCGTTCAAAACGGCTTGATGCCCTGAAGTCCGTAGCTCGATTGAATGACGCGACCGTTGCGGGGCTGGTGGACGCGGGAGGTGAAAATCCGAGAATATTTGCCCTCCCGCTCATGGCGCGGACGCCCAACAACGGTTTGATGTAGCGGCCCGAACATACCACAACCATTTCTCTGGTACCGACCGATACGACGACTAGTAAGCAGCCCGTAAGGGGACTTAAGATCCGCAACTTCGTATCCTGAAATCTTGCAAGCCGGTTTCAATCACTTCGCCCTAGCATGAGATCGTTGGTCCACGTCTTTTCTCACCGCTATCAGAAATGGATCGATCGTTGGGAAGGCGAGCTCGCATTTCGTGCCACTGATCGCGTGGTTCGTCCGTTTGAGTTCGGACTCGAATGGACGCGACATTGGCCGTCCGCTCAACGGCTTAGCCTGAACGGCTCGAATCCACTCGCCTACGTCTTGGGACTAAATCAGGCGAACATCGCCCGGAGTGATGAGTTCTTCGGCTACGAAAGCCCGCGGCAATTTGTACTGAAAGGTGATTGGCTGGAGTTCCCCTCGCCTGTGGCAACGCCCTTTCCTGAAAACAACGCCGTCCACGCACTTTGGTTTCCAGCACGTAGTGCGAATCGCAAAGCCGTCGTCCTGCTGCCACACTGGAATTCCAAACTCCCACAGCACAACTCACTGTGCGCTGGCTTGCAACGGTTGGGCATCTCCGTCCTGCGGTTGAGCCTGCCCTACCACGACACCCGGATGCCGGCTGGACTCGCACGCGCGGATTACGCCGTCTCGTCGAACGTGTGCCGCACGGTTGATGCAACCCGCCAGGCCGTCATCGACGCACGGGCTTGTATCGATTGGCTTCAACGGAAAGGGTTTGAGGACTTCGGTATCATCGGCACTAGTCTCGGGTCCTGCTACGCGTTTCTCGCCAGCGCGCATGACCCTCGCATCAAAGTAAACGTCTTCAATCATTGCTCTACGTATTTCGCGGACGTTGTTTGGGAAGGGCTATCGACGCGCCACGTGCGCGAGAGCCTCGAGCAGGCCATTGACCTGTCCACACTTCGAGAGCTTTGGGCATGCATCAGTCCTCCGAAGTATTGGGATCTCTACACACAGATGAAGAAACGCTCGAAATTCATCTACACGCGTTACGACACAACCTTCCCGGTCCACCTTTCGAGACAGGTCATTGCAGGTGCGCGCAAGCGCAACTGGGATCACGACGTGACGGTTCTGCCGTGCGGGCATTACACGATGGGAGAATTTCCATTTAAATACGTCACGGGATACGAGATCTGTTCTTTTATCAAGCGCAACCTATAGATCTGTCGCAACTACTTCGAAAAAGTTAAGAAGTTAATAATTTTGCCTTAACCGTACCAAACGCCAAAATCGAGCATCGAACTCTTGTGTCAACCATTTCCAAATCATGAGGATGAATGAGTAACGGAAAACACGCTGTCGCGTTATTCTTTTGCTGTACAGTGGCCGGAGCGCTCAGCTACGGGCAGACATCGAACCCGGCCCCATCCAGTAGCTACACCCAGGGCGGTGCTGCGGCGCTTTCGTCCTCTCAATCCGCCGTACCCGAGCCTGCGCCTCCGCCGCAAATAGGGGATGCCTCATTCCAAGGCAGCGTTCCTCAAGGCGCCGCAACACCAAATCCGATTCCGCTCAGTTTCGCAGATGCGATCGAGCGAGGCTTGCGAACAAATCTCGGTTTGCTCACCAGCCAACAGTCGAGCAACCAAATTCGCGCTGAACGGTATCGCGCGCTTAGCGCCTTGTTGCCCAACTTGAATGGGCAACTGAGTATGACGGAGCAGCAGTTGAACTTGCAGGCTCTCGGTTTTCTGATCCATCCTCCACCACAACTTGGCTTCACAATTCCCAACATCGTTGGCCCATACTCCTATCAGGCCGTCCAGGTTAACGCAAGCATCCCCGTCTTCGACTACACCGCGATCAACAACTTCCGTTCCTTACGTGAAGACGTGAAGGCTTCGGCATTATCTGTGAAAAATGCGCGCGACTTGGTAGTGGAGGCGGTCGGGAATGCGTATCTCCAAATTATTGCCGACGCAGCACGGATCACCGCTACCCAAGCCGAGATTGATGCTGATACCGCGGTCTACAACAATGCAGTTCGACGGCATAATGCAGGCACTGCTATTGGGATCGACGTTCTTCGATCCCAGGTCGAGCTAAAGCAGCGGCAGCAACAGTTAGTTGCCGTCACGAACCAGTTTGAAAAAGACAAGCTCACGCTCGGACGCGTCATCGGCTTGCCCGTGGGTCAGGATTTCACAACTGCTGATCCTTCCCCCTCAATCCCGCTCGAAAGCATCTCATTGCAGGATGCCGAAGCGAAAGCCTACGCGAACCGCCCCGACTACCAAGCCGCGCGGGCTCGCGCCCTTGCTGCACAATTCGCGTTGCGGGCCGCGAGAGCGGAGCGCTATCCCACCTTGACTATCTCCGGTTTCTATGGTGATGAAGGCTTGCGGCTTTTCTCGAACTCTCATGGTGTATTCAACGTGACCGGTTCCCTCCAGTTCAATATCTTCGATGGCGGCCGAATTCGCGGAGATATTCTTCAGAGCGAATCCGAACTGACGAACCGACGCAATGAACTTGCCAATTTGCGGGGGCAAATTGATTATGAAGTTCGCAACGCGCTGCTCGATCTGAAATCTTCCGGTGACCAGGTGGAAGTCGCCACAAGCAATATGGATCTCGCCAACCAGTCGCTGAAAGAATCGCGCGACCGCTTCGCAGCCGGGGTGACAAATACTGTCGAGGTGGTACAAGCCCAACAGGCAGTCGCCGAAGCAAATGAAAACTTGATTTCGGCGCGGTACCAGTACAACCTCGCAAAGGTGTCTCTCGCACGGGCTCTTGGTTTGGCGGAGGAAGGTATACGCGCTTATTTCAATAAGCAGCCGTGATGAGCCGGCGCGATTTCCAATTCCTACGCTCGGCCCGAAGAAGTTTGTGTCACGCATTGCTCCCTCTCGGTGCGCGCTGACTTTGAGCGCCAGATATTGAGCGGCATCGCTGAACTGAAACTGCGGCGCGCCGATCCCACAAAGCCTCTGCTTTTGGACACGCGCGATTTAGATATCAGGCAGGTCCTCTCGCAAAACGCACCCGTGCCTTTTAGAATTGGTTCTCCGGACGCTGTGCTCGGAAGCTCGCTGGAGATCGATCTACCGGCCAGCGCGGATTCCGTTATCATCCATTACGCCTCATCCCCACTCGCCCGCGGTCTCCAGTGGCTCGCGCCTGAACAGACGACAGGCCGCAGTCATCCTTTTCTTTCAGCCAGAACCAATCAATTCACGCGCGGAGTTGGATCCGATCCAGGATTCTCCCGGCATCCGCATGACGTTTGATGCGCGCGTTGCTACAGATCCGACGCTGCGTGTCGTTATGGCTGCGGAATCTCTCGGAAATCCAGGACGGATCTCAACCGTTTCGCATGACTCGGCCGGTTCCGGCTTACCTGATTGCAATTGCCATCGGCGATATTGATTTCGCCTCAGTCGGTCCGCGCACGGGCATTTACGCCGAGCCGGTCGTGCTTGCCGCGGCGAAGCGAGACTTCGAAGATCTCGAAAAGCTAGTCTCCACCGTCGAGAGACTGTTTGGTCCTTATCGCTGGGGCCGTTGCAAACTCTTGGTGCTGCCTCCGAGTTTTCCCTTTTGGCGGCATGGAGAACCCAATTGCGGGCTCTAGATATCACCCCATTGCTCAAACGGCAATCGACAAACTCGTTCACTTCTCCAGACAGAAGCTTCCCGCAAACAGTGTGTCTATCCCGGACGAGTAGAAGCTGCGTACGGCATCGCGCGGCGTGCAGACTAGGGGGTCTCCAAATAGATTGAAACTGGTGTTATAGAGAACGGGTACCCCGGTTGAAGCGCCTGCCGCAACCAGCAACGCGTGGTAAAGAGGATTCTCCTCTTTGGTTACCGTATGCACGCGGATCATGTCATTCCCGAGAATTGCGGCCTCGAATAACTGTCGGTGTTTCGCCTTCACTCGCCCTACTGTGGCCAGCCAGCGCGCATTCTGGCCCACTTCGAAATACTCCTCTGCCAGCTCTTCTGGAACGGAGGCTGCGAATTTACGAAAACTTTCGCGGTGCTTAATGTACACGTTGAGGTTCTCTGTTGAATACAGGTCTAGCGGGGATGCCAGAATGCTCCGGTTGCCCAAGGCCCGCGGTCCGAATTCCATCCTGCCCTGCATCCAGGCAACGATTTTGTTCTCGTTCAGAGCTTGAATTGCCCGCTCGATTAGTTCACCTTCCGTTAGCAAAAATCGGAACCGCAGTTTACAGTTTTCCAGAATCTGTTTGATTTGTTGCGGTGCATACGATGGACCGAGACAGAGAGTTTCGAACGGAATTCGATCGGTTTCGCGGTAGAAATTGTGCCAGGCATAGAGCGCGGCACCTAGCGCAGTTCCGGCATTGCCTGCGACGGGCTGTACAAATACCTGTTTGAACCGCTGCTCCAGTGATTGAATGAGCATGGCGTTGAGCGCTAAACCGCCCGCAATGCAAACGCGTTCCGCATCGCCGAGCATCCCAATCACGGTTTCTTCCACAGCCCGTTGCAGGCTGCTCGCCAGGTTTGCTTTTATGTCGCCTGCCAACGTCTTGCCGTTCGTTACGCCGATCGCCTCATAGAAACGGCTGCTGAAGCCTCCGGCCGTTCTCCGCTCCGCATCCAAATATGTGCGATCAGTTTGGGGCCACCCCGATCCACTGCGCCGCAACATCTGTCGAAATACATCAATGTGCTCGGGTCTGCCTGAAGCGGACATCCACTGCACTTTGTGCTCGTCTGCTTGCGGTTCGAATCCAAGCAGCTCGGTGACACGGTTATAGAGATCGCCAATGGAATCCGGATAATACAGCTCGCGCACCCGCGTGAGTTGGTTTCCCTGTCCTTCAAACAGAACCGCGGAGCGGAAGTCCCCTGCTCTATCCACGCTCAATACCGCCGCCGAATCGAATTGCGACGCATAGAAAGCAGACGCGGCATGCGCGTGCGGATGTTCGACCACGACGATCTCGCTCCGCGGAAACCGAGAGCGCAAATCGAGTTGCGCAGAGCTCTCGCTTCCTGCCGCGAAAGGACGGGCGATCGAAACACAGTCGATCTCTTCCCGCTTTATTGAGGCGCCGAGGAGAGCAACTTCAAGGGCCTCGTCGGGAAAAGCTCCCCGGCGGTCCTGGCGCGACACTTTCGTCTGCTCTATCGCGAAAGCGAGTCGCCCATTCTTAACGACACAGCAAGCGGGATCGCTCAGCAGTCCGCCAAGCCCAACGATAACGTGCGGCACTCTTTCAGACCTTCCTCAATCTGCGAATGACGCGCTCTCGTCCGATGCAGGTAAACACCGCGAACGCGCTCGGCCCAACCGGTTGTCCCGTTAAAGCCGCACGGCTCGAGTTGATGATCAATCCTGCTTTCACACCTCGCTCTTCGGCCAGTTTTCTCAGGTCTCTCTCAACGCTCGCTTCAGTGAATTCGGGGTCGGATTCAATCCGGTTCGCAAGCTCATGCAGAAGTTCGCGAGCGCCCGGCGCGTCCAACTTTTCCAACGCTTGTTTCTCGATTGGATAATCATCGCTGAAATAAGCGCGGCCCTTTGTCGCAAAGTCAAGTAAGGTAGAAAACCGGGTTCGGATCGTATCGATTACGTGATGGAAGAATACTTCGTCTGCGGGCGGCTCGAGACCCTGCTCCTCGAGTGTCTTTCTTACCAGTGGTGCGAGCACTGCGACGGGTATCGACCGAAGGTGCTGGGAATTCAGCCACAGCGCTTTCGGATCAATCGGATCCGCTTCGCTGAAGTTCACGACCGCATTGCTGCGATGCACTCCGTCAAGGTTGAAGGCGCTGGTCAATTCATAGAGCGTCATCTGCTCCCGGTTGTCTTTTGGGGACCATCCCAACAGGCAAAGGAAGTTGATATAAGCGACGGCCAAGAAACCTTTGTCGCGATAAGTAGTGACGCTAACTACCGGTCCGTGCTTTCGCTTAGACAGCTTTGATCCGTCGGGGGCTATCAGAAGAGGCAAATGAGCGAAGCGGGGCAAGGGAGCGTTCGCGCCCTGGAAAATGAGGATGTGCTTAAAGGTATTCGATAGGTGATCTTGACCGCGGATCACGTGCGTGATCTTCATATCGATGTCGTCCGCACAGGATGCCAAGTGATACGTCGGCAATCCGTTGCTGCGCAGCAGGGCAAAATCTTCGATATCGGCCGTCAGTTTTGATTGCGGCCCGTATACTTCGTCATGGAAGGCGACCTCATAGGCAGGGTCGCGTTGCACTCGAAAGCGAATCACGAACGGCTCGCCGGCAGCCGCCCGCCGGTCGCTCTCCTCTCCGGAGAGTGCTCTCATATCCGGATTGCAGAGCCAGGGTCCCTCTCCATGCGGCCTATCCTCGGGAACATCGGCTGCCGCTGGTGTAAAGTCGCGATAAGCGAAGCGCTTGGCCAGGAGTTCGTCTGCGAGCTTGCGATGAACTTCCAACCGATCCGATTCCCGGTAACACTCGTCCCATCCGAGCGCGAGCCAATTCAACCCGTCGTAAATCGAATCCAGAGATGCTTGAGTGTTCCGGTCCACGTCTGTGTCGTCGATACGCAGCACCAACTTGCCTTGATGCTTGCGTACGTAGAGCCAGTTGAAGATAAAAGTGTGCGCACTGCCAATGTGCAGATAGCCGGTTGGTGACGGCGCGAAGCGAGCCCGCGTCATGAATTTTTAGTGTACAGATCGGCCTAAGAAATTCCGCTAGCGCCTGCAAGGCGCTGATGTAGGCCGATAAACTGATCGATACTCAACTGTTCCGCCCGCAAGCCCGCCTCCGGAAACTGATCGATCCGTGTTCCATAGGCGGCCCGCAAATTGTTCCGCAACGTTTTCCGCTTCCGCTCGAAACACTGGCTCACAAACGAGAGGACCTCGCCGACATTGGCAGGAATTTGAGCGCGGCGCTTGAACCGGACCCCAGCCGAATGGACCTTCGGTGGCGGCCGGAACGCTTCTGGTGAAACTTTGCATATCAGATCCACCTCACAGATCATCTGTGCGGCGACCGTCAGGTAACCGTAATCTCTTGTCCCAGGGGTTGCGACGATGCGGTCCGCGACTTCCCGCTGCATCAGAAACACTGCGGTATCGAACCGGCGGTCCAAGTCCAGGAATTTGTGCACGACGGGTGAGGTGATGTAGTACGGTAAATTGCCGGCGATTACCGCCGGACCCCACTGCGCGAGGTCGGCGTCTAACACGTTGCCCTCATGAATATGCAGCTTCGGCTCGTCTCGAAATTTATTTCGCAGATAACTGGCGAGCTCAGCATCCAGCTCGATGGCGTGTAACTCACCTGTGCGCGGAAGGAGATGTTTGGTCAGAGCGCCGCGTCCAGGGCCAATTTCGATTACACGGGGGATGTGCTCCCCACACGCGGCCGCCGCGAGACGTTCCAGAATCGACTCGCGCACCAGAAAATGCTGTCCGAGCCGTCGAGGCACGCCTCAGTGTAAAACAGGATTCGAACCCGACAAAGGCGGACAGCTTGCTATCGTTGTCTCAAAGATGCACCCGCAGGACACGGCGGAAGCCCAGTTGGAAGCGCTCGCGGAAGAACTTCGCAAGCTCCAGCGAGACCTGGACGCCTCGGAGCGGCAGCTTGCGAAGGCCCTGGAGCTGCTGCAAAAACACGAGTCCCGGCTGAGCGCTCACGATACCTCGATTTCCCGGCTTGACCGCATCCTCATGGAGCTGCTTACCGGCGGCATCTGGCGCACTCTGAGTGCGACGAGCCGGGTCGCTAAGCGCCTGCTTCGGCCCGTTCGTTCTCGGACGATGCCAGGTCTCGTCAGAGGCCCGGAGAATTCGTATCTCACCTGTGATGATCCTAAACCGAAGGACCGCAAACCCCGCGGTGGAATGATTACAGTGCGCGGTTGGGCCCTTGCTGAGCACGGCGTCGATTCCATTCGTCTGGAGATTCCAGGATTGGAGCCGATCGAAGCCGAGCCTACGGTTCCGCGGCCAGATGTAAAGAAGTCATACCCAGGTTTGGACCGTACCGGCCGTGCGGGATTCGCAATCCGGTTCGACTCGCAGGCGTTGCCTTCCGGGCGCCACCCTATCTTCCTCCGGCTCGTCTCGAGAGGCGCTGTTCTCGTCGAACTCGAAACGGCCATTACCGTCGATCATCAGAAGGGCTTCGCATCAGATTACGATCGCTGGATCCATGAGTTCGAGCACTCCGATGACGAGCTGATCGAACTGAAGCTCAGGAGCTTCGAGTGTCGACCCCGGATCAGCGTTATCATGCCGGTGTATAACACGATCGCTGGGGAGCTAACTTCAGCCATCCAGTCCGTGATCAATCAGTCCTACGACAACTGGGAACTTTGCATCGCCGATGATCACTCCCCCGCCCCGCATGTGCGCGAAACGCTCGACCATTTCGCGCGAACAGACAGCCGTATTAAAGTAGCGTTTCGCTCTGAAAATGGCGGAATTTCTCGAGCCAGCAACACGGCGTGGGATCTGGCGACCGGCGATTACCTCTGCTTTCTCGATCACGACGACACGCTTTCCCCTCACGCTCTGGCCTACATCATTGAGGCTTTGAATAACACCCGCGAGGCCGACCTGCTCTACAGCGATGAAGACAAGATTGACCGGCAAGACCGGCGCTTCGATCCGTTTTTCAAACCGGATTGGTCGCCCGATTTGCTCCGCTCAGAAAATTACGTCTGCCATCTGCTAGTACTTCGCAGGGATTTGGCGAACCAAGCCGGCAAGTTTCGACCCGAATACGATGGCAGCCAGGATTACGATTTAATTCTCAGAGCATCCGAACAAGCGCGACACGTTGAGCACATCGCCAAAGTTCTCTACCACTGGCGGGCGGGTGAAAGCTCAACCGCTTCCACCCTCGGGAACAAGGAATACGCGGTAGAGGCCGCCCGCAAAGCGCTTCAGCAATCCTGTGAGCGGGCCGGCAACGGTTCCCGCATCGAACCTTCGAAAATTACGGGGCGTTGGCGCGCTCGTTATCCGATTCCATCGGGTACGCGCGTCAGCATCATCATTGCCTCCGGAGGCCGAACTGACGTCCTTCGGGCAAATCTCGAGAGCCTCCTTCGAAAAACGACTTACTCCGCTTACGAAGTTGTGGTGAGCGACAACTCGCGTACGAATGCGATACAGAGTCTGGTTCAAAGCTACCGGCGCCACCACGCCAATGTCCGCTACATCGACTGGCGGCATAAGCCGTTCAACTATTCCGAAATGAACAACACCGCAGCACGTCAATGCGACTCCCCCGTCCTGCTGTTCTTGAATGACGATACTTCGGTCATAATGCCTGAATGGTTGGAAGCAATGCTGGAACTGGCTCTGCGGCCCGAAGTCGGCGCAGTGGGTCCTAAGCTGCTATATCCGAATGGCTACATCCAGCACGGCGGTGTAGTGATGGGTCTGTACGATAACTGTGGGCATGCGTTCAAGGGTCTGAACGGTGGCGCCGCTCACTACTTCGATTTTCCCGACATCATTCGTAACGTGAGCGCAGTAACGGGCGCGTGTCTAATGACCAGGGCGGAAGTCTTTTGGCGCGCAGGAGGCTTCGATGAAGAGCAGTTTGCCGTTGCCTTCAATGACGTTGATCTCTGTTTGAAAATGGGCGCCCTTGGTTACCGAATCTTGTACACGCCTCACGCCCAGCTTTATCATCATGAGGCATTCTCAAAGACCTCCAAGGACCTCATCCCCCACCCCGAGGAAGTGGCGGCGATGCGTTCCAAGTGGGGAACGGTGATTGCGCAGGATCCGTACTATAGCCCGAATCTCACACGCAACGACGAGGACTACTCGTTGCGAACTCGCATTTGAGCACAAAATCGCCTTAAGCTTTCCCTCGAAACAGGAAGACGATCTCAATTACAAGAATGATCACAACAGAAAGTTCGAGGAGAAACGCGCGCGCCTGGTGAAACTCATTCACCATCGATTCGTACAAGTCGCGTGCGGTTCGCAATTTGTCAGTCACCAGGTTGCGGTAGTCTCCGACGCCGATCCGGTCCGCTGCCAGCCGGTAAGCGCGCGCATAAAACATGTCACTGAGAAATTTTATAGCGTTCTCCGTACGCTCGACAAGCTCTCCATAATCAAGACGGATCGTGTTCAGGCTTGCGGCTTCTCTGGCCAGTTTCCACTGTCCCCAGAAACCTCGTTTTTCGGCGAGGCGTTTGTAAACGTCGGCCAGTACGCGGGTCAACACCTCGTCGTAATAGCGGAATTCCAGGAGTTGGCTGTTAGCGTATTCGAGCAGATCGATTGTGGCGGACGCGCTCGCGGGCGAATCGTACACAAGCGCTGCCACCCATCCGACAACCAAGAGATCCGTCGGGTAGTACGACAGGCTCGACTGCAGGACTTCCTGGCGTTCGCTGCTGGAGAGCGGTGCTTCTTCGCCACGCACAATTTGCGCAATTAGGGCCCCGCGCTCTCTAACCAGTTCCTCCGCTGAGATAATCGCACAGCTTTCTGGCCGGATGGGATCGATCTGAATGAGGTAGTAATCTTCAGAGATCCAGTCCGCATAGGGCTTTTTGAGCACCTGTTTGATGCCGGGCAGACGCTCGCGCAACAACTGGTGCGCACGCCTCTCCACCTCAGGCGACATAATCCAGCGATTCGCGACCCGAACCAAACCCTCCCACGAGGTTTGGAACGGCAATGCTAATTCGACACTCGCGACCCCGTAATCGAAGTACCGAATCCGCGTTTGCAGTTCACTGCCGTCCTCTGTCCGGCAGGGTTGGAGCGGTTCCACCACAGGAGGCCGCTCGAAGCGGACGTATTCAGGCGTGGGGTGGCGAAAAGCGGGTTCGCGCTTGCTCTCCGCAATTCCCAATACGCTGCGGAGAAGAGCCAAATCGATCTCCTCCGCGATGTCGAACAGCAGCAGAGATCGAAAACTGCCGCTGACGACTGCGCAGTGATCCGTCATATCCGCTGGCTTCGGCCATCCTAGCGCGATCGCGCTGGCCACGCTACGAATCTGTTGAGCCTCGTGCGCGCCGCTAGCGCGCGGTCCACCCACCATCAATCAGCAGTGTATGACCGGTTATGAGTGAAGCCGCTGGCGACGCAAGAAAGACGACCGCACCGGCTACTTCCACCGGCTGCCCGATCCGATGCAAGCCGGCGATTCTTTCGACCACCTCGGCTTCGAATTGAGGATCGGAAAGAGCCGGCTCCGTGCCCGGTGTCCGAATAAACGTGGGTGCGACAGCATTGACCCGGATCCCGTAACGTCCCCATTCAACAGCCAGGCATTTCGTGAGATGCGCGATGCCGGCCTTGGTCATGCAATACACAGATTCTGAAGGAAGCGCCGCGAATCCGGCCTGAGAGCTCATGTTTACGATGCTTCCGCTCTTCTGCCGCATCATGTGCCGAGCTGCATATTGGCTAGCGAAGAACGTGCCCTTCAAATTGACTGCTAACGTCTGGTCGAAGTCTTTTTCGTTTACACTTTCAGCTAGGTTCTCCGGAGCAATGCCTGCATTGTTAACAAGGAGGTCGATGCGCCCAAAATGTTCCACCACGTTCTCGATAGCACGATGGACCTGATCGAGCCTTGAAGTATCCATCTGGAGCGGCAATGCCTTTGGCCCCATCTCATCAATCACCTTCGATGTGTCGCCGGGGCGCTCGATGTCACGAAAACCGAGAGCCACGCTGGCTCCCGCATTGGCGAGGGCGAGTGAGATAGCGCGCCCTAAGCCCCTGGCCGCACCCGTGACCAAGGCCACCTGGCCGGTTAGATCGAAACTCGGATACTCGGGCATCCTGCCAGTTTATGGCAGAACCTGCTGCAGGCGCTTTCATGGGATCACAACTCGCATAGACCACGCAGAGGACAAGATCGTCCACGCCACTGATTTGTGGCCAGAGAAAATTCGGCTAGGCGGCGGCCTTTTCCTCCAACTTCGCTTTGTATTTGCCGTTCACTTCGTTGACAACGACCTTGAAAGCATCGCACAGCTCTCCGAACGGGATGCGAACGTGGCCGGCAGCGGCGCTTCGATGGTCTGGCGGATATCGGAATCAATTTCGAGATGCGAAGCGCGGGCGTTGGCGAGCCGAACACGCGCTTCGTGCAGCTCCTGCTTGCGGACCTCGTCGGTTTCTTTTTGGGCTTCTTCTTTCCGCTTTCGCTCTTCCGAAACAAAGCCAATTTCTGCTTTGCGCTTTTGCGCTCTAAGTTTTAGCAGCTCGTTCAGGCATTTATGGAACCCGCGATCGTGGGTCGTTTGGTAGCGGAGATAGAGCGCGAGGTGCTTTGGATCCTGGCAGATTTCGGAGTCGCCGAAACAGAGCTGCTGAAGATAGAGAGCGCGTTGGGCGAGCCACCAGTGTTCGGCCATGCGCTCGACCAGCAGGTGCTCAGTGGGAGTCGAAGGACGATGCTCTGCTTTTAAGCTGAAATAGAGTTCTTGAAATTCGTGCTTGTCTTCGTGGGGCAGGATGACGAAGCGGCCGGCGAGACCGTGGCGAAACGCGTTAAAGCAGATGGCGTCTTTTCCTTCCTGTGTAACGGGTCCTGTGCTTAGGGTTGCGTTCTGTTGATTCGCGGCGATCTGGGCTTCAGTTGGCATGTAGAAATCGGCTCCTTTGGAAATGAAAAAAGCCCGATACGAGCGGTACCGGGCGTGTGGGAGCGGGGCGGCGAGCTTCCCGAGTAAACACTAGCATGCATGTCAAGCGATTTTGGCGAAAAATAGCGATTGGCGTGGGTTTGAGGGTCGTGAACGGATTTTTAAGTGGGGCGGTATTTGGGTAACATTGGCGGAGTTGTTGCTGACCTCGACGTGCGGCGGGGAGCTTTGGCTTCTTTCGTGGGCGGAATACCGGCGGTCGCGGAGAGTCAACAGCTGATAGAGCCGGGCCGACAAGACCTCGATTGGAAACGGGCAGTTATCTTGTCGTCCGGAACCGGAAATTAGAAGGAGAAGCCAAGCGCGTTTACTAACCTGAACCGCTCTCGTGACAGCCGCTTATGCCTGGCGCCTCAACTCTTATTCTGGGCCATGCTGAAGTATCGCCCAAGCTACTGGTCGTGCGGTCTGGGCGCCTTGCTACCATTAGCAGACAAAACCGGAGAGGGAATGGGTTTCGCTTCGCTGTATTCGGAAGATAGGTAATCGAGCAGCAGCTGACGGTCCGGCACTACCGCCCCAACCAATCATCTTGTCCAGTTCTTTGCTCCACGCCGTTCGTGAGAGTCTTTGAGAATCGACAAGTCGGAGACTGTGGCAGGGAGTACAACTCCGCTCTTCCGCCCTTCTCCCCGTCAAGGACTCGTCGGAGGCGGAAAAGCAGAGCGGAGCAAGACCAAACGTAGCACTCACGATAAGAAATCTGATGTTCATCCTTCCTCTACGATCACTCCGATTCTGTCAACGGCATTGAACAAATATCCTGATGGATTCCAGACAGGAACGATCGGCTGAACGCGTCCCGCCGAATCCGTCGCTCGTGACAAGATTGTGTAATAGCCAGGTGCCTTCGGCTTCCAATCGAGCGTCCACAACCGCCATGTGAATGGAAGGGCTTTCGCAGAGAGCTGCGCTTCGCTCCAACTTACTCCTGAGTCGGTCGAGACTTCGACTTTCATAATCCGCTCCTCGCCCGCCCATGCGATACCGCGAAGTGTTGTTGTCGACAGTGGAATTTTATCTCCATCGGCCTGCCCCGTAATGAAAGACTTGACCGGCATAGCTTCAATCACGTCGAGGTCCGCCGGATTTGCCGAACTGCCGGGAGGCACGGGGTGTTTCGGAAAGCGATAAGCAGGATTCATAAAGAAGCCGTGGTCCGGTTCGTTGGTGACGGACAGCGAGGTGACCCATTTCACCCAGCTCGTACCGTCCCAACCTGGCACAATGAGGCGGACGGGGAACCCGTGTAGTGGCGAGAGTGGCTCGCCGTTCATGTTCAGCGCCAACAGCGTGGAAGGATCCGCTGCTTTATGCATTGGCAAAGACCGAATGAAGTCCGGAGTCTTCGCAACGCCGACATCGGCTCCGTTTGCAGTGACGAACGCGGCTTGCTCATCCGCTCCCACAAGTTTCGTGAGATCCAGCAATCGAGGTCCGCTCCATTCTGCATTTCCGATCGCGCCTCGTCCCCACTGTATGCCTGCCACCCGGGGCCGAAAGAACCCCCGTCCATTGCCGGTACATTCCAGAACGGCTGGAACTGTGTGCTGAGACAACTTACGAAGATCAGCTACAGACAGTTCGATCTGGCGCGAAACGCGTCCTTGTATCGAAAGGCGAAAGTCACTTTCCGTGATGGTAGGTCGAGGCAAATGTTGGCGAACGAAGAAGACATCGTTCGGCGTCAACCATTGATCCAAGTGGCGAACGGGCGTTTCCAGATCCTCTGGACGATCGTTATGTAGGATCATGCCGCGCTTGCCGGGAATCGTCACGAGTTCCGGAGACTTATCCTGAGCCTGGCTGATGCTCGCTAGCGCCGTAGTGAGGCCAGCAGCTCTCGCCGATTTATAGCAATTCTCAAGTCACTCTTCACGGCGAGGTCTCCTACCTGGCTTCTTCGATATGAAGCTCGGATCGCAATGTCTCCCGAGGCGAACTAGTATTTCTAGTAAGCTGCCGCAACGCTGAGCTTACAATATTTTCCAAGCGTCGCATCACTTGGTTCAGATCGTGGGGGGTGTCGGCGTGCACGTTTAAAATAGCGACTCGGTCGCGGTTGCTACTCATGGGATATCTGCGGGTCTCGTTATGATTTGCTCGGGCCATCTCCGATTGGACAGCCGAATGGTAGGGCTCCATTTCTTGAGCGTCTTGTTGGGGATGTTGATCATCGCCGATATCACCAAAACCGCCACCCACATTGTGGCTTACCGGAAGGCACTCTGATGCCAGCCATACGCAATCAGATTCGAGAACTCCGAGCACTTCGTGAGATCACACAGCAAGAACTCGCGGATAAGATCGGTGTTGCACGGCAGGCGGTCATAGCCATGGAACAAGACAAGTATTCGCCCTCTCTTGAGACTGCGTTCAAAGTGGCAATGGCGCTTGGCGTGTCGCTTGAGCAGTGCTTTCAGTATGACCCTCGCGGTAAGCGCTAACCTGGGCCGCGCGAGCGCGATTGAGCGCCGCTGAGACGGCTGGTATTCTGTCCGAGTCGCGCGTTATTCTGGCGCAATCTGGAAACTTTGCTCGGGCATCGCTGACCCTCCGTAACAAGGCAGGAGCTATCCAACATATTCCGCAAGCTCAGAATCGGAGGGGCTCGCCCGTTCCAGTGCACGCCTTTGCAGAATAGAGAGCCGGTTCTGATCTCGTCATCACGTCACGGAGATCAGGGACCCGGGTAGATGCTTTTTTCTTGATCTACCATCACGTAATCGCCAGCCCTGTCAGCGTGACAACAACCGGCTCACCCAAACGGCATTTTCAATCGCGCCCGGTGAACAGGAAAAAGCTCCGGCGGGCTTAACCTCCGGAGCCCTTGCCTGGTTTCGATTGCTCGCGAGCTTTACTACCTCTGGCTTCTGTGCTTTGGAACAAGCAGCAAAGCATCCAGGGAGCCTTCTCGTGAGTTTGACTGTGCTTGCTAGTTGATCTCGGGGTAGCCGGCGCAGAACACACCCTGGCTCAACCACCCCATCAGTGATACGAACTCTGAGTTACTACTGCGTGATCAGAGCGTTTACCGACGTGGTGCCTGTATCATCCATTACTGGACTTTCCCAGGGTCAACCACACCGTGAGACAAGAGCCCGGTACTTCGACCAGTTCGAATGCGCCGGTATCGCACGCCGGTCCTTGCGGGCGGCTTGATGCCGCGCTGGTCCGTGGTGATCTTGTTGCCTCGCGGATCGGTGCAATTGTCGACGCGGATCGCGTCGACAGCCGGGCCGAACGGCAACAGAGCCAATAGCCTGAGTGGAGCCAGCATTTAACAGCAGCGATGCTTTGGGCATCGACGAGAGACTCGCCGGTAGACCATTGCATCGCCGCTTGTTTACAGAGAGATCTTGCCTGGACGTTTACTGCGTTCCGAGAAAAACCTTCGGATCGAAGTAAATCGGCGTCGGCGCTACTGAGTGGAATGCGAGAACAACGACCGTAGACTCGCCGGGCTGGAGAGTACTATCCGGCAGAACCACATACGGAAATCCGTGGAACTGGCCGGTCGCGTTAAGGACAGGCACTTTATTGCCCGTGCCATTCGTCAGGGCAACTGGCACCAGGTAAAACGGACCGGATAGGGCGGTGGTCGAGGTGTTGGTCACGGTTACGGTAGAGGTCCACAGCCCCCGGCCGAGGTTAGTGGGCTGAGATGCGACTGTTTCGAGCGACAGCGGGTCGGGCAATACGCCACGCAGCTTGCCCTTGAAGAGCCGGCCCAGGCCATCGGCAACCCAAGGCGAACCGGCATAATCGACGGATAGAGCGACACCGCCGTTCTTGTATTCGGTCCAACCGGAGCCGTTGTACTGATACACGTTCGGTCCCAGTGCCCACACGGCATTGCCGGGCCCGATTGCGATGGCGCTCGGTGCGAAAGGCGCACTGATGCTTTGCCAAGCTGCGTTCTGTCCTGCCGGAGGCGCGCTGCTGCCGGCGGGCAAGTTGTAGATTACTCCGGCAGTAGTGACGACCCACGGATTGCCGCTGTTATCAACAGCGATGTGCGAAGCTGCAACTCCCGCGTAAGGAGTCCAGGTTTGTGCGGTCGAATTGTACAAATAGGGAACGTTGGCCGGCCCGATCGCCCAAACAGTGCCGTTGGAGCCGATTCCGATGTCTGTCGCCTGAAGGCCGCTGACCGTGGTCCAGTTGGATGGCGAGAGCTGGCGCGAGATCACGCCCGAGGAACTGACGACCCAAGGATTTCCTGTCGGATCGACCGCGACCCGGGCGCCGGTCTGTGCAAATGAGCCGAGCCGGGTAACTTGACTCCAGCCCTGGCCATTATCGTTCCAGACATCGAGTTCCGGATCGCTTCCGGGGAGCGTGGCGGATTCCAGCTTATACGTGAAACCTCCACCCGAGGCTAGTTCCGAAGTGCCGTTCGGTCCGGAGTTCAAAGCCGGCCATTGCTGGTCGTTGATTGCAATGACGGCGGCCGCTGTCCCGCCGACGGTGATGTTGTCTAACTCAACGACGTTCACAACGTAGGGCAGCCAGTTCAGGTCGGACGGCGAGAGATCTGGCGCATAGATCTGTTGCTCAGTGGAAGTAACGGTGTTTTGAATCACCTGGGTCAGTAAAGGATTGAATACGTCCGACTCATAGATCGGGCTGACTCCGCCTAAAATGCTCGAGGGGGAACCAAACGGCGTCAAGCAGGCGGAAAGATAGAGCATCTTGGGGTCAGAGGTCCAGTTGGCGTAAGCGGGATGAGTAGGATACAAGCCGGGAGCACCGGCCGGCGTGCCGTGATCGAGCCAGAACACCTCGTACTCGGGGTTAGACGTGCCGCCCGAAGCATCGTTGTAGCCGCCTTGAACCTCGACGTTCGCATCTAGCCACGAACCGATGAGCGGACCGGCAAGACTTGAATCAGTTTGCAGCAGAATGACGCGAGCAGGAGTGGACCATAACTGGTTTGGCGTCACGTTTTGTGGGGAAATCGGGGCCAGAGGATCGTCGCAGGGACCGTTGCCCTGCCATTCACCCCCGCCCAGCGTGCAGGCAACCTGATCGTTGTAAATGTAGGACTGGCCCGTCGCGGGATTCACCAGGATTTGAGCTACCATCTGCTGGAAGGCCGCTATCTGATCGGCTGTCAGCTTATTGCCGTTTTGCACCATCAGCAACGTGATGATCTCCTGTGGATGATTTTGGAGGAATGTTCCTATTTGAGTCAGGGCATCTGAAACGAGGATGTTGATACACCGGGCGCTGTGACCGTCCATGTAGAAGCCGGTATGGGGTGTGGTATGCAGCGTTTCGGAACCGGTTACCACGGATGAACAGGTGGTGTTATCCAGATAAAGAAACCGGAAATCAAGCCAGCGCGCGCCCGCGTTCAGTTGCGCGGTGAAATCACCGGTTTGCGTTTTCGCGATATCGCCGTCGGCCATTCCCTTGTACATGGCGGCGTCGTGAGTGCCAGGCATCGCTATTCCTCTTAGCGGAACCCCGCCGATTTGGTCCGAGATATCTTGCATCCAATGTGCAGGATGAGCGGGCGGAGCCGCATTCAGACGAGAGCCGGCTACCCAGACCGGGCTGACTACGAGCAAGGCGACCAGCCATTGGCGGGCAGCCCATGGAAAACTTTTCATGATCCCTTCTCCTTGTGGGTCGAGTTGAGCTAAGCCCAAACGGGCTTCGCAAATACGAGCGAGAGGAGCTCATAAAAAACTGCCATTCACGCGAAAAAAAAATCATTCCGCCGCAAAGTGAGATAATTTGTCCTGCTGTGGCGGCTGAGCAACTCCTGACCGTCTCTAGTCTGATGGCCCGCTTCCG